>NZ_JABJVY010000003.1:0-322409 GCF_040750475.1 Amorphus sp. 3PC139-8 | reverse complement strand
ACTGCGCAGCCTCGCCCAAAGCGTCCTTCTTCTCGACAAGGAGATCGCCCGGCGCATTGCCGACAGCGTCACGCTGGCGAAGCACGCCCGGCTGCTGCGGGCCGTCAGGGGCGTTGGCCCGGTTCTGGCTGCGACCCTCATCGCCGAGCTGCCGGAGCTCGGCAGGATCGGCGCCAAGCGCATCGCCTCCCTGGTCGGGGTGGCGCCGCACGCTCGCCAGTCCGGCGCCAGGGACCGGGGCGGGCGCTGTGCCGGGGGACGTAAGTCGGTGCGCGACGTACTCTACATGGCCGCCCTCAGCGCTGTCAGCGGAAAGGATCCCGTCCTGCGGCCCTTCTACGACAGGCTACGGACGGCGGGAAAACCGTTCAAAGTTGCCATCACCGCCGTGATGCGCAAGCTCATCACCCATCTCAACGCCATCATCCGCGACGCCGAGACGGCCTGCGCACCGACCACATAGCAGACACGGTTGCTCATTCCCGCGAAAGCGGGAAGCCATAGGGCTTCTCGACGGAAAACGGCGCTTTTGATTGCCGGAACTTTCTCGGTATAGGCTTGCGCAGCTGCCGAGTTCGTCTCGGTCCACGTGCCTTAATACCCGCTCCCTATAGATTCCCGCTTTCGCGGGAATGAGCGGAGTCAAAATGGTTCGCCTGGGCCTGTTCTCCTCCGCCCACCCCGGCGCCTCTGCCGGAATGCGGGGAGTCGCAAAGGGTCGCGTCAGTGTTGCCTAAGCCTCCGCCTCCACCAGCCAGCAGGCAGCCGTGTAGCGCACCGTGTCGCCCTCGATGAATGGGGCGGAGGCGGCGTGGAGGGTGTCGACGACCTCAGCCCGGGTCGCCGCGTCGGCCTCGCGCAGTACCGCTTGGGTAACGCTCAAATCTTCCTCAGCGCTACCGTCTCGATGTGGTGGTCGGCGTTCTTGGAGAGGATCAGGTCCGCGCGCGGCCGGGTGGGGCGGATATTTTCGCGAAGGTTGACTAGGTTGATCCGGTTCCACAGCCGGTTGGCGAAGGCCAACGCCTCATCCTCGGAGATCTCTGCATATTTGTGGAAGTAGGAGCGCGGATCGTGGAAGCGGGTGCCCTTCAGGCGCATGAACCGCTCCAGATACCAGCGGTGGAGTACCGCCTCGTCGGCCTCGATATAGATCGCGAAATCGAAGAAGTCGGAGACGAATGGGATTCCGACGCTTTCGCGCGAGAGCTTGCTGGTCTGCAGGACGTTGAGGCCTTCTAGGATCAGGATGTCCGGCCGGTCGACGGTGATGGTCTCGCCCTGCACCACGTCGTAGGTCAGGTGCGAGTAGACCGGCGCCTCGACATTGCGCACTCCGGCCTTCACGTCGTGCAGGAAGGCCAGCAGCGACTTCAGATCGTAGCTTTCCGGGAAGCCCTTGCGCTCCATCAGCCCTTCGGCTTCCAGCACCGCGTTGGGAAACAGGAAGCCGTCGGTCGGCACCAGATCGACGGTCGGGCTGGTCGGCCAACGCGCAAGCAGCGCCTGCAGAAGGCGTGCGGTGGTGGACTTGCCGACGGCGACCGAGCCGGCGATGCCGATCACGAACGGGATCTGTCCGTCGTCGCGCCCGAGAAAGCGGTTGGTGGTGGCGTGCAGGGCCTGGGCGGCCTCCACATACATGGAGACGAGCCGGGCGAGCGGCAGGTAGATCTCCTCCACCTCCGCCAGGTCGATGCGGTCGTTGTAGGCCTGGAGCTCCTGCACTTCTTCCGCCGACAGCGTCATCGGAGTATCGGCGCGCAGCTTGGCCCAGTCGGTGCGCGAAAAAACGCGGTAGGGCGACAGCTCCATGGGGTTGATCGTATCCATAAGAGGTCAGGGCCTGTTGAGCATCGCCGCATGGGCCGCACCGCAGCCGGAAACCGTCCGCACATGGGAAGGGACCGCGCCGACGCGACGTGCACGCGCCTGTGCGTCTCTCCTGTCTGCGAACCGTTTCGCCTTTCGGCAAAGCCTCATGTAGGGATCCTCGACAGGGGTCACGGCGTCATCAAGGTGCCGGCGCCGCGCTCGGTGAACAGCTCCAGAAGAACGGCGTGGGGCAGCTTTCCGTTCAGGATGACAACGCCCTTCACGCCCTTTTCCAGGGCCTCGATGCAGGTTTCGACCTTCGGGATCATGCCGCCGGTGATGGTGCCGTCGATGATCATGCGCCGGGCGTCGGAGACCGTCAGCTCCTTGATCAGGCGTCCGTTCTTGTCCAGGACGCCGGACACGTCGGTCAGGAACAGGAGCCGGGAGGCGTTGAGCGCGCCGGCAATGGCACCCGCAAACGTGTCGGCGTTGACGTTGTAAGTCTCGCCGTCGTCGCCGGGCGCGACCGGCGCAACCACCGGAATAATTTCGCTCTGGGCCAGCATGTCGAGCACTTCCCGGCGCACTTCCTTCGGCTCGCCGACGAAGCCGAGGTCCACCACCTTCTCGATGTTGGAATCCGGATCGACCACGGTCCGGGTCACGCGCTGGGCGGTGACCATCTGCCCGTCCTTGCCGCACAGCCCAACCGCGCGTCCGCCGGCGCCGTTGATCGCGCGGACGATTTCCTTGTTGATGGAGCCGGCCAGCACCATCTCGACGACCTCCACGGTCGCCCGGTCGGTCACGCGCAGGCCGCCGCGGAATTCCGAGCGGATGCCAAGGCGATCGAGCATTGAGCCGATCTGGGGGCCGCCGCCGTGTACCACCACCGGATTGATGCCGGCGAGCTTCATCAGCGTGACATCCTCGGCGAACGCCTTGGCCAGCGCCGGATCGCCCATGGCGTGACCGCCATATTTCACCACGATGGTGCGCTCGTCGTAGCGCAGCATGAACGGCAGCGCTTCGGAGATGATGCG
Organism: Amorphus sp. 3PC139-8; assembly: GCF_040750475.1. Classification (NCBI taxonomy): domain Bacteria; kingdom Pseudomonadati; phylum Pseudomonadota; class Alphaproteobacteria; order Hyphomicrobiales; family Amorphaceae; genus Amorphus; species Amorphus sp. 3PC139-8. The sequence continues at coordinate 319,548 of NZ_JABJVY010000003.1, read as the reverse complement.
GGCACGCGAGAGATCGGCTTCGTCGGTGTCCGTGTCCGTCATGGTCATGGCTTGCGTTTCCGGCCCTCGTCGCGGGTTCATCTCGGCCTGCTATAGCGGTCGCAAAGGCGCGGCTCAATCGGCAAGGGGGTGATTAAGCGCGGCCAAAGATTAAGCAAACGCCAGTTCGGCCACTTCCGCGCGCAGATCGTCCAGCCCTTCACGGGTGACGGAGGAGGTGGCGATCACGGTCGGATGCGCCGCCGGCCGCTTGATGATCTTCTGCGCCGTCTCCGCGATGCGCTCGGCAAGCTGGGACGGCCCGATCTTGTCGGCCTTGGTCAGCACCACTTGGTAGGAGACTGCCGCCTGGTCGAGCGAATTCATCACCTCCTCGTCGATCGCCTTCAGTCCGTGGCGGGCATCGATCAGGAGATAGACGCGTCGCAGTGTCGGCCGTCCGCGCAGGAAGTCGAACACCAGCTCGGTCCAGGCCTCCACCGCCTTCTTGGGCGCGGCGGCATAACCGTATCCCGGCATGTCCACCAGCACGATCGGCGCGACGTCGGTGACGAAGAAGTTCAATTCCTGGGTGCGGCCGGGCGTGTTGGAGGTGCGCGCCAGCGTCTTCTGGCCGACCAGCGTGTTCAAGAGGCTCGACTTGCCGACATTGGAGCGGCCGGCAAAGGCGACCTCGACCGGACCGGTCTCTGGCAGGTCGCCCATCGATCGCGCGCCGCGCAGAAAGGTCCACGGACGCGCGAACAGGGTGTGCACGGAAGAGTCGTCCACCACGGGTTTCCCGGTCTCCAGCCTTACGCCGGCGTCAGGACGAGCTTTCGTTGCTCGCCTTCTTGCGTTTGAACAAGCCGGTAATGTTGTCCCACAGCTCCACCTTCACGCCCTGGCGGCGCATGATGATGTATTGCTGCGCGACCGACAGCGAGTTGTTCCAGGCCCAGTAGATCACCAATCCGGCCGGGAAGCTTGCCAGCATGAAGGTAAAGATCACCGGCATCCAATTGAAGATCATCGCCTGCGTCGCATCCGGCGGCGTCGGGTTCATCTTCATCTGCATCCACATGGTGAAGCCCATGATCAACGGCCAGATACCGATCATCAAGAACGAAGGCGGATCCCACGGAATCAGACCGAACAGATTGAACACCGTGGTCGGATCGGGCGCCGACAGGTCCTGAATCCAGCCGAAGAACGGCGCATGCCGCATTTCGATGGTGGTGAAGATCACCTTATAGAGAGAGAAGAACACCGGAATCTGGATCACGATTGGAATACAGCCGGAGACCGGATTGATCTTCTCCTTCTTGTAGATCTCCATCATCGCTTGTTGCTGCTTGACGCGATCGTCCTTATAGCGCTCGCGCAGCTTGACCATCTCCGGCTGCAGCTTCTTCATCTTGCTCATCGACACGTAGGCCTTGTTGGCAAGCGGGAAGAAGGCGGCCTTGATCAGCACCGTCACGATCAGGATCGCTACGCCGAAGTTGCCCACCAGCTTGTAGAAGAAGTCGAGGGCGTAAAACATCGGCCGGGTCAGGAAGTAGAACCAGCCCCAGTCGATCAGCAGGTCGAATTTCTCGATCCCGAGGGAGTTTTCGTAGCCGTTGATGACGCCGACTTCCTTGGCGCCGGCGAACAGGAGGTTGCGGCTCTCGCCGGACTGGCCGGGCGCGATGGTGATGGCGTCTTCCAGATAGTCGGCCTGGTAGATCTCGCGGCCGTTGCGCTCGACGGCCGACAGGCGCGGCTGGAATGCGGAACCGGGATTCGGAACCAGCGTCGAGGCCCAATATTTGTCGGTGAAGCCGAGCCAGCCGTCGTTCACCTTGTCCGGGGTGATCGGGCCGTCGTCGACCAGGTCGTCATAGTCGTATTCCTTGACGCCGGAATCGCCGTAGACGCCGATCGGCCCCTCGTGCAGCACGAAGAAGCGCGAGGTTTCCGGCGTGCCGTGGCGGGAAATCAGGCCGTAGGGAAACAGCGTGATGGCATCGGCGGACTTGTTCTCGATGCCCTGGGTCACCGTGAACATATAGTTGTCGTCCACGGCGAAGGTGCGCGTGAACGTAATTCCGGACGGGTTCGTCCACTCCAGAGTCACAGGGGTTGTGGGCGTCAGCGTCGCCTCGCCTTCCACCGTCCAGACGGTGTCGGCGTTCGGCACCTGGATCTTCTGGGCGTTGTCGCCGCCCGCCACCCAGCCGACCTCGGCATAATAGGGTTGCGGTGCGCCGGACGGCGAGAACAGGACGATGGTCGGGCTCTCGGGATTGACGGTCTCGTGGTAATCCTTGAGCCGGAGATCGTCGAGCCGGCCACCGGTCAGGTTGATGGAGCCGGACAGGCGAGGGGTCGCGATCGGCACCCGGTTGGTGGCGGCCAGCGCCGTCGGACGATCCTTGGCCGTGGCGCTGGGGCCCGTGCCCTGGCCCGGCGCCGTCTGGGCATTTCCGTTGCCGTCGGGCTGGGGCAGGCCGGCGTGATCGGTGGTCTCCGGCGTTGCGGCGTTGTCGACCTGCTGTTCGACGGCCGCCTCCCGCTGGGCGTCCTGCCGGGGCTCGATGAAGAAATACTGCCAGCCGATCAGCACCGCGAGAGACAGCGCGATCGCGATGATGAAATTCTTGTTGTCCATGATCGCACCGGTTCAGCGTTCGGGGGCGTGCCGGTTCGCGGACCGGCGGTCGACGGCGTTGTGGACTCGCTCGAAGGCGACTTCAAGGTCGACCAGAAGATCCGGGTAGGATCGTGATAGGGCCGCGCGGCGTCCGACGAGGACATAGGCGCAGCCTTCCCGCGCCCTTGCAAGGCGTTCGGACACCACCGCCTTCAGGCGGCGGCGGATGCGATTGCGCTCGACGGAATTGCCGGTGCGCTTGGTCACCGTGAAGCCGAAGCGCGGCGCGCCGTCGCAGCGGCGCTCGCAACGCGCCTGAAGCACGAAAGCGGGCCGCTCCGCGCGCACGCCGCGGGCGACCGACTTGAATTCGGTTCGTTTCTTGAGCCGGTCCATGGCGGCGAGCCGGACGGGCGGCGAGACCGCGCCTTCCGAGCGCGAGCCCTTACGCGGACAGCTTCTTCCGGCCGCGGGCACGGCGGCGCGCGATCACGAGACGACCACCCTTGGTCGCCATGCGGGCACGGAAGCCGTGGCGGCGCTTACGAACGAGTCGGCTCGGCTGATAGGTACGCTTCATCGGACAAAACCTGCTCTCACGGGCTCGCGGCTGGCGCGTCGACGCCCGTCGGATCGATCGAAAAAATCGGATCATTCCCCGCCTGCCAGCCAGAACGGCGCTCGATAGCCCGGCATACGACGTGGAGATGAGCCCCGGCTTATAGAAAGCAGCCGCGGCCAAGTCAACGTGGGGTGTCGTGTTGCATGTGCAAGGGGCCGTCCACGGCGGCACCGTCTGCTCCGGCGATCTCAATTTCGGGTGAGAACCATCACTCAAAGGATGCACAAGACGTCGCGGACGGGCATCTGTTGAAAGAGGGCGCGCCGATGAGGTGCGGGGGAACGCCGATACGGAACGCATGAGCGAGCAGCGGACGACAGCGGAACACCGGGTGGCGGGTCGGCAACCGGGCAGCGACGGCGACACCGCCGCCTGCGTGCGCAAGGGCCCGCGCGAGCGGTTCGTGCGCTGGCTGCCGCTGATCGGGCTTCTGGTGCTCATGGCCATCGCCTACGGGGCCGGCTGGTTCGACCAGTTCACGCTGGCCAACCTGATCCGCAAGCGCAGCGCGCTCGCCGCCTTCGTCACCGACGATGTGGCGCTGGCGCTTCTCGCCTATGCCGGCCTTTATATCGTGCTGGTGGCACTCTCCTTTCCCGGCGCCAGCCTCCTCACGATCGCGGGCGGCTTCCTGTTCGGGGTGTGGATGTCCTCCGCGGTGACCGCGATCGCGGCGACCATCGGCGCGACGGTCGTGTTCCTGGCCGCGCGCACCTCGCTCGGGGCGGCGTTGCGGGCGCGGGCGGGGCCCTTCATGACGCGCCTGGCGGATGGCTTTCGCGCCGATGCCTGGAGCTATCTTCTCTTTTTGCGGTTGGTGCCGGTGTTTCCGTTCTGGCTGGTCAATCTCGCGCCGGCGCTGTTCAGCGTCCCCTTGCGCACCTATGTCGGCGCAACCTTCGTCGGCATCCTGCCGGGCACGGTCGCCTATGCCTTTCTCGGCGCCGGCCTGGACAGCCTGATTGCGGCACAGGAGGCGGCGAATCCGGGCTGTGCAGCCGCCGGAAGCTGCTCCATCGACCCGAGCGCGCTGATCACGCCGACCTTCGTCGGTGCGCTGGTGGCGCTCGGCCTGGTCGCGCTGATTCCTCCGATCTACAGGAAAGTTCGTCGGCGCAAGGACACCGCAGCGTGATCGGCGCCGGCCCCCCTCTCACCCCCGATATCTGCGTCGTCGGCGCCGGCTCCGCCGGGCTCAGCGTGGCCGCTGCGGCCGCCCAGTTTGGTACGCCGGTCGTGCTGGTGGAGAAGGGCACGATGGGGGGCGATTGCCTGAACACCGGCTGCGTGCCGTCGAAATCGCTGATTGCCGCGGCTGCCATTCGCGAAGCCGGCCGGCGGGGGCCCTCGTTCGGCGTGGCGCAGAGCGAGCCCGCGGTCGATTTCGCCGGGGTTCATCGGCACATTCACGAGGTAATCGCCGCGATTGCGCCGCACGATTCCGTCGAGCGCTTCGAAGGGCTGGGCGTTACCGTGCTTCGGGACCATGCCCGCTTTCTCGATGACCGCACCCTCAAAGCCGGCGATACCCTCATCCGGCCGCGTCGGTTCGTGCTGGCAACTGGCTCGCGCCCGGCGGTTCCGCCAATTCCTGGTCTCGACGGCGTTCCGTTCCTCACCAACGAGACCGTTTTCGATCTCGCTACGTGCCCCGGCCATCTTCTGGTCGTTGGCGGGGGACCGATCGGGGTGGAGCTCGCCCAGGCCTATCGCCGGCTTGGCGCCGAGGTGACGTTGATCGAGCGGAGCACGCTGCTTGCCCGGGACGATCCGTTCCTGGTCGCCCCCGTGCGCGAGGCCCTCGTGGCCGATGGTGTGCGGCTTCTGGAGCAGACCGGGATTGAACGGGTGGAGGGAAACGCCGGCGCAATTGCCGCGACCGTCACCGGCCTGGCCGGACGCGAGACGATCAGGGGAACGCATCTTCTCGTCGCCGCCGGGCGGGCTCCGGTGGTGGACGGGCTCGATCTGGAGAAGGCCGGCATCGCCCATTCCCCGGCCGGTATCGAGACCGACCGGGGCCTGCGCACCAGCAACCGGCGCGTCTATGCGATCGGCGATTGTGTCGGCGGTCCGCAGTTCACCCATGTGGCTGGCTACCATGCCGGCCTGGTCGTCCGTTCGATCCTGTTTCGCCTGCCTGTGCGGGTCGATTATTCCCATTTGCCGCGCGTGACCTACTGCGATCCGGAGCTCGGCCAGGTTGGGTTGAGCGAGGCGGAGGCGCGCGAGCGCTTCGGAGACAGGGTGCGCGTGCTGGACGCGCCGTTCGCCGAGAACGACCGCGCTCGTGCCGAACGGCGAACGGAGGGTGGCGTTCGGATCGTCGCCGGCCCGCGCGGGCGCATCCTGGGCGTGGGCATCGTGGGGCCCGGCGCCGGCGAATTGATCGCCGGCTGGTCGCTCGCGCTTGCCGCCGGGGCGAATCTTCGCACCGTCGTGGGACATGTCGCGCCCTATCCGACATTTTTCGAAAGCGGGAAAACCGCCGCCATCACCGCCTATTCCGGCAGTTTGACCAATCCCTGGCTCCGGCGCATTCTGCGGTGGCTTAGCCGTTTGGGGTAGTGGCCTGACATGCGGACCTCTCCGCACCCGCTTTCGATCGCACGTGCCGCGCCGGAAAAAACCGTCCAGCCGGACCTGTCCGGTGCGTGGACCCTGTCGACGTGCGCCCTGACGCAGGCGAACGGCCATGGCTGAGGACACGCCTGTTGCGAACGACGGCGCCGCGCCCAAGCGCGGGCAGGGGACCCGGCGCTCCTGGCGGGCTGGCCTCTCCGGCAAGCTTCTGGTTCTCACGCTGTTGTTCGTGATGGTCAGCGAAATTCTGATCTACGTGCCTTCGATCGCGAATTTCCGGCTGTCCTGGCTGCGCGATTCCCATGCCACCGCAAGTGTCGCCGCCATGGTGCTGGCGGAGGGCTCGGAGGTTCCCAAGGCGCTGCAGGCGCGGCTGTTGTCGTCGACCGACACCATCGCCATCGCGCTGTTGGCCGGCGATCGACGACGGCTTCTGGCCGTCGACATGCCGCCGGAATCCGTCGATCTCCATGTCGACCTTGCGGAGATGGAGCCGCTCTCGGCCATCGTGGATGCCTTCGCCGTGCTTTTGGAGACCGAGCCGCACACGATCCGCGTGTCCGGGGCTGCACCGGGGCGCGACGAGCGCGTCGAAATCGTTATTTCCGACCGCCGGATGCGCACGGCCATGCTGGCCTATTCGCGCAACATCCTGATGTTGTCGCTTCTGATTTCGGTGATCACGGCGGTCCTGGTCTATATGAGCCTGCGCTGGCTCCTGGTGCGGCCGATGCAGCGGCTTTCGGCGGCGATCGAGGACTTCGCCGATAATCCGGAAGACGCCAGCCGCATCATCGAGCCCTCCGATCGGGCCGACGAGATCGGCGACGCGGAGCGCCGGCTCGCCACCATGCAGCGCCAGCTTCTGGAAACGATCCATCAGCGCCGTCGGTTGGCCGATCTCGGCTTAGCGGTCTCCAAGATCAACCACGACCTGCGCAACCTGCTGGCCGCCGCCCAGCTCTTTTCCGACCGGCTCTCCTCCAGCCCGGATCCGACCGTGCAGCGGGTGTTGCCGAAGATCGTCGGCACCCTGGATCGCGCGGTCGGCTATACTCGCGCCGTGCTCTCCTATGGCCGCACCGGCGAGGCGCCGCCTTCGCGGCGGCTGATCCGGCTGAGGCAGGTGGTGGAGGACGTGGCGGATCTCGTCGGTCTGGCCCAGCATCCGGACATTGTCTTCGAAAACCGCGTTCCCGCCGACCTGGAAGTGGACGCCGACACCGATCAGCTTTCGCGCGTTCTCATCAATCTCGCCCGCAACGCCGTGCACATCCTGGAGACCGACGGCGACACCGCGCTGGTGCGGCGGGTGGAGGTTTCGGCGGAGCGCGCCGGCGGGGTCGTGACGATCCGGGTGGCCGACACCGGGCCTGGCATCCCGCCCAAGGTTCGCGAACATCTGTTCCAGCCGTTCCAGGGGTCGACCCGGAAAGGGGGAACCGGGCTCGGCCTGGCCATCTCCGCCGAGATCGTGCGCGCCCATGGCGGCTCGATCGCTCTTGCGGAAACCACGCCCGGTGCGACCTTCGAGATCACGCTGCCGGATCGCCCGGTCGATCTTGCCGCCATCCGTCGGGCGGTCGGGAAATAAAGCAAATCCAGTAAAAGTGGGTGGGATTTTCGAACAGGCCGTTGCCCCACACACCGCTCGCTCCCGCGCAAGAGGGAGTCCATAGGGTGTTGGTCGTCTGCGCCGATCATGCCACCCGTTCTTCCACCGGCCTCCTGTCGTTCTGGCTTCGCAAAGGTAGAGAAGGCGCGCGCTCGGCCTCGATAGACCGCACCCAGTGCCGGCGAAAGACAGTTGAATATCGCTAAGGTTGGCCGTATATAGGCGCCCTGCCCGCACCCCTGGAGGCGGGTCGTCGGAAAGAGGCCGCCGTCGCGGCCTTCTTTCGTTTCATGCCATGAAGGAGAGACCGATGGCACAAGAGTTCGTACTCGAGGCCACGGTGCGCGATCGGGTGGGCAAGGGGGCCGCTCGTGCGCTGCGCCGCGAGAACAAGATTCCCGCCGTTATCTACGGCGATAAGCAGCCCCCACTGCCGATTGCGCTGCCCTATAAGGAAGTGTTCCAAAAGCTTCACGCCGGTGGCTTCCTGACCCATGTCTGGACCATCAAGGTCGACGGCAAGTCGATCCGCGTGCTGCCGCGCGACTACCAGCTAGAGCCGGTGCGCGACTTCCTGTCCCATGTCGATTTCCTGCGCGTCGGCAAGTCGAGCCGGGTCGCCGTCGAAGTGCCGGTGCACTTCGAGAACGAAGAGACCTCGCCCGGCCTGAAGCGCGGCGGTGTGCTCAACATCGTGCGCCACACCGTGGAGCTGGAGTGCCCGGCGGATTCGATCCCCGAGGCGATCACGATTGACCTCGCCGGCTACGATCTCGGCGATTCCATCCACATCTCCGCGGTGACGCTGCCGGGCAACGTGGTCCCGACGATCACCGACCGCGACTTCACCATCGCCACCATCGCCACGCCGGCTGGGCTGGAGAGCGAGATGGCCGAGGAAGGCGAAGAAGCGGAAGAGGCAGAGGAAAAGGGCGAGGAGGAGTAATCCTCTTTCCGCCGTCTTGTCTGTCTATCCCGTTCACGTCCGCGCCGGTCTTCCGGTGCGGACGTTCTCGTATCCTCGACGGCTTGTCCGCCGATCGGGTGACGCCGAACGGAGTCGCACGCCATGATGCTTCTAGTCGGCCTTGGAAATCCCGGACCCCGCTATGCCGGCAACCGGCACAATGTGGGCTTCATGGCGCTCGACCGGATCCACGACCGGCTGCGGTTGCCGGCGTGGCGCACGCGGCGCAATGCAGAGATCGCCGAAGCCACGGTCGGCGATGACAAGGTCCTGCTCCTGAAGCCGCAGACCTATATGAACGAATCCGGCCAAGCGGTCGGCGAGGCGATGCGTTTTTACAAGCTCACGCCTTCGGACGTTGTGGTCGTCTACGACGATCTCGACCTGCAGCCCGGCAAGTTCCGGATGAAGGCGGGCGGAGGCCACGGCGGGCACAACGGGCTGCGTTCCGTCAACGCCCATATCGGCGATGGCTATCGGCGGCTGCGCATCGGCATCGGGCACCCGGGCCACAAGGACGCCGTCGTGCCTTACGTTCTGCACGACTTCGCCAAGGCCGATGCCGATTGGCTCGATCCGCTGTTGGATGCGATCGCCGATCACCTGCCGCTGTTGGCGGATGGCAAGGATTCCTCGTTCGCCAATAAGGTGCACCTTGCGATCGGTGGCGCAAAAGAGGAGCGCAAGCCGGCCAAGACCAAATCCGAGCCTGCGCCGCGAAAGCCGGCCGATGTACCGCCGGCTGCGGAACCTGCGAGCGAGGGACCGTTCGCCGCGCTGGGAAAGCTGGTCGGCCGCAAGCGATAAGGATTTCCGGGCCCTTCGCCGCTTCCATGTGCAAGTCCGCGCACGGAGGGCGGAAGCGAGTTGAATTTCTTAGCGCTTCCTCAGACACCGCTCATTCCCGCGCAAACGGGAAGCGATAGGGCCTGTGCGATGAGCGGAGGAAAGGCGGCTGGCCGACGAACGGGTTAGATGCGCGCACCCTACTGCCGCCTGATCGGCTCCCGCTCGCGCGGGAACGAGGGGACGTCGGGGCGAACCTGCCCGCACCTCACTCACTTATCTTCGCATCGACACAATACGAAAAGAGCCGCCCAGGGCGGCTCTCCTCGCAGGTGCGATCGTCGGAACGGGCTTACTGGCCCATGCTGGTTCCGGAGCCAGAGCCGGATCCGGTCATGCCGGTGCCGGTACCCGTCCCCATTCCGGTGGAGCCGCCGTCGGCCGGCTTGGCGTCAGCCTCGGTCGCCTCGTTGGCCTCCTCCTGGGAGACGAACTGCGGCAGGCTCTCGATCTGCTCCTGGGTCATCGCCAGGGTGACGACCTCGTCGCCGTCCTCATCCATGGAGATGTCCATCTGCTCCCACGGCAGCATCACTTCTTTGTCGCCAAGACCCAGGAAGCCGCCGAACGAAACGATGACATGGCTGATCTTGCCGTCCGGCCCGATCACGAAGTCGTCGATATCGGCGAGATCGTCGCCCTCGGAATTCTGTACCGGCTGGCCGGTCAGGTCGCTGGCGAGATGGGTGTCGGCCGGCTGCTGCGCCGTCATTTCCCCGGTGCCGTTGCCGCCGGTGTCGGCGGTCGTGCTCATCGAGGAGCCGGTGGAGTCCTCAGCCGTTGTGGGGTCGGCCATCTGGTCCGACTTCTGGGCGGAGTCTGAGGATTCCGTCTCCGTCGGCGTGTTGGCATCCATTTCCGATGCATCGGGTGCCGTGGTCGACGAGGCCCCGGATTCCGTCTGGGACTGCATCGTATCGTCAGTATTGGACTGCGCAATCACCGGAGAAATCGCACCAGCCGCAAACAAAGACGCAGCCGAAACCGCTGCAAGCAAGCTCTTACGCATTTCATCCTCCTCTTATTCGTCCGATGGACAAGCAATTCGTGATCGATAACGCCCCAAGAGAGGATCGAGTTCCTGTCGATTTCGCCAGCCACAACAATTTCTCAAAATATTCGCAATCCTGCCGAGATCGCTCGGGGCTGGCCAGGGATGGGCGAACCAACTGAAGCGCGGATTTCGGATTGTGGTTGGCGGCTGAATCGTCCTATCACCCGCGCTAACTCAACGCGGTGCTTCTGCCACCCGCTCACTGACATTTACCGAGGACGGCCCATGGGCTTCAAATGCGGTATCGTCGGCTTGCCGAATGTCGGCAAGTCGACGCTGTTCAACGCGCTCACCCGCACCGCCGCGGCGCAGGCCGCGAACTATCCCTTCTGCACGATCGAGCCGAACACCGGCGACGTCGCCGTTCCCGACCCGCGACTCAAGAAGATCCGCGACACCGCCGGCTCCGCGCAGATCATTCCGACCCGGCTGACCTTCGTTGACATTGCGGGCCTGGTGCGCGGCGCCTCCAAGGGCGAGGGCCTTGGCAACCAGTTCCTCGCCAACATCCGCGAGGTCGATGCGATCGCTCACGTGCTGCGCTGCTTCGAGGACGACGACATCGCCCACGTCGAGGGCCAGATCGACCCGATCGCCGACGCGGACACCGTCGAAACGGAACTGATGCTTGCCGACATGGAAAGCCTGGAGCGCCGGGTGACACCGCTGCGCAAGAAGGCGACCGGCGGCGACAAGGAAGCCAAGCACATCGTCCCGATCATGGATGCCGCTCTGGAGCTTTTGCGCGACGGAAAGCCGGTCCGGCTGCTGGTGGCACAGAACCCGGAGATGGCGGACGACATCAAAGGCCTCAACCTGCTGACGGCCAAGCCGGTGCTCTATGTCTGCAATGTGGACGAAGCGGCAGCGGGAACGGGCAATAGCCTCTCGGAAAAAGTGGCAGAGAAGGCCGCGGCCGAGGGAGCCGCGACGGTGGTGATCTCGGCCGCGATCGAGGCGGAGATCGCCCAGCTCTCCGACGAGGACGAGCGCGAATATCTGGAGACCCTCGGTCTCGAAGAGCCCGGTCTCGATCGACTGATCCGCACCGGCTACGAGCTCCTCGGCCTGATCACCTACTTCACCGCTGGTCCAAAGGAGACCCGCGCCTGGACCATCAACAAGGGCACCAAGGCGCCCCAGGCGGCCGGTGTGATTCATTCCGACTTCGAACGCGGTTTCATCCGCGCCCAGACCATCGCTTACGACGACTACATCGCCTGTGGCGGCGAGCAGGGCGCGAAGGAAGCCGGCAAGGCCCGCGACGAAGGCAAGGAATACGTTGTCCACGACGGCGACGTGATCCTGTTCAAGTTCGCCACCTGACGCGCCGGGGCGACAACGTGGCAGCCTGGACCATCGAGGGGTTCGCGATCGTCTCCGACGACGACCGCATCGCCGATGCCAGCGGCGCCATGCCGAAGACCCTGCGCAACGAGGCCGATTCGCGCGCCTTCCAGGCCGGCCTCGACCGCATGGATGCGATCGCGCTCGGGCGCCGCTCGCACGCGGTGACGGCGAACCGTACCGGCCGTTTGCGGATCGTGGTCTCCTCAACTGCGGATGGGCTGGAGCGCCGCACCGACGGTTGGTGGTGGAACCCGGCGACCGTTGAGACGTCGGAAATGCTTGCTCGCATTCTCCCGGAGGGCGGCGCCGTGGGCGTACCCGGCGGGCGCGATGTCTTCGACCTGTTTCTCGCACACGGCTACACACGCTTTCATCTGACCCGTGCCCATGGCGTGACGTTGCCTGGCGGTGTCGCGGTGTTTTCCGCGTGCGATCACGGACAGACGGCGGAGGACGTGCTCGCCGCGAGCGGGATGGCTGCCGGCGATCCGCATGTGCTGGACGAGGCCAATTCCGTCGTTTTGACGGAATTCATTCGGCCATAGACCGTTTCCTCAGCAAATGCGAAGCTGGCGCGCGACCGCGCCGGAGCCTTGTCTTGCCGCGTTTCCGGACGGCGAACCGGTACCCACTTCGCCTGGAAACGCTCGTGGCCGCGCCCGCGCAGCCGCGAGCAAAGCGAGCTGGCGTGAGCGGCAAAATCTATAGAACCCCTCACTCCGCCGGCGGATAGACCCGCTCGGCGTTGCCGTTCGCGTCGATCAGGCTGTAGCGCTCCAGCTTCAGGCCGAAGCTTCCCCACGACCAGACTCCAACCCCGATGCGGCCGTCTTCGTCGCGTGGGCCCTCCGCCGTGAGCCGGCTGGTGCCGGCATCCCAGTCGACATCATAGACGCGCGCCGTTCCCTGCCAGCCATAGGCGCGGGTGAAAACCGCGGGAAAGGTCGGATGTACGCCCTCGATCTCGCCGGTCTCGTGGACGTAGAGCCGGTAGGTGGGGCGGGTCTGACCGGCGGAGCAGGGGATCGCATAGAGCGTTGCCGTCCCCGACAGCTCGGCCGTGACCGGCACGAGATCCTCAAGCGCGGGACCGAACGGCTCCTCGCATTTGGAAATGGTCATGTGCTCGACCATCACCGGCTCGGGAACGGCAAGCCACTGGTCGAGATTGGCCGCGTTCGTCGGCGGCGGCGCGTCGTCCGCCGCCTCTTGAGCGTAGGCCGGCAGGGAGAAAACGAGAAGAAGGGCAAGAAGAGGGGCGGGGCCCATGCCAGTCAGCTCCTTTCACACCTGCCGGACGGCGAACCGGGGTTCACTTCGCCAGGAAACGCTTCTAGCGCGCCCGCACTGGCGGCATGCGCTGATCCGGCTTGGTGCAGGCCTGACGGTCGACATGTGGGCAGGACGTGTAGCCGCTCAGGTCCTTCTCCAGGCAGATGCGGACCTCGCGAATGCGATTGCCGCGGCAAACGACCGCGATCTCATCCGCTTCAAGACCGGCATTGGTTTTCCGGAAGGCCGCCTCCAGATCATCCGGATCGATCACCACTTGCTTTTGCGGCTGTTGAAAGGCCTGCGGGATCTCGATCGCCTCATAGGCGGAGCGGGTCGCGGCAAAATAGTCGTCCGCCGACATTCCCGAACAGGTGCCGTGCTTTTCCCATTCGTGCCGGATCAGGCTGCGGCTGGGCATGATGTCGAGCATGGAATTGACCAGCGATCGGTCGAGCCGACGGGCCTTGGCACAGCTTTCCGGATAGCCCCGGTCATATTGCGGCCAGAGCCCATGCGCCACGAAGGCATACGGCCGGCCGCTGTCGCACTGGGTCGGATCGGCGCGGTCGCCGGCCGCCGCGCAATAGCTCGGCGACCAGGAGAGCGAGAGCACGTAGAAATCGAAATCGCCCGGCGTGCCGTCGGCGCGGGCAGCCGCTGTCGCGGCGAACATCGTCATTGCTGCCCCGGCCAGGAGCGCCACGAGATGCGACGCCAACCCGCAAGACCGTCCGCGACGGCGCATGCTCGCCATGCCGATCAGCTATCGGGAGCGGGACGTGCCGTGCGGCAGGTGCCGTCATAGACCCGCCACTTGTCGTAGCCGTCGAGGCAGACATTCACGGCCCAGCCGGCGCCGACGAAGCCGTCGGCTTCCTCGATGCGGATGTGGGCGGTGGTGATCCGGCCGTCGGCCATATGGGCCTGGCCGCGGCAATAGCGGCGGGCGAGCGGGCTGGGATTGTCGGCTTCGAGCGCCTGCTCGAACACGTTGTCGATCGCGGCGACGCGCACGACCCGGTAGGCCGGCTGAGCGGCGTTGGTGAACTTCAGCGCCGCGCTAACCACCTTCTGGTCGCTGCAGGCGGGAAGGTTCACCGGAGCCTCGTCGGCGTTGAAGCCGAACCAGTTGTCCAGCGATCCGTTGAATTGCTGCCAGCCGGACTGCTGCGGAGCGGCGGGTGCCACCTGATAAGGATCTGCCGCGACTGCCGGTGTAGCGATGGCAGCGGCGAGCAGGGCGGCAGCGACTTGACGCATGTACATGACGACCCCCGGTCCCAGGAATACTGGCGGGACGATGCGCGATCGCCGGCGCAGAATCAAGGCGGAGTGGTTAGCAAAGGGTTTACTTGGCGTTTGGTGTGACGCGAAAGCCACCGCCCGGCGCCTCCATCAGGATGGACGACAGCCAGGACAGAACCGGCATCAGGTCGCCGGCAAGCGTATAGGGCGGATTGACCACAACAAGCCCCGACCCGGCCATCGGACCGTCGGGATCCGGCGCGCGCACCGTCAGCTCCGCCCGCAGGCGCCTGTCCACGCCGGCTGCCTCCAGAATGGTGTCGATCCGTGCGCCTTCGTCGCCTGCCTTGATCGGATACCAGCCGCAATAGACCCCGGTCGGCCACTTGCGCCAGGCACCCGCGATGCCTGAGGCAAGCCGTTCCAATTCGCCGCCGACCTCATAGGCCGGGTCGACGAGCACGAGACCGCGCCGCTCCTTCGGCGGCACGAACGCCCCGAGCGCCAGCCATCCGTCGAGGCTCACCACCCGCACCTGATGATCGCCGGCAAACAGCGCCTTCAAGGCGGCCGCGTCGGCGGGATGCAGCTCGACCGCCGTCAGCCGGTCCTGCTCGCGCATCAGGTTGCGCACCAGGCGCGGCGAGCCCGGATAGGCGAGCAACACACCGTCCGGATTTTCCGCCCGCACCGCTTCGAGCCAGGGGGCGATCGTCTCGGCCACCTCCGGCGGTGGCGTGGCGGCCATCACCGGCATGACGCCGCGCTCGGCTTCGCCGGTTCTAAGAGCCTCGTCCGCCGACAGATCGTAAAGCCCGACGCCGGCATGGGTGTCGATCACCCGCACCGCACCCGGCTTCTTCTGGAGATAGCGCAGGATGTGCGCGACCACGATGTGCTTCAGCACATCTCCGACATTGCCGGCATGAAAGGCGTGGCGGTAGTTCATCGCGCGATTGGCAGGGTCAGGTGTGCGTGGCAGAGAGGGACACGGACGTCATTCGCAACGTCGAAGGATGGGGAGGAACTTCATGACCACATTCGATGCCGCCACCGCAAGCGATCTTCTGTCCGCCGTGTTCGCGCCCTGGATTCAGGACCTCAACATTGCCATCGAGCGCATTGGAGACACCGAGGCGGTGTTGCGCATGCCGTTTTCCGACACGCTGACCCGCGACAACGGCGTGGTGTGCGGTCAGGCGCTGATGGCGCTGGCCGACACCGCGATGGTGTTCGCGATTTCCGCCGCTTCCGGCGGCTATCGCCCGATGACCACGGTCGATCAGACCAGCCATTTTCTGCGCCCGGTCGCCGGCGCGGATATGCTCGCGACCGCCGAAGTGGTCCGCCTTGGGCGCACCATGGCGTTCGGACGCGTCACTCTTGCCGCCGCCGGCGATCCGCGTCCGGCCATGACCGCTCAAACCGCCTACGCCATCCTCGGCGAACCGGGAAAATAGGGTTACACTCGCGCCACCTTCCTTGCCTCTTCGAAGCCCCGTCCGCCTGGAGATCCGCCATGCCCGCCTCCCCATCCGCCGGACCGCTCGAGCGTCTCTTCGACCTCAAGGCCCACGGCACCTCGGTTCGCACCGAAATCCTCGCCGGCTTCACGACCTTTCTGACAATGGCCTACATCCTGTTCGTGAATCCGCAGATCCTGGGCGCGGCGGGCATGCCGCAAGGGCCGGTGTTCGTGGCCACCGCGCTTGCCGCCATGGCGGGCACGCTGATCATGGCGTTCGCCGCCAACTATCCGATTGCGCTGGCGCCCGGGATGGGGCTCAACGCCTTCTTCGCCTTCACCGTCGTGCTGGCCGATGGCTTCACCTGGCAGGAGGCGCTGGCCGCGGTCTTCTGCTCCGGCGTGATCTTCGTGGTGATTTCCTCGATCGGCCTGCGCAAGGCGATCATCGAGGCGATCCCCGACAATCTCAAACGCGCGATTTCCGCAGGCATCGGCCTGTTTCTCGGCATCATCGCCATGGAAAATGCCGGCATCGTGGTGGACAGCTCCGCCACCCTGGTCACCGCCGGCGATTTCGCGACGGCACCGGTGATCCTCGCCCTCGTCGGGTTCGCGCTGATCGCGGCTCTCAACGCCGTCGGCATCGTCGGCGGCACGATTATAGGCATTTTGGTGGTCACCGTGCTTGGGCTGCCCTTCGGCCTGGTGGATTTTCAGGGCGTCGTCTCGCTGCCGCCGGACCCGACGCCGACCCTGTTCGCCCTCGATTTCTCCAAGATCGCCAGCGGCACTTTCTGGATCGTGGTGTTCTCGCTGCTGCTGGTGGATCTGTTCGATACGGCAGGGACGTTGATCGGCGTGTCCTCCCGCGCCGGTCTGCTGGACAAGGAAGGCAAGCTGCCGCGCATGAAGCAGGCGCTGTTCGCCGATTCCTCGGCAACCGTCATCGGCTCGCTGCTCGGCACATCCAACACCACCAGCTACGTGGAAAGCGCCACCGGTGTCGCCGCCGGGGGCCGCACCGGGCTCACCAGCGTGACCGTCGCCGTCCTGTTCGTGCTCGCGCTGCTGTTTTCGCCGCTCGCCGCCACCATCCCGAGCTACGCGACGGCCAGCGCGCTCCTGTTCGTGGCGACGATCATGCTGCAGGGGCTCGCCGACATCGACTGGAAGGACCCGACGGAGGTCGCCCCGGCTGCCATGTGCGCGATCGGCATGCCGTTCACCTATTCGATTTCGGAGGGCATCGGCCTCGGGTTCGTCACCTATGTGCTGGTGAAGCTGTTTGCCGGGCGCCCCGGTGACCTGTCCATCGGGGCTGTCGCCGTCGCCATCGTGTTCGGCGCCTTCTTTGTGATCGGTTGATGATGACATCGCTTGCCAGCCCGGCCCAGCGCGCCGGCGGACGCGACGACGTGCGCACCGCACTTGTGCTCGTCGGCCTTGCCTTTCTCGTCCACGTTTTGCTCTGGATCGCGCTTCCCTCCCTGCTGGAAGGCTCGATCCGGCTCGACGTGGCGGAAGGCGCGATCGGGGGCCAGCACTGGCGGATCGTTTATGCCCGCCACCCGCCGTTCACGCTCTGGCTGACGGAGATGGCGCGGCTGTACGATCCGCTGCGCTACCAGTTCGTCTATGCGATCGGCCAGGCACTCGCCGTCGGCGGTCTGGCCGGCGCGGTCTGGCTGGCCTACGTCGTCAGCGGCGCGCGCGGGGCGATCCTGGCCGCGGCAATGGGGCTGTTGTCACCCTACCTCACGATCTCGCCGATCGAGCTCAATCACAATATCGGGGTGATGCTGTTCTGGGGCCTCACGCTCGCCACGGGATGGTTCGCCTTCTCCTCCGGCAAGGCGCGCGCCTGGATCCTGTTCGGGCTTTCCGTCGGCGGGGGGCTGTGGGCGAAATATGCCATCCTGCATCTGGTGGCCGGGCTTGGCATCGCTTTCCTGATCGTGCCGGACTGGCGCCGGCAGCTTTTGAGGCCGGGCCCATGGCTGGCCGTTGTTGCCGGAGCGGTCGTGATCGCACCGCAAGTCTGGGCGCTCGCCACCCACGATTCCGACCCGCTGACCTGGGCCGTGCGCACCGAGGTCACCGGCCTGCTCGATCACGTGACCCACACGCTCGCCTTCACCGGCGCCGCCCTCGGCGCCATCGCGCCGATGGTGCTGATCGCGATCGTTGCGTGTCCGCGCCCGCAGGCGCTTGCCGGCGTGGTGCGGCGGCTGTTGCTGGCCCCGCCGTCCGATCCCGTCGGCGTGTACGTGACTTGGGCGGCGATCGGCCCGTTCCTGGTGATCGCGCTTGCGGCGCTCTTCTTCGGGGTCGATGCCAAGTCGCATTGGCTGACGCCAGTGGCGCTTTCCTTCGCGGTGTGGTGGGCCGTGGCGGCGGTGCGGGCCGGCGGAGATCCGGCGCGTCCGCGCCTGCGCCTCTGCCTGGCGCTCCTGGCCGCAGCCTTCGTGGTCGGTTACGCCACCATTCGGATCCTGTCGCCGATGGTGCAGGCCAAGCCGCACTATGCCGACTTCGATGGTCCGGAGATGGCAGCGATCGTGAACGCCTACTGGCAACGGGTCTCCGACCGGCCGCTGGAGGCGATCGTCACCCAGGGGGTTCAGAAGGGTCGACAGCTTGGCGGTTCGCTCGCCTTCGATCTTGGCCACCCGGTGAACGTGTTCGAAGAGGCGAGCGAGCATCTCTCGCCTTGGACCAGTGCGGAAGAGGTGCGCTGCACCGGCGCGCTGGTCGCGTCCACGGTGCCGCTTTCGCCCGACACGTTGGGGCCGGAGCTTCCGATCAGCCAGATCGAGCAGGTCGATCGGCCGCTGGTGCGCGGGGCCTCGTCGCAAAATGGCAAGGCCTGGCTCGGCTATGTGGCGCCGTCCTGCAAGTAGAGCGGCTTCCGGGCAGGGCGGACACCGATTTTCTCTAAATTTTCTCGCTCACGCCAACTCGCTTTGCTCGCGGCTGCGCGGGCGCGGACACGCGCGCTTCCAGGCGAAGTGGGAACCGGTTCGCCGTCCGGAAACGCGGCAAAACAAGGCCCCGGAGCGCAGTCGCGCGCTGGCTCCGCGTTTGCGGGAACTTATTCCTTCGTGCGCTTGCGCTCCGCCTCCACGGCCTCCCGGAACGATCGCCAAGATACCACCACCACCGAAATCATGGTGCCGAACAGGAGCGTCGCGACGCCACCGGCGACCACACGGTGCATCATCGGCTCCGGAGCGGACGGTTCGGCCAAACGGTCGGGCTGAACGGCCTGGGCGGCGAGGTCGGCGGGGGGCGCGCCCAGCGTTCCCGCATCGGCCGCCCCGGTGGCGAGCACAAGGCCCACTCCGAGGGCGCAGACCGACAGAAGCGCGATGAGACCGGCGCGTCGCAACGAGCGACGGGCGCGATCGGCGCGCGGCGAACCGGCATGGGTCTCGCGGGCTTGCATCGGATGTCTCCTCGTTCCTTCGCGGTTGCGGTCGACCTTCCTTCGCGACGTCGACCGACCCCAACAAGTCTGCGGTTCAATGGGACGAGGATGGGGGCGCGGCGCGACCAAGCGCGGGCAAATCTGTGGCAATTCCGCAGACGAATAAGGAGCCTGTGCCCCACGTCTTAAGCGGTCGTTAACGCGGGGGCGGGCTCCCGGATGATCTGTTGTAATTTTAATGATTTAATTCCGGTCCATGTTCGCTCATCATCCGAATAGGGCTGCGAGTCAGCTCACCGGCGGAGATGGGGACGACGACCCGTCACTCGATGCACCGTCACTCCATGTGGGGCTGTCGGCGTTTCCACCGACCGCACCCGCCAAGGGACGAAACCGAACACGCCAACGCCGAGAGCAGGTTCGGATAAACAAGGGGCTAGGAATGAACGATCATACGGACACGGCGACCCTTCCTTCGGAGAGCGCGGCAGCAGCCGGCGCAGCGCGGGGACGCGGCATGCCGCCGCGCCGACGCCGCAGCGCGCTTGCGCTCGCGGCGAGCGTCGCCGCCGCGCCGGTTCTCCTGATCGCCGCCGGGGCCGTTCCGGCCGCCGCCCAGGACGCCTCCAACGACAGCGCTCCCAAGACGGCTACGCAATCGACCGATGCCGGCACCACCGGCTCGGGGGCGACAGCCTCCAAGAGCACCACGACGGCTTCTCTCGACGACCTGATCGCGAAGGGCAAATATCTCACCACCGCGGCCGACTGCATGCCCTGCCACACGGGGCCGAACGCCAAGCCGTTCTCCGGCGGGCTCATGCTCGACACGCCGTTCGGCGGCATTTCCTCGCCCAACATCACTCCCGACGAGAAGACCGGCATCGGAAGCTGGTCGGAGAAGGATTTCTACCGCGCCCTGCATCACGGCATCGGCAAGGGCGGCGAATATCTCTATCCGGCCATGCCCTACACCTCGTTCACCAAGATGACCGAGGCCGATGTGAAGGCCGTCTATACCTATCTCCAGTCGCTGGAGCCGGTGAACAATCCGCGCAAGCCGAACACGCTGACGTTCCCGTTCAACGTGCGAGACGGTCTGGCCGCCTGGGATCTGATGTACTTCACGCCGGGTACGTTCAAGCCAGATCCGAACGTCTCCGACCAGATCAATCGCGGCGCCTATCTCGTCGAGGGACCGGGGCACTGCGCGGAATGCCACACCCCGCGCAACATCGCCGGTGCGATGGAAGGCAATGACTTCCTGGGCGGCGGCAAGCTGCTCGGCCAACCCTACTATGCGCCCGATATCTCCGGCTCGCTGCAGGAGGGCATCGGCGACTGGTCGGTGGATGAAATCGTCGACTATCTGCATAAGGGCGCCGACGCGAAGAAGGGCACCGTGTTCGGTCCTATGGCGGACGTGGTCACCCATTCGCTGTCGAAGCTGACCGACGACGACATCACTGCGATCGCGACCTACCTGAAGCACAGCAAGGCGGAAGGCCCGAAGGAGACCAAGGTCGCCGACACCACCACCAAGGCGGGGTCCGAGATCTATCTCAACAACTGCGCCCAGTGCCATCAGTCGACCGGGCTCGGCATCACGGGCTCGATCCCGCCGCTCGCCGGCAACGACGCCGTCATGGCCGCCGGTCCGCAGGACGTGATCACCGCCGTGCTCGGCGGTCTTCCGGGCCAGGGCTCCTACATCCAGATGCCCGCGTTCGGCGGTCAGTTCTCCGATCAGCAGGTCGCCGACGTCGTCAACTTCGTGCGCACCAATTGGGGCAACGACGGCTCCGCCAACGCCACGACGGACATGGTCGCGAACCTGCGCAGCGAGGTCACGCCCGTGGGGGCCGGCTCGGAAGCTGCCCGCAGCTTCGGGTGCCCGGCCGTCACCGAATCCGGCTCGCAGAATGCCATTCCCGCGCCGGCGAAGGCGATCATGGACGGCTTCCAGGGCATTACGGACGACGAGATGGCCAACCGGGTCGGCGAACTCGTCCGCCTGGTGAAGGGCGCCAACCAGGGGGCCTCCGACGCCGACCTCGCCGACACGCTGGTGGCCGCCTACTGTCCGACGGTCGCGTCCGACGACGACCTGACGATTTCGGAGAAGAAGGCCCGCGTCGACACTTTCCTCACCGAGGTCAACTCCGCCCTCGGCGAGACCAGCGCGATGCCGACCGGCAGCCAGATCCTGATCCAGGTGCCGCTGCCGGAAAATGTCGCGAACCAGGTCAACGAGGCCGCCCGGCAGGCCAAGGAGCAGCCCGGCGCCTATCTCGGCAAGCTGGTCGAGGACAGCCTCAAGAGCCAGTCGGGCGGCTCCAAGTAACTCCCCGATCAGGTCGACGAAATGCAGACGGCGGCGATCTCCGGATCGCCGCCGTTTTCCGTATTAAAGGTCGGTTCCAGGAGCGAGCGGTCTTGGGAGGACCAGCTTCCACCAGCACGAGCGGACGACATTTGGCCGCCGCGCTCACCTCAAACGCCGCTCATTCCCGCGCAAGCGGGAATGAGCGGCGTTTGGAGCAACCCCGGTGCCCACTTTTCCCGAGATTTGCTCTTTCTTCCCGCAAATCTCGGACGGAAAACCGGCTCCCAAGTTCCCGGTGTCCGTCCGCCGGCGCGCGACCGCGCGCCGGCCGGACAGGCCGCCCCCGCGGAGACGTCGCGCAACGCGCGACTGTCGTGAGCGAAAAGAACCGAAGGAAAACCGGTTCCCACTTTTCCTGAGATTTGCTCAAAGCGCTCCGGAGATCTCCTGGACGATCGCCTCGGCGGCCGCCCGCCTATTGTCGGCGTTCAGGATCGGGCGCGCGACCACCAGATAGTCGGCCCCGGCCTGGATGGCTTCGGCCGGGGTCACCACCCGCTTCTGGTCGTCAGCTTTTGCGCCCGCAGGACGGATGCCGGGGGTGATCAGCACCACCTGGCTGCCGAGCTTCTGGCGAAGTTCGCCGACTTCCAACGCCGAGCACACCAGCCCGTCGGCCCCGTTCGCCACCGCCTTCTGCGCCCGATCCGCGACCAAGTTTGCGACCGGCCCTTTCAGTCCGGCCTCCGCCAGGTCGTCGTCGTCCATGGAGGTCAGCACCGTCACGCCGAGGATCATCATGTCGTGGCCGAGGGCGGCATTCGCCGCTGCCGCGATCGCCTTAGGATAGGCGTGCACGGTCACCATCACCGCGCCGGTCTTCAGGATCGAGCGCACCGCGTTCGCGACCGTGTTGTCGATGTCGAGCAGTTTGGTGTCCAGGAACACGGTCTCGCCCTGGGCCGTGAGCCGGCGGGCGAGATCGAGACCGCCGGCATAGATCAGTTCCAGGCCGATCTTGTAGGCACCCACGGTGCCGATCGTCTCTGAGACGATCGCCTCCGCTTCCGAGACGGTCGGCACGTCGAGGCCGAGGATGAGCCGGTCCACCGGCCGGTTGGGCTTCAAGCGCATCGGATCTCCTTCATCTGACCTTGCCGCTCCATGCCGACAAGCGGCCGGGAGGGCGTACCCTCGATGCGTGATTCTTTTCAATCGCGAAGCAGATTGTTACAAGGCGCCTTCCGTTCGTCTCCACCTTTTGAGCCGTTCTGCAATTCGAAAAATCGCCAAACGGCTCTAACTCATTGTTTCAACGCGTTTCCGGATGGCGACAGCTCTCCACTTCGCCCGGAAACGCTATAGAGGAAAGCACCGGTGCCGCGGACCGCGACCATCGTCCGTCAGACCAAGGAAACGTCCATCTCCGTCGAGGTCGACCTCGACGGGCGCGGGCGCACGTCCATCTCGACCGGCGTCGGATTCTTCGACCATATGCTGGACCAGCTCGGCCGACATTCGCTGATCGACCTGACGGTGCGCTGCGAGGGCGACCTGCACATCGACGATCACCACAGCGTGGAGGACACCGGCATCGCGCTCGGCCAGGCGGTGCGCGAAGCCCTTGGCGATCGCAAGGGCATCACGCGTTACGCCGATGCCTATCTGCCGATGGACGAGACCCTGACGCGCGCGGCGATCGATATTTCCGGCCGGCCCTATCTGGAGTTCCGCGCTCCCTTTTCCGCGCCGAAGATCGGCAGTTTCGACACCGAGCTGGTGGCGGAATTCATGCGCGCCTTCGCCACCAACGCGCACATTACGCTTCACGTGGAGACGCTTTACGGCGACAACAACCATCACATCGCCGAAAGCTGCTTCAAGGCGGTGGCGCGCTGTCTCGGCGCGGCCGTCGCGATCGATCCGCGCCGGGCCGACGAGGTGCCGTCGACCAAAGGCCGGCTTGGAGATTAGGACGCGTTCCGGAGAACACGGGAACCGGTTCGGCTCATAGGTCGGATGGTTCGGTTTCCGCGCTCCCCGCAGACAACAGCCTCTAAGGACATTGCCATGGCCGTCTACACGGTCTTGCTTCCCCCGCCCGGCAAGTCGCCGGATCTCGACCAGACCCTGGAGCGGGCCGTGTTCGTGCGCGATGGCTTCTCCTGGCTCGCGCTGCTGTTTCCGGTGCTCTGGTTCCTGTTCAATCGTCTGTGGTTGCTTTTGGTCCTGTTCCTGATCGTTTCGATCGGGCTCGAATTCGTGCTCTCCGAGGTCGGCGGACCGTTTCCGGGGATCGCGGCCGTTGCGCTGTCCGTGGTGGTCGGCTTCGAGGCGAACGGGCTGAAGCGCTGGGCGCTCTTGAAGCGCGGCTATCGCTTTGCCGGCATCGTGAGCGGCAGCAAGCGCACCGACTGCGAACGCCGCTTCTTCGCTAAGTGGCTCGAAACCGAGACCTCGGCCGGAAGAACCCATACCCCCACCGCCCAGGCGCGTTCCGCCGAGGTCACCTGGCGGCCGGCCGCGCCGCGTGCGCCGGGCGAACCGGGCATCCTCGGCCTTTTCCCCAACAAGGGAGCGACGTCATGATGAACGTCGTCATCGTCGACTACGGGTCCGGCAACCTGCGCTCGGCCGCCAAGGCGGTCGAACGGGCGGCTTCGGAGGGCGGCGTCGAGATCAATCTTAAGGTGACTGCCGACACCGACCGCGTCGTCAACGCCGATCGGCTGATCCTGCCCGGTGTCGGTGCGTTCGCCGACTGCCGGCGCGGGCTGGAGACCGAGCCCGACATGATCGAATCGATCAAGGGCGCGGTCGAACACCGAGGCGCGCCGTTCCTGGGCATCTGCGTGGGCATGCAGCTCATGGCCGAGCGCGGCCTGGAATACGAAGTCACGCCTGGGTTCGGCTGGATCCGCGGCGACGTCGTCCGGATCACGCCATCCGACCCGTCGCTGAAGATCCCCCACATGGGCTGGAACACCCTCGACGTCGTGAAGACCCACCCGGTGCTTGAAGGGATTCCGACCGGTCCGGAGGGCTGGCACGCTTATTTCGTGCACTCCTATCACCTTGCCGCCGCCGACCGCGCCGACGTCGTCGCCACCACCGACTATGCCGGTCCGGTGACCGCGATCGTGGCGCGCGACAACGTGGTCGGCACTCAATTCCATCCGGAGAAGAGCGAGAAGCTCGGCATCGCGCTCTTGACGAACTTTTTGAAGTGGGACCCGTGATCCTCTTTCCCGCCATCGATCTCAAGGACGGCGCCTGTGTTCGCCTGCTGCAGGGCGATATGGCGCGTGCCACCGTCTTCAACGACGATCCGGCCGCCCAAGCCGCCGCGTTTGCGGCCGCCGGCTTCGAGTGGCTGCACATCGTCGATCTGAACGGAGCGTTCGCCGGCCGCAGTGAAAACACCAAACCGGTCGAGGCGATCCTGGCTGCCGTCGACATTCCGGTGCAGCTCGGCGGCGGCATTCGCGACATGGCCGGCATCGACGCCTGGCTCGCCCGCGGCGTCACCCGCGTGATCCTGGGCACCGCCGCCTTGCGCAATCCGGAGCTTGTGATCGAAGCCTGCCGGGCCCATCCGGGCCGGATCGCCGTCGGTATCGACGCCCGCGCCGGGCTGGTCGCCGTCGAGGGCTGGGCGGAAACCGCCGAGACCAAGGCCGTCGACCTCGCGCGCCGGTTCGAGGACGCCGGCGTGGCGGCGATCATCTACACCGACATCGCCCGCGACGGGATGCTCGCCGGGCTCAACATGGACGAGACGCTGGCACTCGCCGACGTCGTCGACATTCCGGTGATCGCGTCCGGCGGCCTTAAGGGCATGGACGACATCGAACGGCTGGCCCAGCCCGATGCGGCGCGCCTTGCCGGCGCCATCGCCGGGCGTGCGCTTTATGACGGTCGGTTGGATCCGAAGGCGGCGCTCGCCCGGTTGCGGCAGGCTGCCGCGCCTTCGCCTTCGATTGTGGCCGGCCGGTGAGTGGAGTAGACATGGTTGAGCTAGCCAAGGCGTCGATCCCGTGCTGAAGACCCGTGTCATCCCCTGTCTCGACGTGCACGAAGGCCGTGTGGTCAAGGGCGTCCAGTTCGTCGATCTGATCGATGCCGGCGACCCGGTGGAGGCCGCGATCGCCTACGATTCCGCCGGTGCCGACGAGCTTTGCTTTCTCGACATCACCGCCAGCCACGAGGAACGGTCGATCATTCTCGACGTGGTGCGGCGCACCGCCGAGGTCTGCTTCATGCCGGTGACCGTCGGCGGCGGAGTGCGCTCCAACGACGACATTCGCCAGCTCCTGCTTGCCGGCGCCGACAAGGTCTCCATCAACACCGCGGCGGTGAACGACCGGGAATTCGTGCGCCGCGCGGCGGAGAAATTCGGCAGCCAGTGCATCGTGGTCGCGATCGACGGCAAGCGCGTGAGCGCCTCCGGCGAACCGCCGCGCTGGGAGGTCTTCACCCATGGTGGACGGCGCTCGGCGAAGATCGACGTTCTGGAATATGCGCGCGAGGTGGAAATGCTCGGCGCAGGCGAACTGCTGCTCACCTCCATGGACCGGGACGGCACCAAGGACGGCTACGACATCGAGCTGACCCGTGCCGTCACCGACACGGTGACCATTCCGGTGATCGCCTCCGGCGGCGTCGGCACCCTGGAGCATCTGGTCGAGGGCGTGCGCGACGGCCATGCGTCTGCGGTCCTTGCCGCCTCGATCTTCCACTTCGGGACCTATTCCATCCGCGAGGCCAAGGAGGCCATGGCCGCCGCCGGCATCCCGGTGCGCCTGACATGAGTACGGCAAGCGCCTTCGATCTCGCCACTCTGGCGGCCACCATCGCGGAACGGGCCAAGGCCGACCCGTCCAGGTCCTACACCGCAAAGCTGGCGCACAAGGGCCAGGCCCATTGCGCGCGAAAGTTCGGCGAGGAGGCCGTGGAGGCGATCGTCGCCGCGGTGGAGGGAGATGCCGAGGGCCTGCGTGCGGAAGCCGCCGACGTGCTCTACCATCTGCTGGTGCTGCTAGAGGTCGCCGGTGTTTCCTACCAGGATGTGGTCGCGGAGCTTGCAAACCGCACCGGCCAGACCGGGCTTGAGGAGAAGGCCGCCAGGACACCGTCCTGAGCAGGGCCGGACGGACCCTGTCGGGGATCGGCGCATGGCGCTGTGCCACAGCGCCGCTTTCTGTTTCTGACAGCCTCCGGATTCAATTGGGGAAACGAAAGGACGGTCGGACGTGCGGACCGAAAATGACACGCCGGGCGTGGGGACGGACGAGCCGTTGGCGGCGGCGTTTCGCCATGTCGACAC
The DNA here is from genome assembly GCF_040750475.1 of Amorphus sp. 3PC139-8. NCBI lineage: Bacteria > Pseudomonadati > Pseudomonadota > Alphaproteobacteria > Hyphomicrobiales > Amorphaceae > Amorphus > Amorphus sp. 3PC139-8. The sequence goes on along the minus strand of NZ_JABJVY010000003.1, from coordinate 292,827 downwards.
CTGGGTGTTCGATCTCGACAACACGCTCTACCCGGCGCACTCCAACCTGTTCGATCAGGTGAACGTCCGCATCCGCGACTATGTGCAGCGGCTGTTGGGGTTGGAGGCGGACGCCGCGCAGGAGATCCAGAAGGACTATTATCGTCGCTATGGTACGACCCTGCGCGGGTTGATGATGGAACACGAGATCTCGAGCGACGATTTCCTGGAATATGTCCACGACATCGACCATTCCCATCTCGATCCGGACCCGCGCCTGGGCGCGGCGATCGCCGCCTTGCCGGGACGCCGCTTCATCATGACCAATGGCGCGCGCAGCCATGCCGAAAAGGTGGCCGGACGGCTCGGCATCACCGAGCATTTCGAGGATATCTTCGATATCGTCGCCGCCGACCTGTTGCCGAAACCGCACCAGGAGACCTACGAGCGCTTCTTCGAAAAGCACGGCATCCGGCCGGCGTCTGCGGCGATGTTCGAGGATCTGGCGCGCAATCTCTCAGTGCCGAGCGAGCTCGGAATGCGCACCGTCCTGGTGGTTCCGGAAGGCACCCGGGAGGTGTTTCGCGAAAGCTGGGAGCTGGAGGGGCGCACCGCCCCGCACATCGAATTCGTGACCGACCATCTTGCCACCTTCCTGGAGCGGATCGCACCGGCGTCCGCCTGAGTGGCGCTGCCTGCGCGGGTGCGCCTGCGCAGACGTTGACTCGACCGCCGCCGCCGCTATCGTCCGCCGCGACCGTCCAGGTCCGCTGCCGGCGCCACCGAATCGGGAGAGCGGATGGTGCGCCGACCGGACGCCCTTCTTTGGAGAATGTCGATGACCGCTGCTGCCACGCCCGAAGCCCTTGCCTCCATCATCGACGAGGCTTTCGAGAGCCGATCCTCGATTGGCGCGGAGACGGGTGGCGAAGTGCGCGAATCCGTCGAGGCGGCTCTCGGCCTTCTGGATCGGGGAGAGGCGCGCGTCGCGGAAAAGCGTGACGGCGAGTGGGTCGTGAACGAATGGCTGAAGAAGGCTGTTCTGCTCTCCTTCCGGCTGAATCCGATGACGGTGATTCCCGGCGGACCGGGTGGCGGCGCCTGGTGGGACAAGGTGCCGTCCAAGTTCGCGGGCTGGGGCTCCAGCGACTTCGAGGCGGCGGGCTTCCGCGCGGTTCCTGGCGCCATCGTGCGCCGCTCCGCCCATGTGGCGCCCGGCGTCGTGCTGATGCCCTCCTTCGTCAATCTCGGCGCCTTTGTCGGTGCCGGCACCATGATCGACACCTGGGCGACCGTCGGTAGCTGCGCCCAGATCGGCGAGAATTGCCACATCTCCGGCGGCGTCGGCATCGGCGGCGTGCTGGAGCCGTTGCAGGCGGGCCCGGTCATCATCGAGGACAATTGCTTCATCGGCGCGCGCTCGGAGCTCGCCGAAGGCGTCTTCGTCGGCGAGGGCGCGGTGTTGTCCATGGGCGTCTTCATCGGTGCGTCCACCAAGATCGTCGATCGCGAGACCGGAGAGATCTTCGTCGGCGAAGTGCCGCCTTATTCCGTGGTCGTGCCGGGCGCGCTGCCCGGTAAGCCGCTGCCCGACGGCACGCCGGGGCCGTCGCTTGCCTGCGCGGTGATCGTGAAGCGTGTCGACGAGCGCACCCGGGCGAAGACATCGATCAACGAGCTGTTGCGTTCGTAAGCGCAATGGCGCCAGACGGGGACCCTTGCGGTGACACTCGAGCAGTTGCTTCTGTCGGGGTCCGGCCGCATCGGACGCGGGGTCTTCTGGCTCGGCGTGATCCTGCTTGCGTTCTATTCGGCGGCCGCTGCGGCGGTTTTCCGGGTGCCCGAGGGCAGCTTCTGCGACATGAACCCGCAGGCCGTGCTTGGCCGGGTCTATTTCGCTGCGCTCGCCGTCATGGTGCTGTTGGGGATGGTGATGCTGCTCGCGATTTGCGCAAAGCGGCTGTCGGACATGGGATGGCCGGAATCGGTCGCCTTTCTGCCGGTGATTGCGGTCCCGGTCGCCGTCGTGGCGCTTCGGCTGGATCGGCTCGGGCCCTGCGGCGCGCTGACGGAGCCGCGGTTGGCCGTCCTCGGCGGTGCGTTGGGACTGCTCGCCCTCGCCGTGCTTCTGGGCGGTTTGTGGCCGCCTCGGCGGGATCCGCACGACGGTGGCGAGGCACGTCGTGACGATGCCGGGGAGGATGGAACGTTTCGGACCTGAGATCCGGAAGTCGCCGCGCGCGCTTGCGCGCGGGACTCGGGTCGGGTCGATGAGGTGGTAATGAATCAGGGTTCCCAGCCGCGACGGAAACTGCCCACCGTGCTGTGGGTGACGTTCGGCTTCGATGGACGGATCTCGCGCGAACCGTTCTGGCTCGGCTTTCTGTTCGTGTCGCTTCTGGTGAGTGTGGCGCTGACACCCTATCGCCCGGCGGGCGAGGAAACCGTGATGGTCGATGCCGGCTTTCTGGTGATCCTTCTGGTCGCGCTGTGGAGCGAGGTCGCGCTTGCGGTCAAGCGGCTGCATGATCGCGGGCTCTCCGGCTGGTTCGCTGCGCTCCTGTTCGTTCCGCTTTTGAATCTCGCCGTCTTCGTCGTCCTGGGGCTGATCCCCGGAGAGAAGGGGCCGAACGCCTTCGGCCCGGCGCCCAATACCCGCAAGCCATGAGATTGTCGCCGATGGTGTCGTCGTCGCCCGAGGTCCCCGAGAACCTCTCCGATCCGGTTGCGCTGCTGCAAGCGCTCATCGCCTGTCCGAGTGTGACGCCGGAGGAGGGCGGAGCGCTCGACCTGCTGGAGGCCGCCCTTCGTCGGTTGGGCTTTGCAGTGGAGCGGATCCGTTTCAGCGAGCAGGGCACCCCGGACGTGGAGAATCTGGTGGCCACGATCGGCGAGGGGGGCCCGCATCTCATGTTCGCCGGTCACACCGACGTGGTGCCGCCCGGCGATGCGGACACGTGGCGCCATCCGCCCTTTTCCGGCGTGATCGACGACGGCCTACTTTATGGTCGCGGCGCCGTGGATATGAAAGGCGGAGTGGCGGCGTTCGTGTCGGCGATCGCTCGGCTGCGGGAGACGGGCTGGCCGGATGCCGGCCGTGTCACGCTCCTGATCACGGGCGATGAGGAGGGGCCGGGCATCAACGGCACCGACAAGGTGCTGGGTTGGTGCGAATCCCGTGGCATGGCGTTCGATGCGGCGCTGGTTGGCGAGCCGACCAATGTCGATCGGCTCGGCGATATGGCCAAGGTCGGCCGGCGCGGCTCGTTGTCGGGAACGCTCGGGATCTTCGGTCGGCAGGGACATGCAGCCTATCCGCACCGGGCCCAAAATCCGATGCCGGCCATGCTTGCCATTGCCCAGGCGTTGACGGGTTCACCGCTCGATCAGGGATCGAAGGGATTCCAGCCGTCCAATCTGGAGATCGTTTCGGTCGACACCGGCAACCGGGCATTCAACGTCATCCCCGGGCGGGTCGAGCTGCGCTTCAATGTGCGCTTCAACGACACCTGGACCTCCGACAGCTTGAAGGATGAGCTTCTGCGCCGGATTCATGCCGCCACGCCGGAAGGCATCCGGACGGAAATCGGCTGGGAGCGGCCGGCCGAGGCGTTCTTCACCCGTGACGAGCGGCTTGCCCAGACGCTCTGCGACGCCGTGGCCGGGGTGACCGGGCAGCGGCCGGAGCTTTCCACCGCGGGAGGGTCCTCCGATGCCCGATTCGTGCAGAAATACTGCCCGGTGATCGAGTTCGGGCTGGTCGGCGACACCATGCATCAGGTCGATGAGCGCGTGCCGGTCGCGGATGTGGAAACCCTCACCGAAATCTATCGCCGGTTCGTGTCGGCGGTTCTGACCGGCGGCGAGGGGGAGAGGGCCGCGGGATGCTAACCCGCGGGGAGATCGCCCGCTCGCTCTCCGGTGCGTGGGCCTTGTTCCTCAATCGCCGCGAGGGCATGCAAGCCTTCGACGTCTCCGCCGACGGCTTCTTCCGCTCGTTCGCGGTGATCATTTTGGTGTTGCCGCCCTATCTGATCTCGGTGCTGGCGGAGGTTCGCCTGCTGGAGCTCTCCGGCGTACCGGCCGACGGCTTCCCAATGTTCTGGTTTTTCGCCTGGAAGATCGTCGGGCTCGGGATCGATTGGGTCGCGCTGCCGCTGGTGCTGGTCGTGCTGGCCCGACCGCTGGGCATCGCCAAGCGCTACGGCGCATTCGTGGTCGCCCGCAACTGGGCCGGCCCGCTCGCTATGTCGATCTCGGTGCTGCCGTCGGTGCTGTTCGCCGCCGGTCTGATCGGGCAGGAATTCGCCGCGATTCTGTTCCTGGCGACCGTGATCCTGATCATCCGCTATCAGTATCTGATCACCCGGATCGCGCTCCAGACGGCGATCGCCACCACCATCGGGATCGTCGTTCTCGACCTGCTTTTGAGCCTGGTGATCGGAGAGACCATCAACCGGTTGGCAGGGTTCTGAGCGGCAGAGAACGCGCCCTGGCGTCCACGTCCTTCGCCGCCCGTAGCTGCCACATCAGCACGAGATAGCGAGCGGGCGATCCTCTCGCTGCCGCAGGTTTTTTGCTCGCCCGCCGCGTGGGCTCTCTTTGCGGCTCCTCCTCAGGACATGTCCAACGTCAACGATAGCGGATGAGATGTGTCGGGATTTCCATCAGGGGCCTTTGTGACCGTCGAAAACAAAAAAACGCCCGAGCCGAAGCTCGGGCGTTTTCGCATTCGCAATTGGTGCGGGGCGGATCAGTGCGCCACGTCGCTCCAGATCTTCCGCTTGGTGAAGTACAGGAGCCCGGCGAACACCACCAGAAACACCATCACCTTGAAGCCGACCTGCTTGCGCTCTTCCAGCTTGGGCTCGGCGGCCCACATCAGGAAGGCGGAAATGTCGCGCGCATACTGATCGACGGTTTCCGGGGTGCCGTCGGTATATTCTACCTGACCATCGGACAGTGGCGGCGGCATCGCGATCTGGTTACCGCTCAAAAAGGCGGTGTTGTAGTACATGCCGGGCGAGAGCTCGACGCCTTCCGGCGCTTCCTCATAGTGGGTGAGGAGCGCATAGATATAGTCCGGCCCAGCCTCCTGGTACTGGGTCAGGGCGTCGAACACGAACCACGGGAAGCCGGCGTGTGCCGCGCGGGCCTTCGCGATCAGCGACAGGTCCGGCGGATAGGCGCCGCCATTGGCCAGGCGGGCGGACTCCTCGTTCGGGAACGGCGGCGGGAAGTGATCGGAGGGCCGGCCCGGCCGCTCGTACATCTCGCCCTGGTCGTTCGGCCCGTCTTCGATCTGGTAGCCCGACGCGATCTCTTTGACCGCGGCCTCGGAGAAGTAAGGGCCGCTGTCGCTGCCCAGGGTCCGGATCGCCACATACTCCATGGAGTGACAGGCTGAGCAGACCTCCTGATAGATTTTGAAGCCGCGCTGGAGCTGGGCCGGATCGTAGTGGCCGAACGGGCCGGAGAACGACCAGCTCTCCTTCGGGATATGCGGCGCTCCCTCTGCTGCGGATGCCGACGGGCCGGTGAGTGCGGCGCCGGCGAGGCCGAGGACAAGCGCCAGGCTGAGCCGAATGGTCATCGGTTTTTTCCGTGTCACTGGCATATCCCCGCTCACCCTTTGTCCGCAGGTGCGGCCGTGGAGCCGGCCGGTTGCGCGCTACCGCCACCCGACTTGCCAAGCACCGATTCCGCGATCGAAGCCGGCAGCGGCGTGGTCCGCTCGATCAGGCCGAGGACCGGCAGGATGATCAGGAAGAAGGCGAAGTAGTAGACCATCCCGATCCGCGCGAGGATCACGTAGACCCCTTCCGCCGGCTGCGACCCGAGCCAGCCGAGGATGATGCAGACCAGCACGAACACCCAGAAGAAGGGGCGGAACATCGGCCGGAACGCACCGGAGCGGACCTTGGAGGTGTCGAGCCACGGCAGAATGAACAGCACCGCGATCGCGCCGAACATGGCGATCACGCCGCCGAGCTTAGAGGGCACGGCGCGCAGGATCGCGTAGAAGGGCAGGAAGTACCATTCCGGGACGATGTGCGCCGGCGTCACCAGCGGGTCGGCCGGGATGTAGTTGTCCGGGTGGCCGAGATAGTTCGGGATGTAGAACAGGAACCAGCCGAAGAACAGGCAGAACAACACCATCGCGAACGTATCTTTGATGGTGATGTAAGGGTGGAACGGAACCGTATCCTGGTTCGACTTCACCGACACGCCGGTCGGGTTGTTGTTGCCGGGAACGTGCAGCGCCCAGATGTGCAGGATCACGACGCCGAGGATCATGAACGGCAGCAGATAGTGAAGCGCGAAGAAGCGGTTCAGCGTCGGGTTCGCGACCGAGAAACCGCCCCACAGCCACTGCACGATCGATTCGCCGATGAGCGGGATCGCCGAGAACAGGTTGGTGATCACGGTGGCGCCCCAGAAGGACATCTGGCCCCAGGGCAGCACGTAGCCCATGAAGCCGGTGGCCATCATGAGCAGGAAGATCACCACGCCGAGGATCCACAGGATCTCGCGGGGCGCCTTGTAGGAGCCGTAGTAGAGGCCGCGGAAGATGTGGATGTAGACGGCGATGAAGAACATCGACGCGCCGTTGGCGTGCATGTAGCGTAGAAGCCAGCCGAAGTTCACGTCGCGCATGATCTTCTCGACCGACTCGAACGCCAAATCGACGTTGGCGGTGTAGTGCATCGCCAGCACGATGCCGGTGACGATCTGCACCACCAGCATCATCATCAAGATGGCGCCGAAGGTCCAAAAATAGTTGAGGTTGCGCGGCGTCGGGAAGTCGATCGCCTGCGCGTTCATCAGGGTCAGAATTGGAAGCCGCGAATCGAGCCACTTCGCGAATTTGCCCTGCGGCTGATAGGTCGAGTGTCCGGACATCTATGGATTACCTTCTCGCCCGTCAGCCGATCCGAATGACGGTATCGGCGGTGAATTCGTAGGTCGGGATAAGCAGGTTCTCCGGCGCCGGACCACTGCGGATGCGGCCGGCCGTATCGTAGACGGAGCCGTGGCAGGGGCAGAACCAGCCGTTGAACGCACCGGCTTCGCCAATCGGCACGCAGCCGAGATGGGTGCAGATGCCTACCATGATCAGCCAGGGCTCCTTTTCGGGAGCCGCGCGGTTCTGGTCCGTCGCCGGCGCATCGGCCTGGAGATTCTCGTTGCGGGCGATCGGGTCCTTGAGATCGGACAGCGGCACGTCCTTTGCCGAGTTGATCTCGTCTTCGGTCCGATAGCGGATGAAGACCGGCTTGCCGCGCCAACTCACGGTGATCGATTGACCCGGAGCCATCGCCGACACGTCCACCTCGGTGGTGGCCAGTGCCAGGGCAGCGGCGTCCGGGTTCATTTGGTCGATGAAAGGCCAAGCCACGGCCGCAACGCCGACGGCGCCAAAAGCGCCTGTTGCCAGGTACATAAAGTCGCGGCGGGTCGGTTCCGACGAATCCATGCTCGCCAAGGTCGGCTCCCTTTGATGCCGATGAGGATCTTTGTTGTGATAGCGGCTCGTGCGGACGCTTTGGTTACCCGAAGATTGGACGATCCAGGCACCCGATGGAAGCCGCCACAATCGGCTCTTTTAGAACCGCTTGCGTTTTTGCACCCCTTCATGCGGTTGTCCAGTGGCGAGCCGTTGCGATGGACGGATTGTCGCAAAACTGCCAATCGAGTGTGGTTGGCGCGTCCGCCTGCCGCTTGCGAGCTTTCCCGTAAATGACGATTCGCCTTGCGCTCTATCAACCTGACATTCCGCAGAATACCGGGACGATCCTGCGCACCGCCGCCTGTTTCGGGTTGGCGGTCGATCTGATCGAGCCCGCGGGCTTCACGCTGTCGGACAAGGCGCTCAGGCGGGCCGGCCTCGACTATCTGGAGCGGGCCGCGCTGGTGCGGCATGCCTCCTGGGAGGCGTTTCAGGCGGCAAGAGCGTCAAGCGGGGGCCGGTTGGTGCTGTTTACAACGCGCGCGAGCGCGACACTTGACCGCTTCCAGTTCGCAGCCGGGGACACGCTTTTGTTCGGGCGCGAGAGCGCCGGGGTGCCCGACACGGTTCACGCGGCGGCCGATGAGCGGATCAAAATCGCGATGGTCGACGGCGCGCGCTCGCTGAATCTGGCGATCTCCGTCGGGATCGTGGCGGCGGACGCGCTGCGTCAGCTCGGCGGACTTCCGGTCGGGGTGCGATTTTGAGTTGAGTTCGCGCGCTGCCCGTTCCGGCGAGGGCAGGCATGAGCTGTTTCGACGCGTTTCCAAGACAGGCCGGAACCCGGCTGGACGGTCGCAAACGCGTCGAAACAACAACTTAGATCGGCTCCGTGAAGCGGAGAAAAGCGGAACGTCCGGAATTATGAGTTTATGATCTAGGACGCCATCTCGCCCAGGAATCCGCCGGACTGGCGCGCCCACAGCCGGGCATAGATGCCGTCCCGGGCGATTAGTTCGGCATGACTGCCGGTTTCCACGACGCGGCCGGCCTCCATCACCACGAGCCGGTCCATTTGTGCGATGGTGGACAACCTGTGGGCGATCGCGATCACCGTCTTGCCCTCCATCAGCACCTCCAGGTCCTCCTGGATCGCCGCTTCGATCTCCGAATCGAGCGCGGACGTCGCCTCGTCGAGGATTAGGATCGGTGCGTCCTTCAGAAGAACCCGCGCGATCGCGATCCGCTGGCGCTGACCGCCGGAAAGCTTCACCCCACGTTCGCCGACATGCGCATCCAGGCCTTGGCGGCCGTGGAAGTCGACCAGCTCCGGCACGAAGGCGGCTGCATGGGCGCGCGTCAACGCGGTCCAGATCTGGGCGTCGTCGGCATTCGGGCGACCATAGCGGACGTTGTCGCGCACCGAGCGGTGCAGCAGCGAAGTATCCTGGGTGACCATCCCGATCGCCGCCCTCAGGCTCTCCTGGGAGACCTCGGAAATGTCCTGGTCGTCGATCAGGATCCGGCCGGCCTCCACGTCGTGAAAGCGCAGGAGCAGGTTCACCAGCGTCGACTTGCCGGCTCCCGAGCGGCCGACCAGGCCGACCCGCTCGCCGGGCGGCACGGTCAGGCTCAACCGGTCGATCACGCCCTTGTCGCGGCCGTAGTGGAAGGCCACGTCCTGAAACCGGATCTCTCCCTCGGAGACGACGAGCCGGCGGGCTTCCGCACGATCGACGACGGAGTAGGGACGCGCGATCGCCTCCATGCCTTCCGCGACCGTGCCGAGATTTTCGAAGATCCCGGTGACCACCCACATGATCCAGCCGGACATGGCGTTTAGCCGCATGACCAGGCCGGCGGCAAGCGCGATCGCGCCGATGGTGACCGCGCCGGCGGACCACAGCCACAGCGCGGTGCCGAGCGTGCCGGCGATCAGAAGCCCGTTGATGATGACCAGCGCCAGGTTCATGCCGGTGATGCGCCGCATCATCACTTGGAATTTGGCCGTATGGTCCTCGATCGCCTCGCGGGCATAGTCGTCCTCGCGCTCGGCATGGGCGAACAGCTTCACGGTCATGATGTTGGTGTAGCTGTCGACGATCCGCCCGGTCAGCATCGAGCGCGCCTCCGACATGACCGTCGCCTGGTCCTTCACCTTCGGCACGAAATGGGCAAGTACCGCCACATAGGCGGCGATCCACAGGACGAGCGGGATCGTGAGCCGGATGTCGGCCTGGGCGAACAGCACCAGCGCGCTGCCGGTGTAGATCGTCACATACCAGATCGCGTCGATCAGGCTGACGACCGCCTCGCGCAGCGACGGGCCGGTCTGGATGATCTTGTTGGCGAGCCGGCCGGCAAAGTCGTTCTGAAAGAAGGACAGACTCTGGCGCAGCACATAGCGGTGGGTCTGCCAGCGCACCAGGTTGGTGAGCCCCGGTTCGATCGCCTGATGCACCAGGAGCAGGTGCAGCGTGGTCGCGAGCGGGCGCAGGATCACCGCCACGAACGCCATCCAGAACAGCGTCGTGCCGTGCTGGGAGAACAGCTCCGCAGGAGGCGTGTCGGCCAGGATGTCGACGATCCGGCCGATGAAGTCGAACAGGCTGACCTCGATCAGTGCGACGACGCCGGCGACCACAAGGAGGGCGGCCACGGTCTTCCAGGCCTGGCGCACGAAGTGCCAGACGAACGCGGCGAGCCGATCGGGCGGACGCGCGCTGGAACCGGCAGACAAAGGATCGACGAGGGATTCGAAGTAGGACAGCATGGCAGGCTCCGGGGGGCGGCGGGCAGGGAGAGTGACGCGCCGGATGCGGAGCCTGGGAGCCGCCAAAGGTGGGGCGGCTCGGCGTTATCTTCGCATTCGGCCCGTCAGCGCAGTGGCGTGCGGCGGGTCATCGGCTGGTCTCCAAGAGTGGGTGACGGGTCGGTTGTTGGCCGCCAAAGACGGCACAACGATGACACCGGGAGCTGTTTACGCCGGCCGTGCTTTGAAAGCACGATGGACGTGACCGCTTTCGGCCGACTGTGGCCGGAGCGCCACGGATCGCGATCGAGACGGATGCAACCGCCGGGAGGACAACGCCAGCCATGAAGGTCAAGCGGATCGTCGCCAACATCGAAACCCCCGAGCCCGGCCGGGCGGAGGCCTTCTATCGCGACGTCCTGGGCCTCGATTGCCTGATGGACCTCGGCTTCATCGCCACCTACGGCTCGCGCGAGACGATGGCCGTGCAGGTGAGCTTTGCCAGCGAAGGCGGCTCGGGCACGCCGGTGCCGGATCTCTCCATCGAGGTCGACGATCTTGATGAAGCACTTGCGCGGGCGCGGGCGGCGGGGATCGCGCTGGACTACGGGCCCGTCGAAGAGCCGTGGGGCGTGCGCCGCTTCTTCGTGCGCGACCCGTTCGGGCGGCTCGTCAACATCCTGGCCCATATAAGGTAGACAACTAGGGCTCGAGGTATTGACCTGAGAGGGACTTCAGATGGGGGTCGACATCGGACATCTGGACATTTCTCATCCAGGCTCGCTTCTCGCCTTCTAAGATTGCTGTAGACCGCTCGTACGTATGAAAGAAGGCGCGCCTAACTGTCGTTGGGGACTTTTGATAAATGTCCCTAACTCTATGTATCAATGAGCGGTCATCAATATTTTGGATTCGCAAGCAAAATTCTCGAAGTATAATCTCGTTGTCATGAATTTTGATGTTGTCTAAAAATTCATTTAAAAATTGAATAGAAAGGTAGCTTTCACATGAAAATAATCTCAAAATCATTAATCTGTAATACGGGGAAATCTGGTGCTTCCTGTAAAAATCCTTGAACATTTCGGCTATTAAAATTTTTTCTTGGGGGTCTATTTTGTCATGCTCTTCGATAAGTGCATCTACTATGTATGACAAAGAGTGGATGTATCGGGATATTATTTTATTTAGAAGATCGTGTCTTTTGCCACCTTGATATATAAAGCACTTTACAAAATATGTAATGTGTTCTTCTGCATGTTCAAATGTAGATTTTTCTGCTTTTTTGGCAATAATTTCGATATCTGCTTTTTGAAATTCTTTGATTTTTTCCTGTCCTGGGTATCTATAATGTTTAACAATTTTTGAAACGTATCCAACTTTTACTCTTTTGCTCTCCTCTATTCGTTCGTCCTGATCTATTTTTTCGAATTTTTCGATATTATCTTTTTGATCGTCCTCTCGGTCGGACTCCGATATATCGAAGAAGACGGTTTTTGAGGTGTTTAAAAAAAGTCCCTCCTTATCAAGTTCTTCAATTAGTGTGTGAAGATAAGAGTGCGCTTGCGCGAAATTCGACGCGAAAATGCGGTAGTCATCGACGAAGCGAATAAAGCGCACACCCTTAGAGATCAGGGCTCTGTCTACTGAAATTAACGCCGCTTCCGCTAAAATTCGACTGGCATCGCAGCCTACCGGGAGGCCGTATGAGTTCCTGTCTGCCCAAAATAAAAGTAAATTGTTTAACGATTTCACTATATCTGGAGGGACCGCGGCGGAGGCGAGTGCCGATTCGAGGCGGTGCAAATTTAAACGATCATAAAAATTGGATATATCTGTGGCAATTTTTACTTTATGCTTTTTCATTTTTGAAAGGCGAGAGGACTCCCTTTTAAATTTTTTGAAGTTGTATTTTTCAGAAAATATCGGGCCCTTTTCAAGAAATCTATATGAAAAAATTATATTTTTATTTTTTGGTATTCTGTTTTTTTCGATGTATCCTGCTGCCATAAGGACTAAAGACAAAAATTTAACATGATCATCAATATCAATCATTGATGCCTTGCGGTAGGCGTACGCATTTTTTGGGACGGGGAATTTAATTATGTTGCTGAAATTTTTTATTTTCTTTCTATGAAGAAAGGTAATTGCGTCTTTTCTAATTTTTAGTTGATTCGCATTAGTGCTTAGGTACACAAGGTCCGGCGAATGGCAAAAAAATGGCGGACGAAATACATCGCCTTCGCCATTTGTTTTGAGTAGCTCAATCGCTCTATCGACAAAGTGCTCGTCAGTTTTGTGCATTGGGTGAGGCGGTGTTAATGTTTTCGGAAGTGGCTCACATTGAAAGCTGATGGCCTTATTTTTAGAGGTATAAAGTATGCTGATTCACCGAAGATGGCAATTTTTGTTTATTCAACTATAGACCCCTTCCCCTTGCGCTCCCCGGTCCTTTCCGCCACACCGGCGGCCGACAGGTGGGAGAGCGTCAGACCATGAACGATCCGAAGACCATGCCGGCCCGGCCGCTTCCCGACGATCTGGACGGCAAGAAGGAGCAGGCCAAGGCCTGGTTCGAGAGCCTGCGCGACCGGATCTGCGCCTCGTTCGAGGCCCTGGAAGACGAGGCCGACGGCGCGCCCGGCACCGAGGATCTGCCGGCCGGCCGGTTCGAGCGCCGGCCCTGGGCGCGCACCAACACCGACGGCTCCGCCGGCGGCGGCGGGGTGATGAGCATGATCGGCGGCCGGGTCTTCGAGAAGGCCGGCGTGCACGTCTCCACCGTGTTCGGCGAGTTTTCGGAAGAGTTTCGCAACCAGATCCCGGGCGCGGCGGAGGATCCCCGTTTCTGGGCGTCCGGCATCTCGCTGATCGCCCATCCGCTGAACCCGAACGTGCCCGCCGTCCACATGAACACGCGCATGGTGGTCACCACCCGCCAGTGGTTCGGCGGCGGGGCGGACCTGACCCCGGTGCTTGACCGGCGCCGGACCCAGGACGATCCCGACACGGTCGCCTTCCACGCCGCCATGGAGGCCGCCTGCACGCCGCATCCGGTGGCGGATTATGGCCGCTACAAGGACTGGTGCGACGAGTATTTCTTTCTGAAGCACCGCGGCGAGATGCGCGGCATCGGCGGCATCTTCTACGACTATCTGAACTCCGGCGACTGGGACGCCGACTTTGCCTTCACGCGCGCCGTGGGCGAGGCGTTCGACACGATCTATCCGGAGCTCGTGCGGCTCAACCTGGCCTCGACCTACAGCGAGGCGGACCGGGACGAGCAGCTGGTGCGGCGCGGGCGCTATGTGGAGTTCAACCTGCTCTACGACCGCGGCACGATCTTCGGCCTCAAGACCGGAGGCAACGTCTCCTCGATCCTGTCGTCGATGCCGCCGCTGGCGAAGTGGCCATAGAGCAATCCCAGGAAAAGTGGGAACCGGTTTTCCGTCCGGGATTTGCAGAAAGATTGGTTTTTCGCTCACGCCAACTTGCTGCGCCAGAACCTTATCGCTCAGATGAGAACATCTGAGCGATAAGAAATGGCTCCGGATTCAAGGAGGCGAGCATTTCGAGGAAAAGTGGGGATCGGTTTTCCGTCCGGAAACGCGTCGAAACAATAACTTAGACCCGCTCCGCGATTTCGAGGAAAGCGGAGCGGGTCTTGCGCCTCCGCAGGGGCGGCCTCGCACCGGCGGTCGAAATCGGCGAAGCTTTCCGGCAGCGATTCGACGGGCCGACGGACATGAGCGACGGCGTTCTGCATATTCTTTATCTGATCGCCGTCAGCGCCGAGGCAATGACGGCCGCCCTGGCCGCGGGCCGGCGCAGCATGGACTGGTTCGGCGTGGCGATGCTCGGCTGCATCACCGCGCTCGGCGGCGGGTCCATCCGGGACATCCTGCTCGGCCACTATCCGTTGTCCTGGGTCGCCAATCCCTATCTCCTGCTGATCGCGGTGGTGGCGGCCTGTACGGCGATCGTCTTCGCCCGCTTCATGGAGAAGCTTCGCACCGCCTTCCTGGTGCTCGATGCGATCGGGCTCGTCGTGTTCACCGTGATCGGCTGCAACATCGCGCTCGGCATGAAGCAGCCGCTTGCGGTCGTGGTGGTGGTTGGCATGATCACCGGGACGGCGGGCGGGGTTCTGCGCGATGTGTTGTGCAACGAGGTGCCGCTTCTGTTCCGGCGGGAACTCTATGCCAGCGTGGCGATCGTGGCCGCGGCGATTTATGTCGGCGGTCTTGCCGCCGGGCTGCCGCATCAGCCGGTGATGCTGGGGGCGATGGCGGTGGGGCTGGCCATGCGGCTGATCGCCTTGCGCTACAATCTCCATATGCCGCAGTTCGTCTACACCAAGGATTGGCACTGAGGGGCGGGGCCGCGCACCGGCGACACCTTCGTTGCCGACACTCTCGCCCGCGACGCTCGGCCGCTGGCGGCGGTGCGCGATTGCGCGCTCGGCAAGGGGGCCCATATCGTGATCATGACCATGCTGGATCCCGATCTCAGGACTGCCATGCGCCGACGCAATCTGGCGCACACCTGGCTGCTTGCGGCCGGGAGCGTCGCTCTGCTTCTGGCCTGCGCCTTTCTGATCGCCGGGCCGATCGGCGTCGTGTGGGCGGGGTTCGGCGGCGTGTTCAGCCTGGTCGTTGCGTGGAACGTATCGCCGAAGATGGTGCTGCGGCTTTATGCGGCTCGTCCCTTGCCGGCTCATGCCTTTCCCGAGGGGCATCGGATCGTCGCGGAACTGGCTGCGCGAGCCGGGCTCGCCCGTCCGCCGACGCTTTGGTACGTGCCGAGCCGGATGATGAACGCCTTTGCGGTCGGCCGGAACGAGGAGGCGGTGATCTGCGTCACCGACGGTCTGATCCGGGGGCTGACGCTGCGTGAATTTACCGCCGTGATCGCGCACGAACTCGCCCACGTCGCCGCCGACGATCTGAAGGTCATGGCGCTCGCCGATGTCACCAATCGGATGACGGGTATCCTGTCGATGCTGGGGCTGGTGTTTCTGTTTCTGAATTTGCCGGCGATCCTGGCGGGCGATCTGGGCCAGGTGCCGGTGTTCGGGATCCTGCTTCTGCTGGTCGCGCCCACACTGGGCGGGCTGATGCAGCTCGCTCTGTCACGGACGCGGGAATATGACGCCGACCTCTCCGCGGTACAGCTCACCGGCGATCCGGAAGGTCTTGCCGCAGCGCTCTTGAAGCTGGAGCGGATACAGGGCCGGCTTTGGGAGGCGTTGGCGCTGCCGCACGGGCGCATTCCGAATCCGTCCTTGCTGCGCACTCATCCGGACACCAACGAGCGGGTGCGCCGCATCCTGGCGCTCGCCGGTTCGACGCGGCACACTCGGTTCGACGGCGACGATCGTCCGCCCACCGTCGGTCGCTCGATCATTCCAGTGACAGGCGCTCCCCGCTACCGCGCCCGCGGGCTTGGGCACTGGTATTAGAGCGCTTCCAGGCCGAGTGGAAACCGGTTGGCCGTCCGGAAACGCGTCAAAACAATAACTTAGATCTGCTCCGTGATTCCGGGAAAAGCGGAACGGGTCTGAAACTCAGCCAAAAAGCATCGGATTCGATTGTTCCGCTCACGCCAATGCGCTTCGCGTATAGCTCCGATCGGGCGGCCTGGCCTCGCTATTCGCTCCGCCGTCACCACGCCGGCAGTTCCATCTTTCCGGCTTCCGGGTCCTCAAGCAGGTGAAGACGGCCGGCGGCGAGCTGGGCGAAGGCCAGCGTCATGGCCTTGCGGGTCGCGCCGGCGAGCTTATGGGTGGGCGCCTCGCGCACGATTTCCGCTTCGAACCCATCCGTCAGGATCAGCCCCGCCTCTTGCGGAAACGGTGCGGACGCAACCTCCGGCAGGGTGGCGAAGAACAGCCGGTCGCAGTGGAGCCGGTAGGCCGGCCACTTGGTATCGGCGCGCAGATCCTCCGGCGAGGATTTGATCTCGACAATCCAGATCTCGCCCTTGCGGTCGAGGGCGACGAGATCGGCCCGGCGTCCGGAGGCAAGTCCCACTTCGGGTAGAATCGAAAAGCCGAGCCGGCGCAGGAGCCGGCCAGTGCCGCGCCGCACCGTCAGCGCGCGTTCGGACTGGCGCCCGTCGACGGGCAGGTTCGGCTGGGGGACGGGGGCGGGATCGAGCGACATTGCAATGGGCGGCTGCGGATGGATCGCCCCTATTGTTCATAGTTTGTTCTGCTTACGCAACCCCGCCCGCGCATGTTCGGAAGGAATTGCGTTGCGTCACAAGCAATGGCCTACCAGCTCAGCTGACATCGTCGAATGTCGGCGAGATCGCTGAAGGATGGGCCGCAACGACGTTTTGAAGCATCGGGCGAAAACAGCGTGCCGCCCGATGCTCCGCGTCTCATCGGTCGTGCGGAAAGACCGGCGAGCTTCTTTCTCCCGGTTCCCCTATTCGGCGGCGTTGGCCACCGGGATGGCGCGCATGGCCTCGGCAGCGATTTCGAACGAACGCTTGCGCTTGTCGTGGTCGTGGATCTGGCCGGTGAGGATCACCTCGTCCGGACGGTAGGTCCCGATCAGCTCGGCCAAACGGGCGCGCACGGTCTCCGGCCCGCCGACGGCGGTGCAGGCAAGCGCCTCGTTCACCATCGGCATGACACGCGGGTCGATCGCGCTCCCGAGGTCGTTGACCGGGCGCGGCAGCGGCCCCGGCCGGCCGGTTCTGAGGTTGGCGAACGCCTGCTGCATGGAGGTCATCAGATAACGCCCCTCCGCGTCGTCCTCGCCGGCGAAGACGTTGATCGCCAGCATGAAATGAGGCCGCTCGAGCTGTTCGGAGGCGCGGAAGGTCTGGCGGTAGACGGCAACGGCCTGGTTGAGGGCGGCCGGCGCGAAATGGGAGGCGAACGCGTAGGGCAGGCCGACATGGGCGGCGAGTTCCGCTCCGAAGGTGGAGGAGCCGAGCATCCATATCGGCACGTGGGTGCCGACGCCGGGGATCGCGCGAACCTTCGCCTCCGGCCCGAGGTCGCCGAGATAGGCCATCAGCTCCATGACGTCCTGGGGGAAGCTGTCGGTACCGGCGAGATTGCGCCTCAGCGCCCGCGCCGTCGCCATGTCGGTGCCGGGCGCCCGGCCCAGGCCGAGATCGATACGGCCGGGGTGCAGGGTGGCGAGGGTGCCGAACGCTTCCGCCACCATCAGCGGCGCATGGTTGGGCAGCATGATGCCACCGGAGCCGACGCGGATCGTGGAGGTGGCATCGGCGATGTGGCCGATCAGGACGGCGGTGGCGGCGCTCGCGATGCCCGCCATGTTGTGGTGCTCGGCCAGCCAGAAGCGCCTATAGCCCAGCGCCTCGGCATGGCGGGCCAGGTCGCGGCTGTTCTTCAGCGAATCCGCCGCGGTTCCGCCTTCGGGAATCGGCGACAGGTCGAGCAGGGAATAGGGGATCATGGTGCGCTTCTCGATCGGTGTGCGAGATCAACCCATTCGAAGGGGAAGGGATGAGTTGATCGGCTTTCATTTCCAGAGCGGGATGCGGGCGGAAGACCGGTATCCACTTTGCCTCACCTCGCTCTATCGGGTGCTCAGGGCCATTTCGGCCAACATGGGGTCGATGGGAAGCCTCCGCGAGCCCCGGCCTATGGGTTGGCGTTGATTTCCGGACTGAACAGTCCATATTGTCAAGTCATGAGTGCGACCGAAACCAAATCCAGATCCGGGCCGGGGCGTCCGCGCTGCTATGACGAGGCGGCGGCGCTCGATGCCGCGCTCCAAGTGTTCTGGAGCCAGGGCTTCGAGGCCACGTCGATCGACGACCTGACGAGCGCGATGGGCATCAGCCGGTCCAGCTTCTACTCCGCGTTCGGCTCCAAGGAGCAGGTGTTTCTCGCTGCGCTCAAAGCTTATTCGGCGCGCGCGCTCGGCGCGCTTCAGGACATGTCGCAGCAGCCGGCCGGCGATCCGGTGCCGGCGATGCTGTCGGCGTTGGCCAGCCCGGACGGGGGTCCGCGCGGCTGTCTCCTGGTCAATTGCATCACCGAGCTTGCGCCGCATCATCCGGAGGTGGCGGCCGTCGGGCGGGCGCATCTTGCCCGCATCGAGCGGTTGATCGCCGAGGCGCTGTCCCCGGCGGATCCGGAAGCCGCGACCGACCGAGCCCGTGCGCTTGCCGCGCTTGCCATCGGGACGCTGACACTCAGAAAGTCCGGTCTTTCGGCCGAGGCGATCGATGCCGTTCTGAAACAAGGCCACGCGCTGCTGGTGCCGCCCGGCTAAAATGCGCTTGGGACTTCAAACGGAGTCCGCGACCGCCTAATTTTGGACTGATCGGTCCTGAATTATCCTCCCAACCTGGTGCCTCCCAAGACTGGAGCGAACGATGACCACCCCGAAGCTTTTCACGCCTGTTCGTGCCGGCGCGATCGATCTGAAGAATCGGATCGCCATGGCTCCGCTCACCCGCAACCGCGCGCGCCCGGAAGATGACGCGCCGATTGACATCCATGTGGAGTATTACCGCCAGCGCGCCGGTGCCGGCCTGATCATCACCGAAGCGAGCCAGATCAGCCCGGAGGGCAAGGGCTATGCCTGGACCCCTGGGATCTATTCCCCCGCGCAGGTGGAGGGCTGGAAGAAAGTGACCGACGCGGTCCATGAGGATGGCGGACGGATCGTGCTGCAGATGTGGCATGTGGGCCGGATTTCCCACACGTCGCTGCAGCCGGGCGGACAGCCGCCGGTGGCCCCGTCTGCGATCGCGGCAGAGGCCAAGACCTTCAACGGTCAGGAGTTTCTCGCCACCTCGGCACCGCGCGCGCTGGAGCTTTCCGAAATTCCGCGCGTCGTCGAGGACTACCGCAAGGCGGCGAAGAACGCGGTCGATGCCGGGTTCGACGGCGTCGAGATCCACGGCGCCAACGGCTATCTCATCGACCAGTTTCTGCGCGACGGCGCCAACAAGCGCACCGACGAATATGGCGGGTCGATCGAGAACCGGACCCGGTTCATGCGTGAGGTCGTGGAAGCGGTCGTCGGCGTTTGGGGCGCGGACCGTGTCGGTATTCGGCTCAGCCCATTCTCCCACGCCAATGGGCTGACCGATTCCGATCCGATGCCCTTGTTCGAGCGGGCCGTGGACATCCTGAATGGATTCGGCCTGGCCTATCTCCACATGGTGGAAGGCCAGACCGGCGGCTCACGCGAACTCGACGAGGGGCTGTCGATCGACGCCCTGCGCGCCCACTTCGACGGCGTCTACATGGCCAACAACGGCTACACCCGCGAGATGGCGATCGAGGCGGTTGAAACCGGCAAGGCCGATATCGTCGCATTCGGACGCCCGTTCATCTCCAATCCGGACCTGGTGGAGCGGCTGGAGAGGAATGCGCCGCTCGCCGAGCCGGACCGGGCGACCTTCTATGGCGGCGGCGTGCAGGGCTACACAGACTACCCGACCCTCGATGCGGCGGCCGTAGCCTGACGCGGGTCCGATCGACGCGGAGACGAACTTGGTGCCGGGCCTGTGAGCCCGGCACCAATGCGCTCAAGAGCGTTTTCAGGCCAAGTGGAAACCGGTTTTGGCCGTTCGGAAACGCGTCGAAACGATAAGTTTGACCCGCTCCGCGATTTCGAGAAAAGCGGAACGGGCCTAAAACGTGAACGAGAACGCGCCGCTTGCGGAATTTTCCGAGACGTCGCTGCCGATCCGGCCGTTGTAGACGAGCGAGAGCGTGGCCCGGTCGGCGACCTTGAAATCGACCCCGGCGCCCAGGACCGCGGCATCGCGCGCGATCGGCGCGCCGGCAACGGTGAAGCTCGGTCCGCTCTGGGTGAAGTTCATGGTGGCCTCCAGGTCTACGTCGCCGAAGGCGTGCTGCCAGCCGATGGTCGCATGGGGACGGACGAAGCCGCCGGCGAGCGGGAACGTCTTGGCGAGCCGGACGCCGAGGGTGGTGAGCGTGTTCGACTGGGTATCGCCCGAGCCGGACAGCGCGGTCAGGTCGCTTCCCTCCGAGAAATCGTCGGTCGAGGTTTGCACGAAGGCGAGGCCGGCGAAGGCCTCCATGTCCACCGGCGCGAAGCCGAGATCCGCCGCCCCTTCTGCAAACACCTGGCCGGTAGTGGCGGAATAGTCCGTGGACTCGCTCGCCGAATAGCCGGGGAAGCTGACGATCCGATCGGTGGAGAGATCGTGCCAAGCCCAGGTCGCGCCGAGGCTGGTTCTCAAAAGCCCGAAGTCGGCGCCGCCATAGGCCGCGATCGTAGTGGAGCCGGCGTCACCCGATGCGGCGAGATCCGGCGTCTTGAAGCGGCTCCAACCGTAGCCGGCCGCAAGGCCGACCCGGCCCACCTGGCCGATGGAGGCATCTACGCCGGCAAGGGTGCCGGCGAGCGAGGTGGACAGCTTGGCTGTGTTCCCGGTCGCGTCCGTGGTGCCCCAGTTGCCGTAGGCGGAGATCCAGGCGCTGGCCGTTAGCCCCGGCAGCCGCGCCGACGAGGTGCCGTTGCTGGCGATCATCGGCGCGTTGTCCATCTCGTCGAAGGCAGCGTTCAGCCGGGTTCGGATGGTGTCTCGAATGACACCGGCATCGTTCTGCAGCGCCGTCAGGGTCGAGGCATAAATCTGGCCGGAAAGCTGGTCCGCGGCGAGATCGTACTGGTTCTGGGTGAGGTGGGTCAGCGACAGGTCGAGGGCGCTGCCCGGCGCAAACTGGTCGAGGGCCGCGCCGACGGCGGCCTGGTTGGGTGTCGAGGCGGCATCGGCAAAGCTGAGGCCGCTGCGGGCGACCACCAGAGCGGCGTCGGTGTTCGAGTAGGCAAGAGCCGTCGTCAGAAACGGATAGAGCGCATCGGGAAACAGCCCGCCATTCAGGGTCGCATGGGTGCCGGCAATACCGCCGGCCGCCGTTAGGAAGACGTAGCTGTCGCCGAGAACGGGCACCAGGCCGTCTTCGGCCAGGACCTCGATCGTGCCGCCGTTCAGCGTCGCCGTGCCCTTCACGTCGAGAAGGTCGATCGCGCCGCTGCTTGCGACTTCGACTTCCCGTACAGCGCCGGGACCGAAAGTGTATGTGCCGCCGACCGTCATCGTGCCGATGGAGTTGCCGGTGGCGAGCGTGCCGCCCTCCGACACCACCAGATGACCGGAGCTGCCGGAGCCGGAAAGCCGGCCGCTGGTGGTCAGCGTGCCATCCACGGTGCCGTTGTTGACCATGGTGCCGGCGTTGGACACGTCGCCGGTGATGGTACCGGCGGTGCTGATGGTCGTGCTGCCCGCGCTTGAAACGGCGCCGTCGACCGTGCCCGACAGGGTAAAGGTGGCGCCGGTATCGACGGTCACGAGCGGCGCGGTGGCGCCGGAGACGGACAGGGCGCCGGACAGATCGAAGCTTGCTCCGGACTGGACCGTGACGGCGCTGGCAAGTGACTGGGTGACGGCGAACGAGCCCGATTGAACGGTGGTCGGGCCGGAATAGGTGTTGGTTCCGCTCAAGGTGACGAGACCGGTGCCGTTCAGCGTCAGCCCGCCCGGACCGGTGATGGCATTGTTGAAGGTCGCGGTGGTCGCGGCGGCAATCGCGGAATCGGCGCGCAGGAACACCGGCAACGTGGTGGTGAAGTCCTCGTCGAAATCGATCTGGCCGATCGCGGAGATCACCGGCGTGACCACGACGTTGGAGCCGCCGCGGCCGGAGTTGGCAACTCCGACATAGCCGTTCTCGGCGTCGAAGAGATAGTAAAAGCCGTTATAGAAATTGATGCCAGTGTTGACGTAGCCCTCGCCGCGGTCCGTCGCCGAGGCGCCGACCCAGGACACCCCGGCCGGTGCGAGGGGGTTGCAGCCGCTCGAAATGGACGAGCAATCCGTTCCGACCGCGTAGCTGTAGCTGACATAGTCGCCGGCATCGAGCACCTGAACCGTGACGGTGCTGCCGTTCGCGATCGTGCCGGACGGCTGGCCGGGCACGTGGATGAAGGAGTCCGTAACGCCGGTATCGGCAAGCAGGATGCCGGATTGCGGGCCCACCGTGTCGGACCCGCTGGCGACCGTGACCGCCATCGGCGCCTGGCCCCAGTTTGTGGCGCCGGTATTCGGGTCGGTCTCGCTGGCGAGCTTGCCATAGGCAAAATTCTGGGTGTTCGACGACGTCAGGCCAACCTCGACCTGGACGTCGTTGCGGATCTTGCCGGAACTGCCCGCCCACTTGATGATGTAGCCCTGGTTGATGGCGCTGCCGTCGCCCGGCACGATGTTCACAAGCGGGTTGAAGCTTTGCGCGGTGGTCGGCGCATTCAGGAGCGTGTCGACAACGTTCGACGCATTCGGGTCGGGCGACCCGGTGCCGAGGGTGTTGCGGCCGAAACCGACCCCCATCATCGCGATCTCGCCCGTCTCGCTGCACGGATTGTCCCCGTAGTGGAGGCAGTGGCGGCCGTCTTTGGGAACCGCAAGCACCTGCACCTGAGCGGTGACCGGCTTGCCGGAGACCGTATCGACATAAGTGACGGTGGTTTGGGTCAGTTTGCCTGTCACCAACAGGCCGGAGGAATTGTAGAAAGCCCAGCCGGGATCGCCGGTCAGCTTGTCGTAATCGTCGGTGAGCTTGCTGGCGTTGATCACGATGCCGGTCGAGCCGGTGTCCATCAGCAGGTTCAATCGGCCGCTGGTGTGACTCGACGTACCGCTGCCGGTCGTGATCTCCATCTCGAAGAAGAACTGCTCGGCCGTGCTGTTGGTCGCCGGCTTGAGGCCGTACGAGGCGCTGCCGCCATCGTAGAGCGACCACGATTGCGCTGACGCGGTCTGTGAAAATGCGATGCCCGAAAGCAAAAGGGCGAAGGAGAAGGCAACAATGCGCGCGTGCGCAGCTTGGCGACGGTCGGACACGAATTGGCCTCGCTTTATCCCCGTTTGGACCATATTCCCCGTTGCAGCGTGGGACGCAAGCGGGAGGTGGGCGGAGCGCCGCTGAGGGCGCGACAAAGCCCGCTTGCGGGCGGTCTTTCGGTTGGCACAACGGTGTTGTTCTTCTCCCGCCGGTGACATCGTCGGGCCGTTGCCAAATTTTTCAGGGTCGATCTTGACTGTCGGTTGGAACAGATCCCGGCCGTTCGCCGTTAGCGCCGTGACGATGAGGTAATGTCAGCGCGAGAGGCGCTGTAATGCCTCGGGCTTCCGAAGCAAGTTTCCGCTTTTGCAGATGAGTTTCTGTATTGCGAAGCGGTTAGCAAGTTGAGGAGCGACTCATGAATAAATTCTTCACCATCACGTCCGCTGCGGCGCTGGCCATTGCGACGGCGGGTGCACCCGCGATGGCGCAGGATTCCACCGTGACCGGCGTGGCCGGCGGTGCTGCGACCGGAGCCGTTGTCGGCGGGCCGCCAGGCGCGGTGATCGGAGCGATCGCCGGCGGAACGATCGGCGCCACGATGGACAAGACCGAACAGGCGGCCGAGCAAAACCAGGCGGCGCGGCCTCATGTGGTGAAGTCGGTCCCGAACGAGGTTGGAACGTACGCGATCCAGCGCCCGGCGCCGAAGGTCCAGGTCAGCGAGCCGGTGAAGATCGGCGAACCGCTGCCGCGCAGCGCGACCGTCCGTCAGGTGCCGGACTATCCTGAATACGCCTACGCCAACGTCAACGGCCAGGCCGTGGTCGTCGACGCCGACACCGGCGAGGTGATCGGGGTGGTTCAGCAGTAGATTGCGGACCTGGATTACGGAAACTGCCCGCGTTTCAGGAACGGGTCGGCACACGCCGGCCCGTTCATTTCGTGATTTTTAGACCCGCCTGTCCCGGACTCACGGAGCAGGTCTAAGTTATTGTTTTTGAGGTATTTCCAGGCCTACCGGTTTCCACTTGGCCTAGGATGCGTCCATCGAAGATATCCGCCGCCAAATCGCCGCGACCATCGGCCGGTCGGCCGAAATCCCGAATGTCTGGTTCAGCAGGCGGTCCAGTTCGGCTTCATCGGCGACCGTCCAGGTTCGGGTGCCCTCGGAAGTCGTGACGGTGGCCGCGCGGTTCATGAGCGTGGCCTGACCGTCGGAAAGCTGTCGCGAGACCATGAGGTTGCTGGGAAACGGCATTTCCGACCAGCGGGCGCACAGAAAGTTGGCGGCTTCGATATCGATGGCGCTGAACGGTTGTTCTGTGATGACGTGAAGCGGGAACCAGCCGGTGTCGGTCCAGCGTTCCAGCAGCAGGTCGCCGCTCGCATCCTCGGCGCGAAAGCGGTAGCGGCCGTTGGGCGCGCTCTGGTCCCGGTCGGTCTCCAGGCGCAAGGGAGCGATCGCGGCGGGGCCGCCGAAGCCGGCATCGGCCAGATAGTCGACCCCGTCGATGGTGACGAGGTGGGCGAGATGGGCGCGCGGACCGCCGGTCGGGCTGCGCATGCGCACACGGCCGAGGATAGGGCGGGCCTGAAAGCCGAGATTCGCCAGCGCGTGGCCGAAAAGGGTGTTGAGTTCGAAACAATAGCCACCGCGTCCCGACACGACGAGCTTGCGCCACAGCCCCTCCGGCGAAAGGTCCGGAATGACGCCAAGGAACGGATCGATGGATTCGAAGGGCATGGCGCGCATCTGCGCGAGCTGCAGGCGCGTAAGTCCGTCCAGATCGGGCGCCAGATTGCTTACCCCGATCCGCTTGAGATAAGCGGACACTTGAAAAACCATGCGACCCTCGACCGTTGGCGGATCCTGACCCCAATATAGAAACAGGCACTGTTGTTATGGGGCCTGTATTCCACCAGTCCTTATTCCGAGGCAAGCCGCTCCAAGGTCGCGAGGGTGGAGCGGTCGGCACGGCCGTCTATGCGTTCGGGCCGGTAGTGGCGTTGGAACGCCGCGACCACGGTCTCGGTATAGGTGTCGTAGCTCGCCGTTTCCTCGATCGGGTAGCCGAGCGACGCCAGGCTGCGCTGAAGGCGGGCCACCGGTTGGCCGACATCTCCCACCACAAGGGCCGACCCGTCCATGATTGGGGACGGCGAAACGTAGCGTCCGATTTCGGCGGCGGCGAAGCGCTCCCAAGGGAATTTCTCGCCCGGATCGATCTTGCGGCCGGGTGCGACGTCGGAGTGAGCGACCACGCCCTCCGGCGCGATCTGCCAACGCGCCATGATGCGCTTCACGAGGCCGATCGTGGCTGCGATTTGCGGCTCGGGGAACTCCTGATAGCCGTGGTCGTGGCCAGGATTGGCGATCTCGACACCGATCGAGGCGGCGTTGACGTCGCGGATCTGATGCCAGCCCGAAAGCCCCGCGTGCCAGGCCCGTTCGGTCTCGTCGACCGACTGCACCAGGCGGCCGTCTTCGAACACGAAATAATGGGCGGATACCTTGGAGCGCGGGTCGCGCAGCCAGGCAAGCGCTTCGTCCGCCGAGGCCATGCCGGTATAGTGCAGGACGATCAGCGACGGCTCCGCGCCGCGCCGGCTATCGACATTGGGGGACGGACGCCACTCCGCCTCCGGGTCGCGCCCGGGACTGGTCGCCTCGGAGGCGTCTGCGCGTCCGGGGCTTGGGTCACTCACGTGCTCCGCTCCCGCTGGATTTGCTCATAGGCGGCGTTGATCGCCGCGAGCCGGTCGTTGGCGATGTCGATGAACTCGTGCGGCACGCCGCGCGCGATCAGCCGGTCGGGATGATGCTCGACGACGAGGCGGCGATAATGGCGCTTCAGCGTGGCGTCGTCGACACCCGGCTCGACGCCGAGCACCATGTAGGGGTCGACGCCGTCCTCGCGCACATGTCGGGCCCGGATGCGGCGGAACTCTATCTCCTCGATTCCGAAGATCTCGGCGACGCGCTCCAGAAACACCAGCTCGTGATGGTGCACGACCCCGTCGGCGGTGGCGATCTTGAACAGAACGTCGACGATGTCGGCCCGTAGCATGTGGTCGTGAGGAAACAGCGACTTGATGCGATGGGCGTAGGCTTCGAAGCCGGCCACGTCCTGCTGGGCGAGCCGGAACAGACGAGTGATGTTCTTCTCTTCCGTCGGCGGCACGAAGATGTTGCGCTTGAAAGCGGCGATCTCATCGGAGGTGACCACGCCGTCGGCCTTGGCCATCTTGGCCGACAACGCGACGATCGCGGCGGTAAAGGCGACCGCTCGGCGGTCGTCCTCGGTGCCGGCGACCCGCTCTACCAGATGCTCGACGAAATCGACCCCCGCGGCAGAGATCTCGTGGACGGCTCCCGTCAGGCGCGACCAAACCGACATGGGCAACTTCAGCGTCGGCGGCCGCGGCCGCGCTTGACCGGGCGCGGCGGGGCCTTGCGTCCGCCGCCGACGGAGCGGAGAACGGGTTCCGCAGGGGCGTCCGGCTCGGCCGTTTCGTCCGATTCGATGGCCGCTTTCTCGCTCTCCGGCGCATCGGTCGCGTCCGACGGGGCGGGCTCTGCGGCCGTCGTGTCGACAACAAGCGGGCGAGCGGCCTCGAGATCCGGTTCGCCGGCGGCCTTCGCGTCCTCCGGGTCGTCGCGCTCCGTTTGCGCGATGTCGGAGAGGGCCTCCTGTTCGGTCTCGGTCGTCTCCTCCGCCGAAACTTCCGAGGCATCCGAGGCTACAGGCGCTTCGACGGCCTTCGCCTCGGCCGTTTCGGCAACGGGTGACGTTTCGTCGCTCACGCCGGCGGAAGCCACAGCGTCCAAAGACGGAGCTTCGGCCGACGCGGGCGTTGCCGCATCCGTTTCGGACGTCGGCTCGGCGGCCTCGTTCTTCTGTTCGGCGGTATCGGCTTCGCCGCTTGCGGCTTCATCGGTCGCGGAGGTGTCTTCCCCGACGTCTGAGGTGCGTCGACGGAACAGGCGTCCGATCCTGGCGTGGCCGTTGCCGGATGCGGCAGGTGTTTCAGAGGGCTCCGGCGCCGTGGCGTTCGACGAGGCTTGCGGTGTCGTCTCGGCCTCGGGCTTGGCCGGGTCCGTTTCGCCAGCGAGGGGCGTGCGGGGTGTTTCTCCTCGGGTCGCCTCGGCAACCAGGCTTGCAGCGGCGGCGAGGGCGGCCTCGGCGGAGGTTGGCTGGGTCGTCTCGGAGGCCGCGTCGCTGCGATTCGTGGCGGTGGTCTCGCTTTCCGGCGCAGCCTCGCTCTCGCTAGCGGGCTGGTCCGACGCGATTGGCGTCGCCTCGGTGGCCGGCCCGGCGGATGGGGCCGCGGGCTCGCCGCGCCGCCGGAAAAAGCCGAACCGGGTTCGGCGCTCGGTTGTGGCGGCTGCTTCCGTCTTTGCGGTGGCCGGTTCGGCGACCGGGGGTTCCTCCGGCGTCGGCGTCTCGGCGCTCGGCGTGGCGTCGGCCGTAGCGACCGGCTCCGGCACGGGCGCGGGCTCTTCGGAAACCGCAACGTCGCCCTCGGCATCGGGTGCGCGCTCGGCCGTTTCGCTCGCCGCCGGAGCCGCGGCGTCGCTCGGTTGGGTGAGGTCCCCGGAGACCAACGCAGGGGCGGTCTTGGGTGGGGCGATATCGGTCGGCAGTCTGAGATCGGCGCCGGGAATGAAGCAGTCGAAGGCGGCCCAGAACAGGGTGCGGAAGGCAGTGCGCTCCATCAGGATCTCGTGGCGCGCGCCGGAAATGAGCACGCGGCCGCCGCAATGTAGCGTCTTGGCGAACCGCTCGATCGCGCTCGCCGAGACGACCTTATCGGTCCCGCACACCACCATCAGCGTCGGGATCGCCACTTCCGCGCCCGCACCCGGCTCTTCGAACTTGCGCATGGCGCGGTTGGCCGCGTTGAACCACTTGACCGTCGGCCCGCCGATGGAGAGCTCCGGCGCGGCGTTCAGCACCGCCATGGTGCGCGTATAGCGGCGGGGATCGGAGGTCACCACGTTGTCGTCGAACGGGATGTCTTGGGGCGGTCGGGCCCCGTGCGGTTCCAATTGGCGGTTGGCGAGCCCCATGGCGCCGGCGATCCCGGTCAGGCCCTTGGCCCATCGGCTCGACGCGCGCTTGTTGGCGAGCGCCAGCATCGGCGCGGTCAGCACCATGCGCTCGATCTGGTCGGCGAGATGGCTTGCCGCCATCAGCGCGACGGCGCCGCCCATGGAATGGGCGAGCAGGTAGAACGGTCGCGGCAGGCCCTTGATCGCGGCGGCGGCGACGGCGGCCTGGAGATCGTCGACATAGAGATCGAAGTTGGCGACGTGGCCCTTGATCGGGTCGGAGACCAGTCGGCTGGAGCCTCCCTGTCCGCGCCAATCGAAGGCGGCGACGGCGAAGCCGCGCTCGCGGAGTTCGCGCACGACTTCGAAATATTTCTCGATGAATTCCGCCCGGCCGGTGGCCAGAATGACGGTTCCGTTCGCCGGCGCCTCGGGCGCGGGCCAGCTTGCGAAGCGCAAGAGCACCTTGCCCTTTTCGAGCGAAAGCCATTCGCTCGTTCCGCCCGGCGGCACCGGATTTTCGGCAACGTCGATCAGGTCCGGTGTGTGGTGCGCTTCGGCCATTCGCGGCGCCTTCAAGAACTTGAACCCCGAAAAGGGGACTCCCATATCACGAAACGCGGACGCCCGTAGAGGGTCCGCGCCTTCGGGTCACTGCCCGGCCAACAATGGCGGGCGAAGCTTGCCGGAGACTTTCCGGCGCCGAAGGGAAACCTGTCGCTTCAATGGAGGACAACCATGCGCCATTTTGACTTGAGCCCCCTTTATCGTTCGACCGTCGGCTTCGACCGTATGTTCTCGATGCTTGATTCGCTCGGAACCCCGGACGCTGGCTCGACCTATCCGCCCTATAATATCGAGCGGACCGCCGAAAACGACTATCGTATCACGATGGCCGTGGCCGGCTTCTCCGATGACGACCTCACCATCGAGGTCCGCGAGAACACGCTCACCGTGAAGGGCGAGAAGAAAGTCGAGACCGAAGAGAACAAGGAAGTTCTCTATCGCGGCATTGCGTCGCGCGCGTTCGAGCGTCGGTTCCAGCTCGCCGACCACGTGGTGGTCAATGGCGCGAGCATGGAGAACGGTCTCCTGCACGTCGACCTGAAGCGCGAGATTCCGGAGGCCAAGAAGCCCCGGCAGATCGAGATTCAGGCCGCGGCCGAGACTGCCAAGCAGATCGAAGGCGAAGTCGAGACCGCCTAACGCGGGCGTGCCTCGATAAATCGTCGGACGAACCGTCCTGATGGGGGCGTTCCGGGCAACCGGAACGCCCTTTTTCGTGGAAACGGTTGCCTCCGCTCATAGATCCGTTTTGCTTTTCCGGACGGAGGGTGGCTTTACAGCCTACGGCGATAGACAGCCGGCGTTTCGCCAAAGGTTTGTCGAAACAGGGCAATGAAGGCGCTCGATGTGGAGAAGCCGAGGTCGAGCGCGATGGTGGTGACGGGCAATCCGGCCGCGAGCATTTCCAGCGCGCGCAACAGGCGGGCGCGCTGACGCCAGGCGGTAAAGGTAAAGCCCGTTTCGGCCACGAAGCGCCGGCTGAGGGTGCGAGCGCCCATGCCGTTCCACCGGGCCCAGGCCTCCAGCCCGCGGTCGTCGGACGGATCGGCGATCAGGCTTCGGGCGATCCGGGCAAGGCCTTCGCTGACCGGCATCGGAAGCCCGAACGCGTCGCTTGGCAGGCTGCGGATTTCGTCGCAAATGACCATCGCTATCCGTCTCTGAGCGGCCGTCAATGTCGCGATCGGCCATGTGGAGGACCTTCGCACTGCCTCTCGCAGAAGCCCGGTGGTCCGGATCGTGCGGGGCGAGGCGGGCAGATCCGCGCAGTGCGCTTCCGCGATGTAGACGCTCCAGCCGTCGAAGTTGCCATGCGAGCGCCCCCAGTGCACATGGCGAGGGGGCAGCCAAACCGCGTGAATCGCCGGAACGATCCAAACCGCCTCTTCCACGCCCACCGTCAGAACACCGAGATTGGAGCCGAAGAGCTGGCCCCTCGGATGGGAATGCGGATGCGGCGTCAGCTCGTCGTCGGTCTTGCCGACGACGGTGAACAAAAACGGCTCTCCGGCCAGGTTGAGAAGAGAGGAATCGACGGTGAAGCGGGCCATGGCGCCATTCCGACATAAGTTGGCTTCAATGCACTATGACGGACAGGGCTTCGAGGTCTATGGAGAAGGAGAAAGCACCGGCGCCCTTCGCCAGGCGAATGGTCGCGCTCGGCTTAAATTCGAACGATTCCAAATATTTGAGCGCGGGCCCTCCGCAACTCCTGACCCTGAAATGCCAATTCTGTCGAGCTGGCCCCGAGGAGATCATTCATGAACGATCAGGAAGCCGCCCCCGATCTCGATCAACTCTATGATCCGCCGTCCGAGCGGATACAAAAGGGAGTCCTGGATCACCTCATCGACTTTCATCGAGAGTACCTGGACGTCGCGACCTTCTTCTGCTTTGCGACGGGGCGCGCAAACGGGCTCGACGCTTCGCCGCGCGGCGGCCCGCCCGGCTTCGTGAAGGTGCTGGACGACAAGACGGTCGCGTTTGCCGATTGGCCCGGCAACAACCGGATCGAATCCTTGCGCAATGTCAGCGAGGACGATCGTGTGGCGATGCTGTTCATCTTTCCGGGGCTGGAGGTATTCCTGCGCATCAACGGTCGTGCGCGGATTTCCGTCGCTCCGGACCTGCTGGCGAGTCTCCGGGAAAAGGATCGCACGCCCAAGACGGCGACGGTCGTGTCCGTGAACGAGGTGCTGTTTCATTGCGGCAAGGCTGTCAATCGCGCCAAGTTGTGGCGCGAGGAGTCCCGCATCGACAAGCGCACGGTTCCGTCGATCGGTAGGATGGCGGCACGGTCCGGCGAGTTGAAGGACGTGACCGCGGAGGAGGTTGACGCGACCTACGAAAAGATCGTGCGCACCAACCTCTATTGACGACTTTGGGTCCGGCGTACGGGGAGAGCGGTCGACCCTTCGGGAGATGAGGCGAACATGAACGAGCGCGAGATCGCCCGGCTGAAGACGGAACTCGCCAAGCGGCCGGCTGGCGAGTTCCACTTTCCCGAGGTCTACGGCTCCGGCTGGGATCGCCTCTATATCGGCGACAAGGTCAAGACCGGGCGGGAATTCCTGGAGGCGGTCCGCCGCGGCCTGTTCCCCGGGGTCGAGGACACCGGAACGAAAAAGGGCGGCCGGCTCTATCGCTGGCGCGGGGAGTGAGCGTTTCCGTTATCAGGCCACGCCGGAGCGCAAGAGATCGTGCAGGTGGAGAATGCCGACCGGGCGGGCATTGTCGACCACGAACAGGGCTGTAATCGCCGACGCGTTCAGCCGCTCCAGAACGGTGCCGGCCAGCTCGTCGGGCGCGGCGGTCTTGGGATTGCGGCTCATGACGTCGTCGACGCGCTTTTCCAACAGGTCTGGACCCAGGTGACGGCGCAGGTCGCCGTCGGTGATGATCCCGACCAGGTGGCCAATCTCGTCGACGATGCCGAGGGTTCCGAAACCCTTGCCGGTCATCAGCACGATCGCCTCGCTCATGGGCGTGCTGGAGGTCGCCAGCGGCAGCGCCTCGCCTGCATGCATCACGTCGCGCACATGCTGCAGCTTGGCGCCGAGTTTGCCGCCGGGGTGGAACACCTTGAAGTCCTGGGCGGTGAAGCCGCGCGCCTCCAAAAGCGCGACGGCAAGCGCATCTCCGAGCGCCAGCATCATCATCGTGGAGGTCGTCGGGGCCAGCCCGTGCGGGCAGGCCTCCGCCACCTTGGGCAGCTCCAGCGCCACGCTCGCCGCCCGGCCGAGCGCCGATTTGCGGCTGGATGTGATGGCGATGATTGGCACCCGAAAGCGGCGCGCATAGGCGACGATGGTGGCGAATTCCTTGCTCTCGCCGGACCACGACAGCGCGATGATGACGTCTTCCTCGGTGATCATGCCGAGGTCGCCGTGGCTTGCCTCCGCGGCGTGGACGAAGTGCGCCGGGGTGCCGGTGGAGGCCAGCGTGGCGGAGATCTTGGAGCCGATATGGCCGCTCTTGCCCACACCGGTGACGATCACGCGTCCCTTGCCGGCGCGGATCGTTTCCACCGCGCGCACGAAGCAGTCGCCGAGCCCGTTGCCGATCGCCGCCTTCATCGCGGCCAGGCCTGCGATCTCGGTATCGAGGGTGCGCGTGGCGGACGCGATCCACTGGGGTGCGTCGGGATTTGCGGGCGCTGAGGAAACGGAGGCGGATGCCGTTTGGGCCGAGGAAGTCATGTCGGGTCGTGGTGTCTCTTGCAATGCGGCCGATGCCGCTCCGTCTTAGTCCTGCCGGGCGGGCACGACCAGAGTTGATATGAAATCTCGTAGGCCTCAATCCCGGCAACACCGTGTCGGGTGACGCGTTGCGAGGCTCTCAAGCGACCGCCGGTGCCATTGGGCGCGCAACCGTTCGCCACGCTTTCTTAACCACAAATTGGTTACCGATTTCTCGCTCGCCCCGCCCGCGGGGCGGGTGGTCACGGCAGGGCCATGACCTAAGATCTGTTTCATCGTCGCTTCGACAGGTGCCCCCGATGGCTGACCGTGCCGACCGTCTCGTCCGTTTCTTCCAGATCGTGCCGCTGCTGGCGCTGCTTGCCGTGGCGTTCGTGGCGCTGGGCGGGGTCGTGCGCCCGGTTCCGGCGGCCGCGCAATCGTTCCAGGCCTGCCTCAAGGGCCTGTGGCCGGCGGCCCGGCGCGCCGGCGTTTCGGCTGGCACTTTCAACCAGGTCACGTCCGGAATGACGCCCGACCCGGACACGGTCCGGCTGATGGGCAAGCAGTCGGAGTTCGTGAAACCTATCTGGGACTATCTGGATTCCGCCGTCTCTTCCTCGCGGATCACGACCGGTCGGCAGATGCGCCAGAAATACGCCACCCAGCTCGCCGAGATCGAGCGCCGCTACGGCGTCGACAGCCAGGTTGTGCTCGCGATCTGGGGCGTGGAGACTAGCTATGGCGGCTTTATGGGGCAGCACAACGCGCTGAGGGCGCTCGCGACGCTGGCCTGCGAGGCGCCGGATCGGCGCGACTATTGGCGCGACGAGTTCGTCACCGCGCTGCAGATCGTCCAGGCCGGTCACATCGCGCCGAACCGGATGGAGAGCTCCTGGGCCGGCGCCATGGGGCATACTCAGTTCATGCCGTCGAGCTGGAAGAAACACTCCGCCGACTATGACCGCGACGGCAAGAACGACATCTGGACCGACGTGCCCGATGCGCTCGCCTCCACCGCGAACTACCTGAAGAATTTCGGCTGGGAGGCCGGCAAAACCTGGGGCTACGAGGTCGATCTGCCGGCGAATTTCGACTATTCGCTCGCCGACGAGGAGACCTGGCGCACACTCGGCCAATGGCGTCGTCTCGGCATCACGCGGACCCGCGGACGCGAGTTCCCGCGCCCCTCCGACAAGGCTTTCCTGCTTCTGCCGGCCGGCGCCAACGGCCCCGCCTTTTTGATGCTGAAGAATTTCGAGGTTATCAAGCGCTACAACAACGCGACCTCGTACGCGCTCGCGGTCGGCCATCTCTCCGACCGGATCATCGGCGGCGGGCCGTTCGAGAAGTCCTGGCCGCGCAACGATCCGCCGCTGTCGCGCGATCAGGTCCGCCAGATGCAGACGCTGCTGACCCGAAAGGGCTTCGACACCGGCGGCGTCGATGGCCGGGTAGGCCCGATGACCCGCTCCGCGATCCGGAATTACCAGAAACGCACCGGCCAGATCGCCGACGGCTATGCCTCGGTGCGGCTGCTGCAGCAGCTCCAGTAAGTCCGGCTTTCTCCGGGCCTCCCTGTTAACCCCCTGTCGAGCCCGACCCCGTCGCCGCCGGCGGGGTCGTGGTCTGGCTGATCGCCGCCGGGTTCGGCGAGCGCGTCTTCAGATCCTCGAACCGGTGCCGGCCGACCGAGGTCCAGAACATCGCCACCAGCGCCGCGATCGTGAGCGCCAGCGTCACGTAGCGCACGAACTTCGGCACGCCGCCGCCGGTCTCCACCTCGTGGGCCTCCACGTGGCGTTTGTGGTTGAGGGCGAGCGCGTAGAACACGATCGTCGTCACCACGAAGATCAGCGACCAGCGGGTCTGCTCGCCGTTGGAGCCGACGATCGCCCAAAGGCAGTAGACGGCGGCCACCAGACCGATCAGCGTGTAGAGCGCATATTCGTGCTGCTTCAGGGTCTTGAAGCCGAGCACCTTGATGGCGATCGCGGAGTAGATATACGGCAACAGCGTCATGATCACCGCGATCGAGGCGACCTTGCCGAACTGCTCCGTCGCCGTGGGCGACATGGTCGCCAGGATCTGGACGCTCATGATCACCGCGACGATGGCGAGACCGGCGGACGGCACGCCCTTGGCGTTGATGCGGGCGAAGACGTTGGGGAACAAGCCGTCGTCGGCGGCCGCCTTGGCGCTCTGGCCGACCAGCAGGGTCCAGCCCGCGAGTGAGCCGAGACAGCCGATCGCCGCGCAGATCGCCACGATGTCGGCAGCCTTGGAGCCGAGCGCCCTGCGCACGGCATCGGCGAACGGGGCGGCGGAGGACACCAACTCCTTGTTCGGGATCATGCCCATGATCGCCGTCGACGACAGGATGTAGCAGACGCCGGCCAGGATCACGCCGCCGAGCGTTGCGATCGGCACGTTGCGGCGCGGGTTTTCCACCACGCCGGCCGACACCGACGCCGTCTCCACGCCGATGAAGGCCCACAGCGTGAAGTTCAAGGTCGCGCCGATGGCGCCGAACGAGCTTTCGCCGGAGACGTTCCAGCCGGCCGCATAGGTGTCGGCGGAGAACCAAAACCAGCCGAAGATTGCCATGCCGATGATCGGCACCAGCGCGAAGATGGTGGTCATCGACTGCATCCGGCCGACGAAGCGCGGCCCCAGCATGTTGGCGTAGGTGAAGAACCAGACGATCGCGATCTGGCCCAGCGCGGCAATCAGCGGGATCTTGAGGTCCGGGAAGAAGTAGGTGAGATAGCCGAGCCCCGCGACCGCGAGCCCGACATTGCCGACCACGTTGGCGAGCCAATAGATCAGGTTGGTCTGGAAGCCCATATAGTCGCCGAATGCCTTGCGGGCGTAGGCGTAGGGGCCGCCGGCGGCGGGATCGATGGTGGCAAGCTTGGCGAACACCAGCGCCAGCGCCAGCGCGCCGACCATGGTGATGATCCAGCCGACCAGCGCGATGCCGCCGATGGCGGCGAGGTTTGCCGGCAGCATGAAGACGCCGGAGCCCATCATGTTGCCGGCAACCATCAAGGTGGCGGGAATGAGCCCGATCTTGGCGACGGAGGCGGCGGGCGATGCGGCAGCGGTGGTATCGGCCATCTCACTTGCTCCCGATCACGCCGCGGCCTGAGGGGCGATGCAG
Source organism: Amorphus sp. 3PC139-8 (assembly GCF_040750475.1). Lineage (NCBI taxonomy): Bacteria > Pseudomonadati > Pseudomonadota > Alphaproteobacteria > Hyphomicrobiales > Amorphaceae > Amorphus > Amorphus sp. 3PC139-8. Next base: position 257,369 of record NZ_JABJVY010000003.1, on the reverse strand, counting down.
AGGATCTTGTAGCGACCCTCTTCCACCTCGACGCCGTGAGTGTCATGGGCAAAGCCCGGGAAGCGCGCATCGAAGGCTTCCAGCGCCTTCAGATAGGCGATCAGCGGTCCGTCGGCGGCACCGGCATTCTCGCCCGGCATCAACAGCGGAATGCCGGGCGGATAAGGCACCACGCCGGTGGCCACCACCCGGTTCGCCATCTCGTCCAGGCTCAGGTGTTCCACATGGCCGAGCACAAGCTGCTCGTAGGCTTCGACCGGGGTAAGCTCCGGCACCGGCAGGATCGAGAAGCCCTTGGAGAGGGTTTCGGTGGTCTTCAGCTCGCCCATGGCGGCGAACATCTCGTCGGCCAGATCCTTCAGCCCCATCGTGCCGTAGCGTTCGGGATGATCGGCGACCAGCCCCGGCAGGGCCTGGGCGAGCGGGCGGTTGGCGTCGTAGTCGGCCTTGAAGTCCATCAGCGCGTTCACGAGCGTGCCCCATTTGCCCTTGGTGATGCCCAGGGAGAACAGGAACAGGATCGTAAAGTCGGTGGTCTTTTCGACCACGATGCCCTTGGTATCCAGATAGGCGGTGACGATCGATGCCGGGATGCCGGTGGCCGCCGTCTCGCCGGTCGCCGACATGCCGGGCGTGACGATCGAGACCTTGATCGGATCGAGCATGCAGTAGTCGTCTTCGAGCTTGTCGAAGCCGTGCCAGTCCGCGCCCGGATGCAGCACCCATGCCGCCGGGTCGGTGGCGAGACGCTCCGGATCGGCCTTCTCGAAGGCCACCCGGCCGCCATCTGAAAACACCGCCGTCTCCGGCTGCCAGGCGTTGAAGAACCAGTCGCCGCGCTCGCCGAACTCGGCGCGGATGCGCGCGATGGTCTGGCGGAAGGCGATCGCCTCGCGGATCGACTCCGTTGTCAGCGTCGGCCCGCCGGTGCCGTCCATCATCGCCGCGCTCACGTCGTTGGAGGCGATGATGGCGTATTGGGGCGAGGTCGAGGCGTGCATCATGAACGCCTCGTTGAACCGGTTGTGGGGGATCGGCCGACGCCCGTCGCGCACGTGGATGAAGGAGGCCTGCGACAGAGCGGCCAGAAGCTTGTGGGTCGACTGGGTGGCAAACACCGTCGGCTTGGAGGCGTCATGGGCGCCGGGCTCGCCGTGCATGGCGAAGCGGTCGCGGTAGATCGGGTTGAAGCGGGCGTAGCCGTACCAGGCCTCGTCGAAGTGCAGCCGATCGACGGTGTCGCCCAGAAGCTCCTCCACCCGGGTGACGTTGTAGCAGAGCCCGTCATAGGTGGAGTTGGTGATGATGGCGTGCACCGGCGTCCGATCGACCGCCTTGGCCGACAGCGGATTATCGGCGATCGAGGCTTCGACGGCCGCGGCCGTCAGGCTCTCGGGATGGATCGGGCCGATCAGGCCCAGACCGTTGCGCGAGGGCACCAGATAGGTCGGGACCGCGCCGGCGAGCGTCATGGCGTGCTCGACCGACTTGTGGCAGTTGCGGTCGCACAGCGCGATCTGCCCGCGCGTCACGCTCGCCATCAGGATGACGCGGTTCGACGTGGAGGAGCCGTTGGTCACCGTATAGGAACGATGGGCGCCGAACACGCGGGCGGCATAGCGTTCGCCTTCGCCGATAGGGCCGGAATGGTCGAGCAGGGAGCCGAGCTCGCCCACCGAGATGGAGAGATCGGAGCGGAATAGCTCCTCGCCGAAGAACTGGAAGAAGGCCCGCCCGGCGATGTGCTTCAAAAAGGCGGTGCCGCCGGTATGGCCCGGCGTGTGCCAGGAATATTCGTAGACCCGCGCGAATTTGGCGAGCGCGGCGAACATCGGCGGTAGCACCGTCTGCCGGTAGCGCTCGATCGCGGCCACAACGCGCCCGCCGATGAAGTCGGGTGTGTCTTCCAGAAGCCAGATGAAGTCGTCGGCCTTGCCGAGAACGGCGACCGGCAGGTCGGACGCCGCCTCGCGTGAAGTAATCAGGAAAATCGGCAGATCGGCATGGCGGGCGCGGACCGCGGTCAGAAGCGCTTCGGCCTGGGGCGTGCCGTCTTCGCTGGCGATATCCCAGTCCAGCAGCACGCACTGGATCGCGGCATCCGATACGATCAGCGCATTGGCGTCCTCAGCGGACGTCGCCTCGACGATGTCGACATCGCGCTGGACGAGGTCTTCCGCAAGCGCCCGGGCGGCCCGCCCCGCCGCGCTGGCGATTTCCAGATCCCCATGCGCGAACAAGGCGCGCTTGCCGAGCCGTTCTTCCACCGTCGGTCCCATACCGCATTCCTTCATTGTCGCCGCATGCCGGCGGGTCCGATTCCGGACCGCATGCTTTCCGACGGCACTATGGGAGCGGTTGGGCGAGGCGGCGTTGATCCGGCGCAAAATCAGGCAGATGCAAATTGCCTGGGCAGGAGGGGGCCGACAAACCTCGGTTGTGCGTCTTGCAAGCATCCCTTTGCGCGTTCAGATCGAAGTGACTACATTGCTAGCAATGCTATCAGGTGGGTGTCATGAGCACGTTGACCATCCGTAATGTCGATCCGAAGCTGAAGGAGCGGCTTCGCATCCGCGCCGCGCACAACGGCCGGTCGATGGAGGCGGAGGTGCGGGCGATGTTGCGCGAAGCGCTCGTTGCCGAGACCGGCGGGGAGGTGGATCTTGCGACGGCGATCCGGCGGCGGATGGCGCCCCTCGGCGGGGTGGACCTGCCGGAGCCTGAGCGCGCGCCGCTGCGCGATCCGCCTGACTTCACGTGATCGTTCTCGACACCAACGTGGTGTCCGAACTGATGCGGCCGGCGCCGGATCCGTCGGTCATCGAATGGGTGGCTGCCCGCCCCCGGCGGACGCTTTTCACCACGACTATCACGCAAGCGGAGATCCTGTACGGCATCGAGCTGCTTGCGGACGGGCGCCGCCGCGATGCGTTGGCCGGTGCCGCCACGGCGATCTTCGCTGAAGAGTTCGCCGGGCGTGTTCTCCCGTTCGATCAGGCCGCGACAGGGCATTTCGCCCGCATCGCCGCCGAGCGACGCCGCGCCGGGCGCCCGATTACAAGCTTCGACGCCCTGATTGCAGCGATCACACGTGCCGCCGGGGCCGGGCTTGCGACCCGCAACCTCGCCGATTTCGAGGGGTTGGGCCTGGCGCTCGTCAATCCGTGGGACGGCGGGTGAGCCCTGGCCGTCAATAGTGATAGCGGCACTGGGCGATCAGGTCGCTGACGGGCCGCTTGCCTCGCCGGCGTCCAGATCAGAGACCGCTTTCAACAGCCGGTCGGCATTGCGCGGGCTTTGCAGAAGATGCCGCGTCTCCTCGTAGGAGGCGAAATCCTCAAGCGACATCAGGATAGCGGCCGGCTTGCCGTTGTCACGTGTGATCAGGATCGGCTCACCGCCGTCCGCGAGCCGCTCAAGTACGTCAGCAAAATTCTGTCGAAGGTCGTTCTCTGTCTTTGCCAGCATCTTTCCGTTGTGGAATTTGAGTATCGCGACGAAACGAATGCCACCGAGGAGGCAGATGGATGACTCGATTTTCAAAAAGCGAAATTAAGCAAAAGCAGCTTGAGTTATCCGAGTGGCAAACTCCAGAAAAAATGAACGAAAAAGTTGGCGAGGTCTCAGGCGAAATTCTCTTCACTCAAGCGGGGACCGCCTTTTTGCGAGAAGGTTGGATCGCCGCCGAGTTGGGCCGCTTACGAGGAGCCGACCAAGTCCGGGTCCCTCTTGAAACATTCCCAGATTTTCAAATCAGGTTTGGCAACATCATTGAGGATTTCGAGGCGACAGAAGTCGATGATCCCAATCGTAGACGTGGCGATGAATATAAAACGCCTGACCGAGGCGTGGTAGATGATCCCTACGAAGACTGGGTCGAGCGAGCTAATGGCCTATCTCAATGGCTCCGTGTCGTTTGTCAGAAGAAAGCGTCAAAAAATTATTATACGGGAACGAATTTAGCAATCTATCTTAATGTAGGTACTTATGGAACCTGGCGAAGTGAGATACAGCAAAGTATGATTTCGAGTACAGAATCTGTAAGGGATAAGTTTTCGTCAGTATGGGTATTGTGGGAGGACCATGCGTACCAAGTTTGGCCTGATCGGGTTCGGTTGTAAGGGAGTTACCGCTCCGCGAGCGCCAGCTTGACGCCCAGCCCGACAAAGGCGGCGGCGAAGGTGCGGCGCATCCAGGCCATGACGCGCGGACGGGCGAGCACGTGGGCGCGCACGGCGGCGGCGAACACGCCGTAGGCCGCGAACACCGCGAACGTCATCGCCATGAACACGCCACTCATCTCCAGCATGCGGGCGAGCGCCTGCGGTTCGCCGGGCGTCACGAACTGGGGCAGGAAGGCGAAGAAGAAGATCGACAGCTTCGGGTTCAGGAGGTTGACCATCAGCGCTTCGACGATGGTCCGGTGGACCGAGCGGGGCGCCACGTCGGCGTCGACACGGAGCGCGCCGGTCTCCTTCAGCGTCTGCCAGGCCATGTAGAGCAGGTAGGCGACGCCCAGAATCTTCAGCGTCTGGAAGGCGAGCGCGCTGGCGTGCAGCAGCGCGGCGAGGCCGGTGATGGCGGCCGCCATGTGCGGGATGATCCCGAGCGTGCAGGCGAACGCGGCGACGACGCTCGCCTTGGCGCCGCGCGACAGCCCGGCGGCCAGCGTGAACAGCACGCCGGCGCCCGGCGAGAGGACGACGATCAGGGAGGTGATCAGGAAATCCAGGCTCATGGACCCATGCTCGGTTGAAACGGGGACGCGCCGAGTGTGCGTCCGCCTGCGCCGGGCGGCAAGCCTGCGATGTGCCCGGACTACAGGACAAGCCCGCCGACGACGCCGGAGGCGACAACGACGGCCCAGGGCGGCGCCTTCCATTGGCTCAGCGCGACGAAGGCGGCGACCGCGATCGCCAGCGCCAGGTGCGAGGTGATGCCGCGCGTGAACACCGGATCGTAAAGCGCGGCCGCGAGCAGGCCGACCACGGCGGCGTTGACGCCCATCAGCGCGCGCCGCGCGTTCGGCCGGTGGCGCAGTGCTGCCCAGAATGGCAGCGTGCCGATCACCAAGAGGGCGGACGGCAGGAAGATTGCGACGAGCGCCAGCAAGGCCCCTGCAACACCCGTCACCGGCCCGGTCAGCACGGCGCCCAGGAAGGCGGCGAAGGTGAAAAGCGGGCCGGGCACGGCCTGGGCCGCGCCGTAGCCGGCCAGGAAGTCGGTCTCGCTGACGAGGCCCGGACCCACCACCGACTGCTCCAGCAGCGGCAGCACCACGTGGCCGCCGCCGAACACCAAGCTGCCGGCGCGGTAGAAACGGTCGACGATGGAAAGGGCGGCATCGGGGAAGACGCTGGCGGCGAGCGGCAGGCCGACCAGGAGCAGGAAGAATAGGGCGAGCGCCGTCAGCGCGACAGGGCGCGAGACCTTGACGTCGAGCCCGCCTTCGCCGGCGCCGGCTTCCGGTTTCGGCAACCAGACAAGCCCAATCGCCGCGCCGACAAGGATCACCAGCACCTGCGCCCAGGCCGTGGGGGCGAGCAGCAGGCCGATCATCGCGGCCCCTACGATGGTGGCGCGCTTGGCGTCCGGCGCCAGCGAGCGCGCCATGCCGAGCAGCGCCTGGGCGACGACGGCGACGGCTGCCGCCTTCAGCCCGGCGATCCAGCCGGCCCCCTCGGTGTCGCCAACGGCCGCCAGCCCATAGGCAAACGCCGCCAGCGCGATCGCAGAGGGTAGGGTGAAGGCGGTCCAGGCGGCGGCCATGCCGAGATAGCCGGCGCGCTTCAGCCCGATCCCCATGCCGACTTGGCTGGAGGCGGGGCCCGGCAGAAACTGACAGAGCGCGATCAGGTCGGCGTAGGCGGCCTCGGAGAGCCAACCGCGCCGCTCCACGAAGGCGGTTCGGAAATAGCCCAAATGGGCGATCGGCCCGCCGAACGAGGTCAGCCCCAGCACCAGAAAGGCGCGGAAGACCTCGGCGGCACTGCCGGTCGTCGCGGAAGCGGTGTCGGGACGATCCTGCATCCGGGGGCTCCTCGGTGCGGGGAGGCGGGAAGGGTCCCTTTCCATGGCTTGGAGCCGGTCGAATGTACAGGCCAAACCGGCCGATCCGCCGATGACATTTCGATGACGCGCAGCCCGTGCGCAAACTTGGATCCGTTCAGCCTTTCATGGCCTCTCCGAACGGTTCGAGCCCTTCGTTTCGACGCCTTTCCGGACGGCCAACCGGTTGCCACTTGGCCTGGAAATGTTTTTTAGCGCCTTGGGTTCGGGCGGGGCACGACGGTGGTCGTCGCGACTGGTTGAGGGGATGCCGGTTGCGGTGCCGCCGCCTGGGGCATCGGCTGTTGCTGTTGCACCGGTCGTCCGCCAAACAGGCCGCCCAGCATGGCGGCGGCGTTGCCGCCCTGGTTTCCCTGGCGTTGCGCCGCGCCGCCCAGAAGGCCGCCGACCAGGTTGCCGACCGCCTGCTGGGTGGCCGGGTCGGGCGCCTGCCCCGTTGCCTGGCCGATCAGCCCGCCGACGACGCCGGAGACCATCTGGTTGGTGTCGGGGGCGGTGGTCTGTTGCGGTTGGGGCAGCGGTTCGCTCTGAGGCGGCGCTTCGGCGGGCGCCACCGGTTCCGTCTCCACCGGCTGGGGCGGGGCGGCCTGGCCGCTTAGCCCGCCGACAAGCTGGCCGATCGCCGATCCGATCTGATCCTGGGCCGAGCCGGAGCCGCCGCCGGACGCATTCCCGCGATTTCCGGTGACCTGCTGCTGGATCGCGGAGGTCAGCGCCTGTTGCAGGTTGCCGCCACCGACGCCGGAGGAATTGCCCGAAATCTGACCGATCTGCTGGTCGATCAGGCTGCCGATCGCGCCCTTGGTGTCGCCGCCCGCGATCTGACCAATCAGGGCGCCGGTGTTGCCGAGCTGATCCAGGCTTGCCAGGTCGGCGAAATCGCCGCTGACCGATTTCAGTTGTTCCAGCGCGGCCTGAGGATTGCTCAGGATGCCTTGAATGTCGGGATAGATCTTCGGATCCGACCAGGCCCCTTTGATGATCACCGGAACGCCGAGCCCTTTCAGCTCGGTGTCGCTGCCCTGGCCTTCCAGACTTGCCACCACCCCCGGCTCCACCTTGAAGTCCAGCGTCTTGTCGGCAAGGTCGGCATTGCCCGCACCCGTCATGCGCACCAGCGGACCGACCAGCGAAAGATCGCTGGTGGTGGCGACGCCATCGGAAATGGCAAAGGACGCGCCGAAGGCGGTGAAGTCGGTCTTTTCGTTCGGGTCGGACTGCCAGCCGCTCAGGATCGAGCCGGTTAGGTTGCGCACCATCTTTGGAATGTTGATGCCGAGGATCGCGCCGTTTGCGATCTTGAACGAGGCGGTGCCGTCCAGCGAATCCACCAGGGCGTAGGTGGTGTTGCCGGCGCCTTCGATCGCAAGCTCGATCGCGCCGTTTCCGGCAAGCGCGCCGAAGCCGGCCGCGTCCTTCAACAGCCGGTGGATGTCGAGACCGTCGAGTGCGAAATTCGCCTTCATGGTGGCGCCGTTGCGGTCGGCTAGGTTGACGCGGCCGGTGCCGGAGCCGGAATAGAGTTCGAAGCGCGACAAAAGCGCGTCCAGCGCGCCGTCTTCCAGCGTCACGCCGAGGGTGGCCGGGCCGGTTGCGATCTGGTCGATCACGATCGTCTGAGTTGTGAGCGAGACCGAGGCGTCGACGGCCCTTAGCGCGGTCAGGTCGAGCGGTTCGCGGCTCCAGCCGGTGTCGCCGGAAGGCGTCTGCGCCGGCGCCGCATCGCTCGTCCCGCCGGATAGATAAGGCGTCAGGTCCAGGCGCTCGAAGGCGAGATCGGCTTTCACCGACGGCCGCGCGCCGGACAGGGTGACCGAAGCGCTGCCGCCGCCGGTGCTCTCATCCACCTTCAGGCGGATATCGGAGACGGCGACCGAGTCGGTTCCGGCGTTGAGCCGCCCGCTGAAGGAGACCGCCTGCAGGCCGTCGCCCTCGCCGATCGGGGTGTCGAGCCAGGCAAGCAGGCCGCGCAGCGAGGGGGTCGATAGCCCGACCATTCCGTCGGCGGTGCCGGCGAGCGTCACGGTGCCGTCATAGCCAAGCGACACGCGTCCGGACGATAGTTCGACGACGGCCTTGGTCGGCGCGCCGGACAGCAGCGTGCCAGGGGCGCCAGCGGTGCCATCGATGGAAAAGCGTTCGCCGCGCCAGGTGGCGCCGCCGCCGAGGGTGACCGGCTGGTTCGTTCCGGCGAAGCCAACCCGCACGTCGACGTCGTCAAGCGTGCCGGCGGTGCGGTCGTTCGCCACCACCTCCGACAGCGGCAGGCCGGAGATCCGCCCGTCGGTCAGGCCGACATGTCCTTCCGCGCTGGCGTTTGCGATCAGGGTGTCGGCGGTCGCGCCACGGGCGGAAAAGGCGACATCGGCATTTAGCCGGCCGCTTGCCTCGTAGTCGATCGGCGCCATGGCGAGAACGCTCGCAAGCGGAATCCCCGAGGCAGTGACCGTGCCGCCGACGGCCGCCGTCCCGCCGTCGTCGCGCGCATTGGCGGAGAGCGCGATCGCGCCGCCGTCGTAGCCGACCTCGGGAATGTCGAGCGACAGCACCCCTCCGCCCAGGACGGCACGCGCCGTCAAATCGCGTAGCAGGAGCCCATGCCCCCGCACCGCCTTCACGGTGAGGGTCAGATCGGCGGCGAAGTCCGACAGGGCGGAAAGGTCGAGCGCCGCGTCGCCGCCGCCGTCGGATGGCGCGGCCGGGGTCTCGTCCGCTTCGGGAAGCAACGTGGCAAGATTGATCTCGCCGGCGGCGATTCGGCCGTTGATCGTCGGAACCTGCGACGCGGTCGGCATGGTGAGTTCGCCGGAAAAGTCGGTGCCGGCGATCTCGCCGCGTATGTCGCTCAGCGCGATCGCGATCGGGTTCATCACCGCCTTCGCCTCGAAGGACAGCGCGCCGAGTTCCACGCCGGGCGGGCTGCCGCTCGCCCAGACGATCGCCTCGGAGAGGTCGTCGCTCTCAAGCCGGACCGTGCCGTCGAAGCTGACGCTGTCGGCGAGGATGACGGTCCCGTCGACAGCACCGGTGACGAGGCCGTCGTTGAGGTCCAGCATCACGGCCGCCGGCTCGGACGATGCCAGCGCGCGAGGCGTTTCGATCTCGGCCTCGAAGCCGATGGTCTGGCCCCGGAAGCGTAGGTTGCCGTCGGCATGGGCCCGCGCGTCGATGCTCGGCAGGCGGAAATTGAGCGCGACCTGATCGGCCGTTTCGCGCACGCCCGAGGCGGCATCCTCGATCACGGCCACGCCGTCGCGCACCTCGAAGCTGCCGACGGAAAGCCGCTCCAGCATGGCGACAAGATCGGCGAGACCGTCGCCCTCCGCTTCGGGCTGTTGCTCGGCGTCCGCGCCGCCACCCACGAGCCCGGGTAGGGTGATCGCGCCGTCACGCTGGCGTAGAAGCGCGACGTGCAGTCCGTCGAGCACCAGCTCGTTGACGCGCACATTGCCGGACAAAAGCGCGATCAGCCCGAGATCCGCCCGAAGCCGTTCCAGCGCCATGACCTCGGCGCCGTCGGGCGCACGCACACGCACGGAATCGAGCGACAGCCCGAGGGTTGGGAACGCGCTGAGCCCGACGGGGCCGTCGATGGCGATGGTGAGCCCGGTGGCGCGGTTGAGTTCGTCGACCACTGTCTGCTTCACCCATTGGGTGGAGACGAATAGCGGCAGGGCGGCGAGCGCCCCGATGACGATGAGGCAGAGCGCGGCTAGGACGATCAGGGCGCGTTTCATCGCGGGCTCCGGCGCGGAGGGACAATCGATTCGGTTCGCCATTCTACCGAATCGCGTGCGCGCACGGGCATAGCGAAGGCTAGAGGCTGGTATGGACTTCGAACGCAGCCTCTATTCCAACTGCCATAACAACCTCTTGCCTGCGACCCGCGTCTTTTGAATTTTGCGGGCAGACTGTGGTGCGATTTGGATCGGCGGGCCGGTCAGCGGAGATTTTGCCGCTTTGGCATATCGCTTAGCGCGGTGCCCGCTTCGCCAAAATGCGCTGCAAGGTTCGCCGGTGCATGTTCAGGCGACGGGCGGTCTCGGAGACGTTGCGGTCGCAGAGCTCGTAGATGCGCTGGATGTGCTCCCAGCGGACCCGATCGGCCGACATCGGGTTGTCGGGCGGCACGGCGCGGTCGCCGGGATCGCGGGTGAGAGCGGCGAACACCTCGTCGGCGTCGGCCGGTTTCGACAGATAGTCGATTGCGCCGAGTTTCACGGCCGTCACAGCGGTCGCGATGTTGCCGTAGCCGGTCAGGACCACCGTGCGCGTCTCCGGTGCCGATTGGCGTAGCCGGTCCACCACATCGAGCCCGTTGCCGTCGCCGAGCCGCATATCCACCACCGCATAGGCCGGTGGGTTGCGGTCGATCATGGCAAGCGCATCCTCGATGGTTTCGGCCGTCTCGGGCTGAAATCCCCGCTTTTCCATCGCGCGCGCCAGGCGCTGCACGAATGCATGATCGTCGTCGACGATCAGGAGCCTGGGATTGCCTTCGATTTCGGTCTCATCTGTCATAACGCCACACACTTTTTGTTGCGGCTCCTGCGGCCGGAAGCCGCGCGGGCCGATGTCATATTCGCTTGAGCTTAGTTATAGGGATGCGTCGCGGTTCGGCAAAGCCGCACCCGATGCGGATTCTGCATCCAATCCGGATTCTCCGGGCCCCGCGGGGCGCCCGAGATCGATTGTCGGACGATCCCAGCGAGCGATCACACGGGCGCCACGATCGGGATATTTCCGGTTGGCGAAGGCAAGCCGCGCGCCGGAGCGTTCCAGCAGCGTCTTGGCGATGAAGACGCCGAGCCCCAGGCCGCCACCGGCCGAGCGCGTGACACGGCTGGTCACATAGGGGTCGCCGAGCCGGTCCAGCACCGCTTCGGAAAAGCCCTGGCCGTCGTCGGCGATGGAGATCGTGACCTCCGCGTCGGTCCACTCGGCGTCGACGGTCACTTCGCGCTCGGCAAAGTCCACGGCATTTTCCAGAAGATTTCCGAGGCCGTAGAGGATCGCCGGACTGCGGGCGACCACCGGCTCGTTCGGGGTGGAGCCGGAGCGGCGGACCACCACGTCGATGCCGAAGTCGCGGGTGGGGGCGACCACCTCCTCGATGAGCTGGGCGAGGCTCATCCGGTCGAAATGGCCGTCGGGCTGGTCGGCGAGCGTGGTCAGCTTGCGCAGGATGTCGCGGCAGCGCTCGCTCTGGTCGCGAAGCAGGTGAATGTCGTCGGCATGGGTCCAGTCGGGCTCGATTTCCCGCTCCAGCTCCTTGGTCACGAGCGCGATGGTGGCCAGCGGCGTCCCGAGTTCGTGGGCGGCCGCAGCGGCTAGTCCGTCGAGGGCGCTCAGATGCTGCTCGCGGGCAAGCACCAGCTCGGTCGCGGCCAGCGCGTCGGAAAGCTGGCGCGCTTCCTCCGCAACCCGGAAGGTGAAGACGCCCATCAACGCCAGGCTCGAAATCAGCGCGAGCCAGACCCCGCCGACATAGAGCAGCGGCATGGCCAGCACTTCGCCGTCATACCAGGGCAGCGGGAAGTGGTGGATCGCCAGCAGCGTGGCCGCCACCACGACCAGGCTGGCCAACAGCATGGTCTTCTGGGGCGGCAGGGCGGTGGCGGAAATCACCACGGGCGCGATCATCAAGAAGGCGAACGGGTTTACTAGCCCGCCAGTATAGTAGAGCAGGGCGGCGAGCTGGATCACGTCGAAGCCCAGAAGCATGGCGGTGTTCGGCTCCGACAGTCGGCGGCTGGCGGAGAAGCGGAGCCGGAGCACCACGTTGAGCGCGACGGAGGCCATGATCAGCGCAAAGCACGGCAGCACCGGAAGCGAGAAGTCGAACACCTCGCCGACCACCAGCACGGTCACGGTCTGGCCGGCCACGGCAAGCCATCTGAGCCGGATCAGCGTGTCGATACGGACATTGCGCTGACCGAACGCCGGGGCTTCGTCCAGGTGGATTGGTGCGGTCATGGCGAAGGTCTCAATCAGGGCAGGAGATCGACTAGGCGAGGGGAAGCCGGACAGGAATTGCGCCTCCATAGCGGCCTCTGAGGTCGGCGTGGCGCCGTCTCGTCCGCCGGGACGCTCAAAAGAGATAGGCTCGATCCGGCCGCAATTCATCCCGCGCTAACGTACCAGGATCGATCGCAGCGGCACCACCTCGTGATTTCGACCGCAATTTCGATCGTGAACCGCTTCCCCTGTTCCGAAAACGGCGCTCCCATAGTAGGTCCAAAGACACTCGGTCGGTATTCGCGTGAAAAGGGGCACGTTCCCGACGACGGCGGGCACACGAAGGCGGAAAATGAAGCAGTCAGCCCAACAGCCCGCATCGGAGGAGGCAGCCATCGAGGTCGCGCACATCCTCAAGCGATATGGCAGCGTGACGGCCGTAAACGACATTTCCTTCGCGATCCCGCGCGGCTCCGTAACCGGGCTTCTCGGCGGCAACGGCGCGGGCAAGACCACGACGATTGCCATGATCATGGGCCTGGTCGCGCCCTCCGAGGGTTCCATCCGGGTGCTCGGTCGCGACATGCGGCGGGAGCGCCACAAAGTGCTGCACCGCATCAACTTCGAAAGCCCTTATGTGGAAATGCCGATGCGCCTGACCGTGCGGCAGAATCTCACCGTATTCGCCGAACTCTACGGCGTGGCCGATACCCGCACGCGGGTCGCGGAGCTTGCCGAGGCGCTGGACCTCACAGCGGTGCTCGACCGGCCGTCGGGCCGGCTGTCGGCCGGGCAGAAGACCCGGGTGAGTCTGGCCAAGGCGTTGGTCAACGTGCCGGACGTTCTGCTGCTCGACGAGCCGACCGCGTCGCTCGATCCCGACACGGCCGACTGGATCCGCTCGAGGCTGGAGGAGTATCGCCGCGAGCGTGGCGCGACGATCCTGCTGGCCTCTCACAACATGGGCGAGGTCGAGCGCCTGTGCGACGACGTCATTATGATGAAGGGCGGCCAGGTGGTCGATCGCGGGGCGCCGCAGGCGCTGATCGGCCGGTATGGACGGACCACCATGGAAGACGTCTTCCTGGATGTTGCGCGCGGGCGCCGCAGCGCGGCCGCATCATGATCGAAGGACAGGGCGTGCTGACGATTGAGATCCTGACCGACGCGGCCAATCTCGCCGCGCTCCAACCGGAATGGCGTGAGCTCGCCACCACGGTTCATCCGCGCACGCCGTTCGCGCTGCCGGAATGGCATCTGACCTGGTGGCGGCATTTCCAGCGCGACTCGGCGATGATCCGCGATACGCTTCGGGTCTACGTCCTGCGCGACGACGAGGGCCGGCTGGTTGCGGTCGCGCCGATGATGATGACCCATCGTCCCGCCGTCGGCCCGCTTTGCACCCGCGAGCTGCAGTTCTTCGGGGCCGACCCGTACATGACGGAGCTGCGCGGCCCGATCTGCCGGGCGGAGGATTGCGCACGTGTCGTCGACGCACTCGCTGCGCAGTTCGCGTGCGAAGCCGGTGCCTGGGATTGGGTGCAGTGGCACGGCGTTCGGCTTGAGGCGGAACGTGACGCGGATGCGCTCGCCGCCCGGCTCGGCATCACCGAACCCGTGCCGCTCATCGACTATGTGCTCAAGCTGCCGGCAAGCTGGGACGCGCTGCGCGCGCAACTGCCGCGCAACATCAAGGAGTCCCTGCGCAAGTGCTACAACTCGCTTGCGCGCAACGGCCATGAGTTCACGTTCCGCGCCGTTGCGGCGCCGGAGGATATCGGCCCCGCCCTGGAGCGCTTTTTTGCACTGCACCGAATGCGGGCCGACAAGACCGATACGATCGACCATTTGAACGTCTTCGAGCCGGAGATCACCCGCCGCTTTCTGCTCGACCTCGGCGCCCAGCTCGCCGAGACCGGCGAGATCCTGGTGTTTCAGCTCGTCATCGCCGACGAGGTGGTGGCGACCCGGGTGGGGTTCGTGCTCGGCGACGAGCTCTATCTCTATTTCTCCGGCTACGACGTGGCTTGGGGGCGCTATTCGGTCATGACCACCGTCCTGGCCGAGGCGATCAAATGGGCGATCGACACCGGCTTTGCCGTGGTCAATCTCTCCACCGGCACCGACGTCTCCAAGACCCGCTGGCGCCCGGACGAAATCACCTATCTCGGTGGTTTCCAGCGCGCCCCGGCGCTCAGGAGCCGGATCGCATATGCGATCGCGAACGACCTCAGACGCCGCGTGCGGGACTTACGCAAGTGAGCGGACCGGCAGGAGGGCGAAGCATGCTGAACTCCAGAACCGGCGCCGGCGAGCCGAGCTATCGCGCGATCTCGCCCAAACGCACCTTCGCGATGGTCCGCCGCTACTGGTATCTCCTGCGCTCGTCCTGGCCGCGCACCCTGGAGCTTGTCTACTGGCCGACGGTGCAGATGCTGATGTGGGGCTTCCTGCAGCTCTATCTGGATCAGCATTCCAGCTTCATCGCCGGCGCGGGCGGCGTGTTCATCGGCTCCGTCCTGCTCTGGGATATTCTGTTTCGCGGTCAGCTCGGCTTTTCCATCTCCTTCCTGGAGGAGATGTGGGCGCGCAATATCGGCAACCTGATGATGACGCCGCTGCGTCCGGGCGAATTCCTGGCCGCGTTGATGGTCATGAGCGTGATCAGGTTGGCGGTCGGCATGGTGCCGGTCACGCTGATGGCTTACGCCTTCTTCGCCTTCAACATCTGGTCGCTCGGCTTCGTGCTGGCGGCCTTCTTCGCCAACCTGATCCTGACGAGCTGGGCGATCGGGATCGCGGTTTCAGGCTTGGTTCTGCGCAACGGGCTCGGCGCGGAAAGCCTCGCTTGGACGGTCATGTTTCTCTTGTTGCCGCTCTCCTGCGTCTACTATCCGGTGTCGGTGCTGCCGGACTGGCTGCAGGTGGTCGCCTGGTCATTGCCGCCGACCTATGTGTTCGAGGGCATGCGGGCGGTGTTGATCGACGGCGTGTTCCGGCTCGATCTGATGCTGTGGTCGCTGGGGCTCAACGCGGTCTTGATGGCGGCGGCGATCGGGGTATTCGTGACGCTGTTCAACCGCGCCCGGGACGCCGGTTCGCTCTTGTCTTTGGGCGAGTGAGACCCATCTGATTCGCCAGGTTGCGATCGCGCGGCATGAGGCCGCGCTGTTTCAGCGGCAATGGTCTTCCGCCGCATCGTCTTGATCGCGCTCAACTTCCTTCGCGTTCGCAAAAGCCCGTGTTAACCGCCTTGAGACCGGGTTTCTGGGCCGCTATTCTTTTTGCAATGCAAACGCAGTGGCGCCGTCCGTGCGTGCACCCAACTGGGAAGACTTTCCGTGTACTATGAACTTTACGAGTTGAACCATGCGGCGTTGAGCCCCTGGCGTGCGGCTGCGGATGCGACCCGTCTCTATTTCCGCAATCCGCTCAACCCGCTGGCCCACACCGTGTTCGGCAAGAGCGTGGCGGCGGCGGGCGAGCTGTTCGAGCGCGTGACGCGGCGCTACGGCAAGCCGGCGTTCGGCTTGGAGGAGACCACGGTCAGCGGCGTCAAGGTGCCGGTGCACGAGGAGATCGTCTGGGAGCGGCCGTTCTGCCGGCTGCTGCACTTCGTTCGCGACGTGCCGAAAGGACGCCCGGCGGATCCGAAGGTGCTCGTGGTGGCGCCGATGTCCGGCCACTATGCCACGCTTCTGCGAGGGACGGTCGAGGCGCTGCTGCCGGGACACGACGTCTATATTACCGACTGGGTCGACGCCCGCATGGTGCCTTTGACCGACGGCCAGTTCGATCTCGACGACTATATCGACTACGTGATTTCCATCCTCCACGTCCTGGGCGGCGACACCCACGTGATTGCGGTGTGCCAGCCGGCGGTGCCGGTGTTCGCGGCGGTCGCGCTGATGGAAGAGGACAAGGACGCCTTCGTGCCGTCCTCGATGACGCTGATGGGCGGGCCGATCGACACCCAGGTCAACCCGACCGCGGTCAACGATCTTGCCAAGCAGCACGATCTGGGCTGGTTCCGGCGCAACGTGATCATGCGGGTGCCGTTCCCGCATCCGGGCTTCATGCGGGAGGTCTATCCGGGCTTTCTGCAGCTCACCGGGTTCATGAGCATGAACCTGGACCGCCACATGACGGCGCACCACGACTATTTCCACCATCTGGTTCAGGGCGACGGCGATTCCGCCGAAAAGCACCGCGATTTCTACGACGAGTATCTCGCCGTGATGGACCTGACGGCGGAGTTCTACCTTCAGACCCTGGAGCGGGTGTTCGTTGGCCACGATCTGCCCAACGGAACCTTCACTCATCGCGGACGGCCGGTACGCCCGGAGGCGATCCAATCGACCGCGCTCTTTACCGTCGAAGGCGAAAAGGACGACATCTCCGGGGTGGGCCAGACAGAGGCCGCGCATCGGCTGGCGGTCAACCTGCCGGAGGACCGGCGGGCCCACTATGTGCAGCCCAACGTCGGCCATTATGGCGTCTTCAACGGCTCGCGTTTCCGCTCCGAAATCTGCCCGCGCATCGCCGACTTCATTTTGAGCCATGACGGTTCGCGCCGGCGCAACGAAAGCGCGTACTGGTCGAAGATGGTCGGCCAGGGGGGGGGGGCGACCCCGGCGGTGACACCGGAGGCCGCGGTGAGTGCCGAAGTCGCCGCTCCGGTCCAGGCGGTGGAGCCGGCGGAGGCGGTCAGTGCGCCTGCCCCGGAACCGAGGGTCAAAGCGGAAGCCAAGCCGGAAAAGGCCGCAAAGCCGGAGAAGAAGAAGCGGAAGAAGGCGAGCGAGCCGGCTCCGAGGACGGGCCTGGCCGCCGTGCGCCTTGACGCTCCGCGCGGAACGGCGGACGACCTGACCCGGATCCAGGGCATTGGTCCGCGCATCGCCGAACGCCTCAACGGTCTCGGCATCTATCATTTCGATCAGCTCGCCGCGCTCGACGCCGAGGCGATCGAGGAAATCCATCGCGAGATCGGATTCCCCGGCCGTATCCTGCGCGATAACTGGATCGGCCAGGCCAAGGATCTCAGCTAGAGCCTTTTCCGCTCAGACGGTTCCAACTGAGCGGAAACGGTTCCGGAGCCTTCCAGGCCAAGTGGAAACCGGTTGGCCGTGTGGAAACGCGCCGAAACAAGAGCGTAGACCCACTCCGCGAGTCCGAGAAAAGCGGAACGGGCCTATGATCTAAAGCGCCAGCCAGGCGATGAGCAGGATCACGCAGACGATCGCGGTCATTTCGGCACGCAGCCGCGCATACCAGTTCGGCGCGTGGTCCTTGAGCGCGATCCAGATGTCGAACAGGCCCTGGGCGACGAAGGCGATGGTCAGCACCATCAGCGCGACCTTCGGCACGAACAGGATCGCGACCCAGCCCACCAGGGCCGGCACGATAGAGACCAGGAGCTCCCGGTTGCGCGATCCCGGATCGGAGGCGGCGAGGGCAAGGCCCCAGTGGACGCCGCCCAGGAACGACAGGATCACCGCCGAATAGCCTTTGAGTGCAACCGACACGAACTCGCCGGTCAGTCCGCCGATCGCTCCGATCCACAACAACACCGCCCCGGCGGCGATCGGAATCGCTCCGACCAGCGAAATCGTGCGGGCGAGCGGCGGGACACCTCCCGCGGAGGCGAGGTTGCGTGCCGATCCGTTTGCCATCGCTGGTCTCCGCCAAGAACGAAAATTAGTCTCGACGGAACAGAACGCCCCCGAGCCATCCCGTCAAGAGTGCGACGGCGACGACGAACAGGCCGTAGAGCAGGCTGTCGTCCTGGGCAAAGACATACATGCGCTGTTCAAAGCCGCTTTTGGCCACCACGAGATCCAGCGACTCGTCGGCCAGATGAGCCTGGTCGGCAAACAGATGCACCGTCACGGTGTAAAGGCCGTCTGGCACCGCGGCCGGAAAGCTGGCCGTGGCGCGAAAGAAGGTGTCCGTCAGAAACTGCACCGAGCCGGCCTCTTCCACATAGAGGCCCTGTTCGCGTTTCAGGTCCACGAGCGCATTGCGGTAGGGTTCACGGGCCGCGATGCCACCGCGCGGCTGGCCGCCATGGCCGACATAGAGCAGCCCGAGTTTCAGCTCGCGTGCCACCAGCGGGGAGGCGATGTCGTCGATCGGCGCCGTGGACTGGATCGAATAGAACGACGGGACGTCGGGAAAGGACTGGGCTTCGCCCGACACCCAGATGCCGGCGACGCGGTCCTTGCGCCTGAGCACAACATCCTCGGTGGGGCCGGCGATGGTGATGGCGACCTGATAGCCGCCCCGACGGGCGATCGTCTGCGCGTCGCGCTGGACGACCCCGAAAACGCTGATTTCCGCACCCGCGAAATTCGACGTGATCTCCACGCGCGGAGCGGACAGACTGGCGACGATGCTTTCCGCCGACGCCGGGGCGGCAAGCCCGAGCGCGCCGGCGGCAAGCGCCAGGACCGGCGCGCAGGCGGCGCCGATCATGCGGGCCAGTTGTGCCGGGGCGACCGCCACAGCGTTTAGCCTCCGCCCAGAATCGTCATCGAATAAAGGTGATCCGGCGTCAGCATCAGGTTGACCAGGAAGCGGACCCCGACCCCGAGAACGAGCAAGCCCAAGAGGGCGCGCAGATGCTCGCCGCGCAGCTTGAGCCCGAAAGACGCGCCGAACTGCGCTCCGATCACGCCCCCGACCATCAGGATCAGCGCAAGCACTACGTCGACGGTCTTGGTGTTGACGGAATGGAGCACGGTGGCCACCGCCATCGTCCCCAGGATCTGCAACAGCGAGGTACCGATCACCACGTTGGTGGGCACCCGCAAGAGATAGATCAGCGCCGGCACCATGATGAAGCCGCCGCCGATGCCCAATAGCGTGCCGAGAAAGCCGATCGAGCCACCGATCACCAGCACGGGAATGATGCTGATATAGAGCCGGGACTGGCGGAAGCGGACCTTGATCGGGAGCCGGTGGATCCAGTTGTGCTGCCCCGACCGGCGCGCCGGCTGCGGCTTGCGGCCGGACTTGCGGGCGCGCCGCGCCTTCAAGATGGCGCCCACGGCTTCTGTCAGCATCAAGGTGCCGATGGAGCCAAGAAACACCGTGTAGGCCAGGCTGATGACCAGGTTGAGCTGGCCCGCGCGCTCCAGAATGGCAAACAGCCACGCGCCAAAGGCGGCCCCGATCGCGCCGGCCGTGAACAGAAACAGCGCCAGCTTCACGTCGATCAATCTTCGGCGCCAGTAAGACAGCGCGCCAGAGGCCGAAGAGGCGACGATCTGCGGCGTTACGGTCGCGACCGCGACCGGATGAGGAATGCCGGAGAAGATCAACAGCGGCGTGAGCAGGAACCCGCCGCCAACACCGAACAGGCCGGAAATGAAGCCGACCGCACCACCCATCGCGAACACCGTGAACACACTCACGGGAAGTTCCGCGATAGGGAGATAGATTTCCATGAGCTTCGGTGTCGCTGGCGGTATATGAGGTAAGGCTAATGTAGGCTGATGTGCCCGCAGTTAAGCGCTTTCTGGGCGCCGATTGTCAATGCCCGCGCCGGCAATTGCTGCTGGGGAAGGCGTCACCGAAGGCGCATGACGGGGCGTATTGAAACACCTCCGTCGTCCCATGCGCCAGGGTCAGGACCCTAAGCGCTGCGGCGGGTCTGGCGCCGATAGCGCTCAAGGATCGCCTCCCGCTCGTTCATGGCGCGACCGGACGTCACGCCAGGATTGCTCGAATGCGGATCGCTGTTCGGATTTCCGAACCGGTCGCTGCGCGCAGGTCGGCCGGAGTAGGCGTCGTTCCCGGGCGTGACGTAGCCGGAGACGATATAGTCCTCGAGCGGATAGGCTGGCCCCATTGGCCGGGATGGATAGGCGCGCGGATCGGGGTCGCGCGGCACCGGCGCGCGCTCTTGGGCGGCTAGTCGGGCCTCAAGCCGTTCCACCGCATCCGCCAGAACCTCCAGCGAATGCAGATTGGTGGCGTGCGCCTCGGCATGGCGGGCGAGCGCGTCGAGGTCGAGTTCGATCGCGTCGAGGCGTTCGCTCGGATCGGGCTGCTTCGCCACCTTGTCGGCGAGATCGGCCAGCATCGCGCAAATCGACTCGTGGCGCTCCGTGGCCACGCGTTCGATGTCCGTGATCCGGTCTTCCAGCGCGCGGAGCCTTTCCGACAGCGGGGCGAGATCGACGGTTTCGGGCATGGGGGCGGGCTCCGCCAGCCGCTGTTCGATCTGATTGAAGCGCGTTTCGAAGTCGATGGCTTCGATCCGGTCGAAGCGGGCTTCGAAATCCACCGCTTGGATTCGGTCCAGCCGCTCGGCCAGACCTTCGATCCGATCGGCGGTCGCCTGGGCGCGTTCCTCGGCGCGGGCGGCGCTGTCGGTGGCGGCGGCGCGTTCCTCGCGGGCGCGCTCCTGCTCCTTCTGGAGGACGGCGAGCGCGGCCCAAGCGGCGAAATCGTGCGACGGCATGGCATCGGTGTCCGTATCGGCTGCGGCCGGGTCGAGATCTTCGTCGGAAACGTCCCACTCCGCCGATCCGGCGTCTTCCGGCTCCGTGTCCGGCGCCTCCGAGTAGGCTTCGGGCGTTTCTGGCTCTTCGGACAGAAAGTCGAGGTCGTCCGCTTCATCGCCCAGTAGCGCTCGGGCGAAGGCGACTGCGGGGGCAAGGTCGGCGTCGCTGGTGCGGGGCGCGGCGGGAGGCGAAGGCGCCGTCGCCGAGGCGTGGGCCCGCAAGGCGGCGAGACGGTCCTGGAGCACGGATTCGATCGTGGGACAGTCGGCCGGCGGCTCGGCATCGACGAATTCAGGCGCCTCTGGTTCGGCTGGGGCGGGGCGGCCTCGCTCTTCTTCCAGATAATCGCGCCAGTTCAGGTTCCAGTCGCCGGTGCGAGAGGGTTCGGACGGCGTGGCGACCCGCGCCGCAGGAGTTGGGCGCTCGGGCGCGTCGGTGAAGCTGCGCCGGGTTGCGCGCCGGAGCGGCTCGTCCTGAGGTCGGCGATAGCGCTCGTCCGGCTCGTTGGTGAGCGGATCGGGACGGGAGCGGCGGAAGTTGGCGATGCGGCGGGCGACCTCGCCGAAATCGGCGTCCTCGCGGAAGGAGAGATCGTCGTTCAGGTCGTCGTCGCGCGACCGGGCAGGACCGGAGGCGGTTTCCGCGTTCGATGGCTGGTTCGACTGTGACATCGAGTCCCGCGTGTCCAGGGCCGAAATCAGGCGGTCGACGGTTGTGCTGATATCGCCGACTTCGTTGTCGAGCGATCCGGCAGCGAGCCATCGGCGCATGTTTTCCGTGCGGCTGTTGTTGTGCCGGCCTTCCGATTCGGTCAAGCGCTCGTCTGCGGCGTGCCAGCTCGCCGCTTCGCGGTGGGGCCGCGGCTCGGGCTTGGTGCGGAGCGGACCTGAACGACGGCTCAGTGCGGGCATGGAAACGGACTCCGGCAGTGTCCGGCGCGGGCAAAGGGGGCACGTCCCGCGTCGCATGGCGGCACTGTCGCGCCGTTAAGGTTAACAGCCGGTGAAGTCGGCGCCGTCAGCGACCGCGTCGCCGTTCGCCTGCTCCAGGATCAGGCGGATCGGGCGGAAGGAGCGGCGGTGGTGGATGGTGGGTCCGAGCCGGGCGAGCGCGGTCTGATGGTCCTTGGTGCCGTAGCCCTTGTGGCGCTCGAACCCGTAGTCGGGAAAGGACAGAGCAAGTTGGGTCATCAGCCGGTCGCGGGTGACCTTGGCGACGATGGAGGCCGCCGCGATGGCGGTTGAAAGAGCGTCGCCGTCGATGATCGCCTCACCGGCACAGCCAAGACCGGTCGGCACGTCGCGCCCATCCACCAGCGCGAGCTGAGGCCGCTCCGCCAGGCCGGCGACGGCCCGCGTCATCGCCCACAGCGTCGCTTCGCGGATGTTCATGGCGTCGATGCGATTCGACGAGGCGATGGTGACGGAGACGTCGGCGCAGGCGACGATCTCGCCGTAGAGGGCGAGCCGGCGGTCCGCAGTGAGCACCTTGGAATCGGCGATTCCCTTGACCCGAAGGCGGTCGGGCAGCGTCACGGCGGCGGCCACCACGGGGCCGGCCCAAGGGCCGCGACCCGCCTCGTCGACGCCGCACACCGGTCCGCCGCAGCGGCGGCGAGCCTTGCGGTCGAAACCCGGATCGGGGGAGGGGGCGTGCGGTGCTTCGGCGGGCATCTCGGTCGGCGAACGGTCTCGAATCAGCGCCGCCATGGTGCCCGCTCCGAGAGCCGGCGCAAACCCGTGGGGTCGTGCGCGCGACGATCCGTCCCCTGAGAATTTCATGGGCGACGGATGATCGGCGAGGAGTGCCGGCAAGACCCGCTCCGCTTTACTCATAATAACGGAGCGGGTCTAAATTATTGTTTCGAAAATGTTTCCGGGCGACGAACCGGTTCCCGCTACCGCCTAGAACAAGCTGAGCTGGCAGCCGTCGCCGAGCGGCGGCACGAACAGGTCGGTCCGAAGCCGGCTCCGCTCCAAGTTCAGCCGGTTGCGCTTGGCGGCGAGTTCGAACCGGCGGCCGAGGGTCCAGGCATAGGGGCCTTCGCCTTTCATCCGCTTGCCGAACGTCGCATCATAATCCTTGCCGCCGCGCATGGCCCGGATGATCGAGAGCACCCGGCGATAGCGGTCGGGATAGTTGCGCAACAGCCAGTCCTTGAAGACGTCGGTCACTTCGAGCGGCAGACGCAGCAGGATGTAGCCGGCTTCCTTGACGCCGGCCGCGGCGGCTCGCTCCAGGATGGTGTCGATCTCGGCATCGTTGAGCGCCGGGACGATCGGCGCGACCATGACGCTGGTCGGGATACCGGCGGCCGACAGCGCTTCAAGCGTGGCGATCCGCTTTTCCGGCGTGGCGGCGCGCGGCTCCATCGCCCGGGCCAGCTTGCGGTCGAGGGTGGTCACGGAGATCGCGACCTTGACCAGCCCGCGCTTGGCCATGCGCTCCAGAATGTCGATATCGCGCAAAACGAGCGCTGACTTGGTCACGATCCCGACCGGATGGTTGGTCCGATCCAGCACCTCCAGGATCTCGCGGGTGATCTTATATTCCCGTTCGATCGGCTGATAGGGATCGGTGTTGGTGCCGATCGCAATTGTTTTCGGCTGATAGCGGGGCTTGGCGAGTTCGCGCTCCAGAACGGCCGCTGCCCCCGGCTTGGCCGTCAGGCGCGTTTCGAAGTCCAGCCCGGGCGAGAGACCGAGATAGGCATGGCTCGGCCGCGCGAAACAGTAGACGCAGCCATGCTCACAGCCGCGATAGGGATTGATGGACCGGTCGAAGCCGATATCGGGCGACTCGTTGCGCGTGAGCACAGAGCGCGGGCTTTCCAGCCGCACTTCAGTCTTGAGAGCCGGCAGTTCGCCGAGGCTTTCCCAGCCGTCGTCCACGGCTTCCGTCGCGGTCGGCTCATAGCGCCCGGCCGGATTGACGGCCGCACCGCGCCCTCGCCGGCGCTGGCTGTCGAGCCGGGCGCCGAACGGCGTCTCGCCGGCCGGCACGTCCACTCGCTCTGTCCGCGTCTTCCGGTGTTTGTCGACGGTGGCAGCCGAGCCATCGTGGGATACGAGGGCGAAGGCATCCGCGCCGGGATCGAGAGGCTGTCGCAAAGGGGCATTCATTCCGCCACCTCATGGGCTTGCACGAGAGCGTCTCCCGTTCAGATCGACTCCATCCGAACGAAAAGAAATCGCTCAAGCTACTGAACCGGTAGCCATTTTTGTCGCCAGATGTTTCCATCTGAGCGGCCGATCGCCATGGTCTGTCATCACTCGGCTCTAGGTCGTTCACACGGGCGATCGGGCCGGAGTCGATAAGAGAACAATACAGGAACATTGGCGTTCCGCAAGAGACATCATTCCTAGAGCCTTCCTGTTCGGGTTAGGCCGATCCGACCGAAGAGGTGTGGCGCAACCTTTTAAAAACCGGCCATTTCCTTTCGAGCGGCGGGGTGCAAGCGAGCGAAAATGCGCTGCGGAACGCACGCGGCGGGTATCGCGCTTCGGCGGCAGGGTGGTTTGTCTTGGGCGTGCGATCCTGCGCCTTGCGAATGGTCAGCCTGCATGGCGTTCCATCGGGCGTGCGCAATTTCTAGACGTAAGACGCTCGCCTTGTGCGCCGCACCATGATAAAACCCGATTATGCTGAGCGTCATTATTCCGACACAGAACAATGAACTGGCGCTGGCGCGCTGCCTGGCCGCACTGGTTCCGGGCGCCGTCGACGGGGTCGTTGCCGAAGTGATCGTCGCCGACCGCTGCTCCAGCGACGGCACAGCACAGGTCGCCGACGCGGCGGGCTGCCGGATCGTCAGCCAAGACACACCGCGCCAGGCACGGGTGGAAGCCGCACTCGCGGTCGTGGAACGCGGCACCTGGGTGCTGGTGCTGGAGCCCACCGTGGCGCTGGAACCGGGCTGGCAGCGCGAGGTCGGCTCTTTCATCGACGGGACAGAACGCGCCGGCCGCAGCGAAGAGCAGCGGGCCGTCTTCCGGTTCGCCTTCGACGAGTTCGCGCGTCCGAAGCGGATCTCCCAGGCGGTCGTGGCCGTGCGCGGCCATCTCCTGGGCATGCCGGTGCCCGAGCAGGGGCTTCTGGCGCATCGAACAGCCGCACATCGGTTGCTTGCTCGCGAGGGCGGCGGCATGGCCTTGATCGGAGCGCTGCTCGGCTGGCGTAAGCTCTCGGTGCTGCGCTCTCGCGCGCTGGTCCAGCCGCAGCATAGCTGAAGCAATCCCAGGAAAAGTGGGAACCGGTTTTCCTTCGGGATTGCGAAAAAATAGCGTTCACGTCAGCTCGCGGCTGCGCGGGCGCGGCCCTGAGCGTTTCCAGGCGAAAGGGAAACCGGTTCGCAGTTCGGAAACGCGTCAGAAACAATGGCCGGCACGCGGTTCCGCTGGCTTCGCTAGTTGTTTCCCCTCGCATCGAGTTCGCTTTTCTCACCGGTTCCAGGTGGGCGGCGCGCGCTGGCTCAAGCTAAGCCGGCGAAAGTGGAAACTGGCTTCGCGCCTAGCTTAGCGGGGAAGAGAGCCAACCCCAGGAAAAGTGGGAACCGGTTTTCCGTTCGGGATTGCGATGAAAAATAGCGTTCAGGTTAGCTCGCGCCAACTCGTGGCGCCGCGTGTGCCGGGAGCTCTGGCGCGGGATTTATGCCGTGCGGCCTTCGCCCTTCGATGCGCCGCGGCGTAGGCTTTCCGACAGCCGCGGCATGATCTCCACGAAATTGCACGGCATGTGGCGGTAGTCGAGCTGCGCCTTCAGGATGCCGTCCCAGGCGTCGCGGCAGGCGCCTGTCGATCCCGGTAGGACGAACACGAAGGTGGCATGGGCGACCCCGGCGGTCGCGCGCGATTGTACCGTCGAGACACCGATCGACTGCATCGAGATCTGGTGGAAGACCGCGGAAAACCCGTCCATGGTTTTGTCGAACAGCGGGGTGACGGCCTCCGGCGTGACGTCGCGGCCGGTGAAGCCGGTGCCGCCGGTGGTGATTACCACGTCGATCTGAGGATCAGTGGTCCAGGCCCGCACCTTGGAGCGTATCTCCACGATCTCGTCGGGGCAGATGGCCCGGTCGGCAACCCAGTGGCCCGCCGCCGCGATCCGCTCGGCGAGCAGGTCGCCGGAACGGTCCTCCGCAAGCGTGCGGGTGTCCGACACGGTCAGAATGGCAATCGAGACGGGAATGAAGGCGCGGGTTTCGTCGAGCTTCGACATCACAGGCTCTCCAGGCGAACGGCGGCGTCGCGGCGATGTCGGCCGTCGTCCCGCGCGTGGGAAGGAAGTCGAGCGCACCATGACGCCGCCAGCGAGCGGGCTCAAGCATCCATCCATTTGAGAGCGCGTTTCGGGCCATGGTGGCGGGCTTCACGGAATCGTAGGTGGATCCGATCGTGTATGCAGGGTTTTCGATCGCCCACCGATCCGGCCATGGTGCGGCCGAACCGGTGGGCCTCTGGAGCCGCAGATGAGCCAGACTTTCAATATCTACTGTGAACGCACGGGCCCAGGTCTGTGGACGGAGCCGCTGAATGCCGTCACCAACGGCGCATTCTTGCTGGTTGCGATCCTGGCCGCACTGGAGTGGCGCAAGCGGCCTCCGGATGCGCTGGTCGGGGTCCTGATTCTGCTCACGGCGGCGATCTCGGTCGGCTCCTTCCTGTTCCACACGGCAGCCACGCGCTGGGCGATGCTCGCCGACTCGATCCCGATCGGCTTGTTCGTGTTCCTCTATTTCTTCCTTGCGCTGCGCCGCTTCCTGGGCTGGTCGATGGTCCTCGTCCTTGTTGGTCTGGCCCTGTTCGCGGCAGCCTCCGCCGTTGTCATTCCGCTCTTGGAGGTCCTGTTCGGCGGGTCCGCCGGCTATCTGCCGCCGCTGATCGCGCTCCTAGGGTTCGGGGCCCTTCTGGTGGGAGAGGGCGATCCGCGGGGGGCGGCAATGGTCGCCGCCGGCGGCATCTTCGCGGCCTCCCTGGCCTTCCGCGTGTTGGACGCATCCGTGTGCGCGAGCTTCCCGCTCGGCACCCATTTCCTATGGCACCTTTTGAACGCCGCCGTGCTTGCGGTCTTGCTGCGGGCCGCCCTTGTTTCCGATCCCGACATCCGCCACCCGCGGCCGCGCGAAAGCGACTGATCGGCCGCAAAACCGCTCCGATCTTTCGCTTTTCAACCTGCTCGGCGGCGGCTACGAAGAGCGAAACGGAAGCTGGTGTTGTCGGGGAGAACGCACATGTCGCAAATGAAACCGTCGACGGAGACACTGGACGACGCAGCCCTGCGCTATCACGAGTTTCCGCGGCCCGGTAAGCTGGAAATCCAGGCGATCAAGCCGCTCGCCACCCAGCGCGATCTGTCGCTTGCCTATTCCCCCGGCGTGGCCGCCCCCTGCTTGGAAATCGCCGAAAACCCCACCAAAGCACTCGACTACACCGCCCGCGGCAATCTCGTGGCGGTCATCTCCAACGGCACGGCGGTGCTGGGGCTTGGCACCATCGGCGCGCTGGCCGGTAAGCCGGTGATGGAAGGCAAGGCGGTTCTCTTCAAGAAATTCGCCAACATCGACGTCTTCGATATCGAGGTGGAAGAGCGCGACATCGATAAGTTCTGCGATGTCGTCGCCGCGCTGGAGCCGACCTTCGGCGGCATCAACCTGGAAGACATCAAGGGCCCGGACTGCTTCGAGATCGAGGACAAGCTGAAGGCCCGGATGAACATTCCGGTCTTCCACGACGACCAGCACGGCACCGCCATCATTGTCTCGGCGGCCGCCACCAACGGCCTCGCGATCGCCGGCAAGAAGATCGAGGACATCAAGATCGTCTGCTCCGGGGCGGGCGCGGCGGCGCTCGCCTGCCTCAATCTCCTGGTTTCGCTGGGGGCGAAACGCGAAAACATCTGGGTCTGCGATATCGACGGGGTGGTCTACAAGGGCCGCGAGGCCAGCATGGACCGCTGGAAGGAGGTCTACGCCCAGGAGACCGACAAGCGCACCCTCGACGAGGTGATCGACGGCGCCGACATGTTCCTCGGCCTGTCGGTCGGCGGGCTTTTGAAGCCGGAGATGGTGAAGCGGATGGCGGACCATCCGCTGGTGATGGCGCTCGCGAATCCGACGCCGGAAATCATGCCCGATCTCGCCCGCGCGGCGCGTCCGGACGCGATGATCTGCACCGGCCGGTCGGACTTCCCGAACCAGGTCAACAACGTCCTGTGCTTTCCCTATCTCTTCCGTGGCGCGCTCGATGTCGGCGCGACCGCGATCAACGAAGAGATGAAGCGCGCGGCCGTGCGGGCGATCGCCGACCTTGCCAAGGAGGAGCCGTCGGAGGTGGTCGCCAAGGCCTATGGCGGCGTCACCCGGTCGTTCGGGCCGGACTATCTGATCCCGTCGCCGTTCGATCCGCGGTTGATCTTGAGAATCGCGCCGGCGGTGGCCAAGGCCGCCATGGACTCCGGTGTCGCGGTGCGGCCCATCACCGATTTCGACACCTATGCCGATCGGCTCAACCGGTTCGTCTTCAAGACCGGCGTGTTGATGAAGCCGCTGTTTGCGGAGGCGAAATCGGCCAAGCAGCGCATCGTCTATGCGGAAGGCGAAGACGAGCGCGTACTGCGGGCCGTCCAGATCGTGCAGGAGGAGGGGCTCGCCGAGCCGATCCTGATCGGCCGGCCCAAGGTGATCGAGACCCGTGCGGAACGCTATGGGCTGAGACTGAAGCCGAACGAGACCATCGAAGTCATCAATCCGGAAGACGATCCGCGCTTCCGTGACTATTCCGACCTTTATTTCAGCCTGGTCGGGCGCAGTGGAGTCACCCCGGACGCGGCGCGCACGGAGGTGCGTTCCAACACCACGGTGATCGGGGCGCTGGCCTTGAGGCGCGGCGAGGCGGATGCGCTGATCTGCGGCCTGGAGGGGCGCTTCGACGACTATCTGAGCGACGTGGAAGCAATCATCGGCTGTGCGGACGGCTCCGCCCGTTACGCCGCGCTCTCCATCCTCACCGGCCAGTCCGGCACCTACTTCCTGGTGGACACCGCCGTCACCGACGATCCCACCGCGGAAGAAATTGCCGCCATGACGCGGCTTGCCGCACGCCAGGTCCGCCGCTTCGGCACCACGCCGAAAGCCGCGCTTTTGTCGCACTCGACCTTCGGCTCGCGCTCGTCCGCCTCGGCGGTGAAGATGCGCAAGGCGGCGGAGATCTTGTGGCGCACCGCGCCGGATCTCGAGGTCGACGGAGAGATGACCGGCGAAGACGCGCTCTCGGAGCTGGTGCGCGGGCGCTCCATGCCGTCGAGCAGGCTTACCGGCGAGGCGAATCTGCTAGTGTTCCCGAACCTTGACGCGGCCAACATCGCCATGACGCTGCTGAAGGAGACGACCCAGGCGCTGCATGTCGGGCCGATCCTGCTGGGCGCGGCCCAGCCGGCCTATATCGTGTCGCGCTCCACCACCGCCCGCGGCGTCGTGAACATGACGGCCGTCGCGTCGGTGGAAGCGGCAAGCCGGGAAAAGACCACGGGGTAAAGCGTTTCCAGGAAAAGTGGGCACCGGTTTTCCGTCCGGAAACGCGTGAAGATAAAGCCGTTCCAGGAAAAGTGGGCACCGGTTTTGCGTTCTTTTCGCTCGCGCCAGCTCGCGTTGCTCGCGGCTGCGCGGACGCGGCCTTTCCGGCCGTCGCGCGGTCGCGCGCTGGCTTCGCCTCCCAGGAAAAGTGGGACGTCACTTTTGTCCCCACGCTGTCGCGGCTTCGCCGCTCCGCTCCGGACACGGCGGTCTAAGGACCGACGCGCAGTCGCGCGCTGGTGGGCGGGTGTATCAGGGAAAGTCGGCTCGGTTTTTTGAATTAAGGTCTTATCGGTTCGCTTTGCGGGCGGGCCCGCATTGGGCGGCTTGGCTTTGTGACGCCATTGCGGTCCCGAGGGTCGCGTTAGACGCATTGCTGCGTTGCAGCATTGCCCGCTACTTCTTCGAGCCGGAACCGATTATCTCACGACGCAGAGGGGAACGAACATCAACCAATCCGCTGCCGCGGAGTGAGAGAGATTCGATCCTATGAAGACCAACTACACCCAAGTGTCGTCGACCGATCTGGCGGCCATTGAAGCCAACGCCCGCGATCTTCGGTCCGCTGAATTCGTCCGTCTCGTGCGCAATGCCGCCCATGGCGTCGTCGGTTTCGTCCGCTCCGTCGCCGGCACCATTGCCGACATGCATCGCATGCACGTGACCTACACCGAGCTTTCCGCGCTGTCCGATCACGAGCTGCGCGACATCGGTTTGCACCGCAGCGACATCATGGCGGTTGCCGCCGGCACCTTCGAGCGGACGCCGGAAATCGAGCCGCTTGACGTCACGACCGACGCCGAAGCCCCGGCCGCGGCGAACGACGACGTCCGTCTCGCTGCGTAACGACTGTCCGACGGGCAAACGATTGCCCGCGGGTTTGATCCACCCGAGCGCCGCTTACCCAAGGTGGCGCTCGGGGGACCGGCATTCTGCGTTCCTGGTTTCCCGTCTTCGTCCGGCTTCATAAAACGGACGTGCGCGGCATTTATGTCCGAATCCGGACCCCAAAATCGGGACGGACATCGCGCCATGACGGACGCAGGCGACCTTCTTCGCGAAATCGACAGCCTGATCGCGCAGGTGACGGCGGACGCCGGCGCGTTGACCGACGGCTGGCAGCGGTTCGACATACGGCCGGATTTCGCGCCGAGCGCGGACAACCTCGCAGCCTATCTGGCGCTGCGCCACCACGACCTGCGCGCGCTGCAACGCGCCCTCATGAGCATGGGGCTGTCCTCGCTCGGACGGCTGGAAAGCCGGGTGCGCGCCACTCTTTCCGCCGTGCGTGCCGCGCTGGCTGCGGTCGCGGGAGAAGGTGGACCGCTTCACGCCGACGAGGCGACCTTTTTTGCCGGCGAAACGCGGCTGCGCGCCCGCGCGGCGCACCTGTTCGGTCCGCGCAGCAGCCGCTGCCCCACCGCACTTTTGATCACCTGCCCGAGCGAAGCGGCCTCCGATCCCTCGTTCATGCGCGCGCTCGCCGACCGGCGGG
Source organism: Amorphus sp. 3PC139-8 (assembly GCF_040750475.1). Classification (NCBI taxonomy): domain Bacteria; kingdom Pseudomonadati; phylum Pseudomonadota; class Alphaproteobacteria; order Hyphomicrobiales; family Amorphaceae; genus Amorphus; species Amorphus sp. 3PC139-8. Next base: position 226,768 of record NZ_JABJVY010000003.1, on the reverse strand, counting down.
TCGATGCCATTCGTATCAACTGCGCCCACGACGACGCCGACGCCTGGAAGGCGATGATCGACCATGCCCGCTCGGCGGAGGCTGCGACGGGCCACCGGATGCGGGTGTTCATGGATCTCGCCGGCCCGAAGATCCGCACCGGCGGTGTGCGGATTCGCGATGGCGGCAAGCGCATCTTCACCGATCAGCGGATCGCGATCGTCGCGCCGGGGGACCTGAGTGCCCCGAAAGCCTCCGAATGCGGGGCTGCGGTGGAATGCTCCTATGCGGACGTGCTCGGCATGGCCAAGGCGGGCGACCGCGTCTTCATCGACGACGGCAAGATCGGCGCGATCGTTGAGGAAACCGGCGGCGGCGCGTTGACGGCGCGGGTGATTCGCGCAGACGCAGCCGGCGCCAAGCTGAAGCCGGAAAAGGGTCTCAACTTTCCCGACAGCGATTTGACCATCCCGGCGTTGACGGAAAAGGACAGGCGCGATCTTGCCTTCGTTGCCACCCACGCCGACGCGGTGGAATATTCCTTCGTGCAAAGCACGGCGGATGTCGCCGCCCTTCAGGCCGCGCTCGCCGAGGCGCGCCCGGATGAGTGGACCGACCTGGCGCTGGTCTTGAAAATCGAGACGGCACGCGCCGTGCGCAATCTGCCCGGTATTGTCGTGGCCGCCGGCGCGCGCCAGCCGGTTGCCGTCATGATCGCGCGCGGCGATCTGGCGATCGAGATCGGGTTTGCCCGGCTTGCCGAGATGCAGGAGGAGATCCTGTGGATCGGAGAGGCAGCCCAGGTGCCGGTGATCTGGGCGACCCAGGTGATGGAGCATTTCGTCAAAAAGGGCATGCCTAACCGCGCGGAATTGACCGATGCGGCCATGTCGGTCAGGGCGGAATGCGTGATGCTGAACAAGGGGCCCTTCCTGCTCGACGCGCTGGACGAGCTCCAAGGCCTGCTTGCCCGCATGAGCGAGCACACTCAGAAGAAGACCCCGCAGCTCAGGCGGTTGGCGAGCTGGTAGCGAAGGGCGGCGGGCGTTTCGCCCACTTACGCCGGCTCACTGCGCTCGCCGCCGCGTGGCACTACCGGAAAGCGGCCTGAACAGGCTTGCCAGCGTTGCCCGTAGGTCATGGATTACGGTGCAACGATCGCGTGCGGTCATTTTCGAATTTTCGTCCGCATGCCGTCAGGGCAGACGCCCGAGAGCAGACATAGCAGCAACAAAATGCATCCCCGGCTGTGACGGTTGCCTCGATACCCTGCCTTCCGGTTCGTGAATTAGTCAAAAAATCAATATTGATAGTGGGTTAGTAGGTATTCGCTTGGGCAAAGGCGCCAGGCACACGCCAAGTGGACTCACATTATGCAGGTAAACACCTGCTCTTGACATGCAGGTATTTACCTGCATATTATCGGCCATGACAGACGATCGAACCGACGCCGACAAGGTGTTCAAGGCTCTGGGTGACCCCGCGCGCAGGCGGCTTTTGGACCGACTCCACTTGAAGAACGGCAGGACGCTGACCGAGCTGTGCGAGTCGATGGAGATGACGCGTCAGTCCGTGACGCAGCATCTGGGCCTGCTCGAAGAGGCCAATCTGATCAGCACCGCGCGCCGAGGTCGGGAGAAGCTTCACTTTATCAACCCGGTCCCGTTGCACGATGTCTACGAGCGGTGGGTCCATAAATTCGAAACGGGTCGTCTCGAGCTGCTCTACGACCTCAAACGCAGCCTCGAAAGGAAAGAAGACATGGCCGACAAGTCCGCAAGCTTCGTCTACGTGACTTACATCCGCACGACACCGGAAAAGGTCTACGAGGCGATCACCACTCCCGAAATTGCGCGGCGTTACTGGGGGCATGAGAATGTCTCCGACTGGAGGCCGGGGTCCACCTGGGAGCACGTGCGCGCAAACGTCGAACGGCCGGTCGAAATCGTCGGCAAGGTCGTTCAGGCCGAACCGCCCCACAAGCTGATTATCACCTGGTCGGCCGTGTCCAAGGCCGACGATCCGGACGAGGAAAGCCGTGTCATCTTCGACATCGAAGAACAGGAGGGCGGGATGGTCCGGCTTACCGTCACGCACGATCAGCTCCAACCCGGTAGCCCCATGGCAAAGGGCATCGGCAAGGGCTGGCCGCTGGTCCTGTCCAGCATGAAATCTTTCCTCGAAACCGGGACCGGTATGGGCCTCTGAAACCGGACCTCCAACGGGTCATGGAGATCGACATGAGCACGATCCGTACCGGCCGCTGCGCCTGCGGCGCCGTCCGCATCGAGGCGAGGGGGGACCCCGTCGCCGAGCTGCACTGCCAGTGCAGGCACTGCCAGCTTCGCTCTGGCACGGGCCATAGTTCTTTCTTGGTGTTCGCCGGTCCCGAGGCAGTGGAGCTCAATGGTGAAACTAGGAGCTGGTCCGTCACCGCCGACAGCGGAAACGAGAAATATCAAGCGTTCTGCCCGGATTGCGGCACGCCGACCCACATGACGTTCCCTGCCAATCCCGACGTTACGGCGATCAGCGCGGCGCTGCTGGACAGCCCCGATCAGTTCGCTCCGAAATTCGTGACCTACGCAGGCCGCGCCTTGCCTTGGGACAGTCTCGATCCGGTGCTGGCCCGGTTTGATCAGATGCCGAAGGGCTGACGCGTTTGCGCTTGCGGACCCGATACGGAGAAAGGATGAAGTGCCATGCAAACTCCACCCGTCGTTTCGCGCGCTGAATGGGATGCGGCCCGGGCTGCCTTGCTGGCAAAAGAAAAGGCGTTGACCCGCGCCAAAGACGCTCTGGCCGCAGAGCGACGACGCATGCCTTGGATGGAAGTCAGGAAATCCTATCGATTTCTGGGACCGGAAGGGGACGTGTCACTTTGGGACCTCTTCGAAGGCCGGCGCCAGCTCATCGTCTATCGAGCCTTCATGGATCCGGGTGTCAGCAGATGGCCAGACCAGGGCTGCGTTGGCTGCTCGCTGATGGCCGATCACATTCCCAACCTTGCCCATCTCCGCGCGCGAGGAACGAGTTTCGTCTATGTCTCGCGCGGGCCGCAGGCGGATCTCACCCGCATCAAGGCGAAAATGGGCTGGAGTCACATCCCGTGGTATACGTTGACCGACGATTTTGATGCCGATTTCGACGTTGCGGAGTGGCATGGCCACAACGCTTTTGTTCGGGACGGAGATCGCATTTTCCGCACGTATTTTATCAACGAACGTGGCGACGAGCAGTTCGTCCCGACATGGTCGTGGCTCGACATGACGGCGTTCGGGCGACAGGAGATCTGGGAAAGCTCCCCGGACGGCTACCCTCAGGACGCGCCCTACCGGTGGTGGAACTACAACGACGCATACTAGAGCCTTTTCCGATCGGGTGGGCTCACCTGATCGACAAGAAATGGGCTCAGATTCAAGTGTTTGAGCAAATTCCTTTTCGTTCAGGCCGGCTTCGAGCAGGTCTAGGTCGTATGGCTGGCGCGGCGTCGATAAGATCCAACCCGGTTGTGCGGCGGTTCGGCGTTCAGAACACAGCTAGCGGTCGTTATTGTCCTTGGACGTCCGCCGCAAAAAGCTCGCACGACATCTCTTGGTGTCGTCGCGGTGTCCGATAAAATTGCGCTATCTACCAAATGTGCCCGAGTTTACATGACACCCAGGTATCGCCACTCGCCCAGTCAATGCCTGTTTTGTCGCATCGCCTCAGGTGAGGTTCCGAGCGATGAAGTCTATCGCGACGATCGGATCGTTGCCTTCCTGGATATAGGTCCGATTCGGGAAGGACACGTTCAGATAATCCCGATCAAGCACTACGAAACCTTTGAGACTCTCCCGGACGAATTGGGGGCCGAAATACTTAATCTTGGCCAACGATTGGCCCGGGTGCAGAAGCGTATTTATGCGGTCGAACGCGTTGCCTTCATGTTTACCGGGGGGGATGTCTCTCACGCCCACGCCCATATCGTCCCGCTTGTCGAGAAGACCGACGTCACCTCGCGTAGATACATCGTCGAATCCGAGCTGACTTGGAGGACCCTGCCGTCGCCCGACCGTGATGCTCAACGTGAAACGGCGGCTGCGTTGGCCCGCGGCTTAGCGGACGATGAGAGCGCGTGATGGGCTGGCAAATCCAAATGTCGCCCTGTGGAGCCTGTTTCTTGTGAAAAGCCCCTGGATCCGTCCCGCTTTTCTCGGACTTGCGGAGTGGGTCTAAGTCATTGTTTCGATGCGTTTCCGAACAGAAAACTGGTTTCCACTTGGCCTGGAAAGCGCTCTCCAGGGCCTTTCCCGATCAGGTGGCAACACCTGATCGATTAGAAATGGCTCTATATGCAATATTTTGAGCAATTCCTTTTCGTTCAGACTGATTCAGTCTGAACGGGAAATACTCTAACGCCTCCGGAATACTGCGGATTTCCCTGGATTTTGCGACCGCTCGCGCCCGGACATGTTGTGCCCGGACCCATCTTTCCGCCTGGCCGGAAAAGGCTCAGGCGGGGAAACGCAATTCCCGGTCAGGCCGCTGCGCGGATCCGGTCCGCGACCTCGCGGGCCACGTAACGGCCTTTCCAGGAACGTCGGGGTGAAAGCAGCCAACTGAGTGCACTGTGGGAGAGGCCGGGAAAGAAGTCTCGGGTTATCTCGGCGATGAACAACCGGTCCCTCTTTCGGATCGCATCACGCAAGGCACCGTAGATGGTGTCGGATTCGTGCGCGGTATCGATCAGCCAGAAATCGTCGCTCACCCGGTAGGTGTCGCCAAACTGCTCGTCGAGTGCCAGGTCGAAGACATCCGCTTGCGTCTCGTCCGACGCGTAGTAGACCGCGTAGACCGTCATGCCCCGTACCTCCGTTGCGCTTCGGCTTGCAACGTTTCGACCCCATTGTCGCATCCGAATCAAAGCAATCTAGAAGGCAGATGGACATCCCGCTTGGCATTTTGCGCCATAGTGAGATGGGTGCGGGGCAGGTTATGGGTGGTAACGAGCTCTGAACTCCGACGGCGTGCAGCCCAGCCAGCTCTGGAACGCTCTGCTGAAGCTTGCATGATCCTCGTAACCGAGCAAAACCGCAATTTCGAGAATTGGCCGGTCGGTCTCCCGCAAGAGGCTGATCGCGCGCGCCTTACGCGCTGCGCGGACAACCTCCCGATAAGTGTAACCCCGTTGGCCCAGCATGCGCTGCAGGTTTCGGACGCTGGTGCCCGCCATGCGTGCCGTGCCGTCGATATCCGTCTGCCCGTCGAGAAGCCGAAGCGCCACGATGGCGGAAATTGAGCGGGCGGGTTCGGCCGCGCTCGACAGCACCAGATCGGCGACCACCTCCCGCAGGGTCACGATCTTCGCCCCGTTTGCGGGGCCCGCAGCGCGCCTTGCGAGCAGATCTTGGACACCAAAGGCAATTCCGGTCCCACCCTGGCCATATCGGATCGGGACCTGCAGCCGTTGTTCCAGCAAATGAGCGTTTGGATCGCGGAAATAGGAGACTTCGATCCATTTGGGCGCCCATCGTTGGCCGAGATATTCTCGGGCGATGATGATCATCGGCCCGATCATATGGTCGACATGCTGAATCGCCATCTGGCCGAGGGGGCGTGCCGCACAGCGCCAAAGCCAATGGCCGTCGCGCCATAAGAGCTCCAACCCACCATTGGTAGCATGGGTATGGTAAGTCCGATTGTACCGGTTGATTGCCTCGCCCAAGGTCGGCGCGGTCGCGCCATAGGCGCCCCACAGACCAAAGCCCCAGGCTTTCGCCATTTCAAAGCCGACGTCGAGCCCGAAGGTTCTGTCGTCCAACAGGCGGGCACACCGTTCGAAGATCCCGATCATGCTGGCGTACGGCACGGGTGTCTGCAGGGAGTCGATGACCGAGAGCGGGAGTCCTTCTTGTTCGAAGGCCCTCCAAAGTTCGCGCTCGCCCGCCCGGCGCTCAAAGAGCGTCGGCAGGGGACCGAGGCCGCTCGCCCGCACGAGAGGCACCGATCCGTTAAACGCCATTCGGTCCACCTCACTGTCGCAATATGCGCCGACACCAGCACCTGTGATGCCGCGTGTTGGCGTGACGCGCAAGCAAAAGGCGAGCCTTACACCCCTAGATTTTCATAGTATTTCGCCCGAATTGGCCGATTGCACTGTCATTTTCGCCGCCCAGTCAGCAGGTTTGTTTCAAACGCTTCTATTCTTGGAAGGCCGCGTCCGGAAAATCATGCCAGCGCTGAATTTTCCAGCCGTTCGGACCTTTCACCAGCCAGCCCTCGTAGTTGAGACTGGAGACTGCGCTGAATGTTTTGCCATCGGCGGCATTGGTCAAAAGTCCGACAACACTGATATGCGCGGTATCGGCGGTCTGGTCGAGAAACAGGATATTCGGCATCAGATGCCGCCGCAGGTTGCCGGAAGACCGGAATGCGGCCATCCGCTTCGTCCAGAATGTGCGGAAATTGTCGCCGCTGAATGAGACTGGCGTTTGGCCCGGCACGCCGGCCACAAAAACGGCGTCGGGCGTAAACAGGTCCAGCCAGGCCTCGGCCTCCGTGTTGTCGTAGGCGAACGCATAGGCGGAGATCAGGTTGACGATTGCCATGCGGTCGGCGACGTCGAAGTCGGTTGATCCGGGATTGACGGTGGGCGCGTAGGACCGCAACGCCATGATGTCGCTCGCTGAAGTCCCACCGTCCGGAACGTCCGTTTGGGCCGATGCGAGCAACGAAGAAGAGGCGAAAAGCAGAGTCGCCAAGGTCCAGAACACGAGCTGTTTCATGTGTCTCACGGAGGACTGAGCCCGGACAGACGCGCCTGCCGAGCGGTGATTGCTCCATTGGAGGAGCAACGCGCATGAAAAAGCCAACTCCGAGGGGAGAACGCAGGTTCTTTCATGCGCGTGGTCGGTAAGATCTGCGCGAAGGGCTCGCTACTGCGCCGTGTCCGCCGTCGGTTTTTCGGCCTTGGCGATCGCCGGCGGCGCCCATTTGCCGATCAAGGCTTCTGGACGCGGCGCATAGAGCCGCATGGTCACGTTGAACGGTCCGTTGGGCGCCGGCAGCCAGTTCGCTTCCTTGTCCTGGCCGGGGCTTTCGTGCTGGAAATAAAGATCGATTGATCCGTCGGGGTTCTTCTTGAGCGGCATCCAGCTCGACAGCGCGAACCGGTTCAGGCTGTTGGCGATCTGAAAGCCGTCGTTGTCGTAGATGGTGACCGACCAGAAGGCATCCACCGGGGGAATATCGGACGCTTCGAAGTGCAGGACGTAGTTGTTGGCGCCGACGAGCGGCTGTCCTTTGCCGTCGGTGAGCGCGATCGGGTAGATCGCGTCTTGCGGCACGTTGGCGCCAAGGCCGATCTGCGCCATGATCGCGCGTTTCAGGTAGTAGTTGCCGTAGACGCCGACGGTATCGACATCCATCGACCAGCCGTTGACGGACTGCGCGATCGTGGGCGTCTTCCAGGCCATCAGCTGTTGAGCGGTCTTCGGCGCGGCTTCGATGGCCGCTTTCACGACCGGATCGGCCTTATCGACATCGAAGCTCTCGCCGGGTTCGATGCCGAGACGTTCCAGGCGGGCGACGATCGGCTGGTCGGTGATGTGCGGCGGGTTGATCTTCAGAAGCTCGGCCGCGTAGGCGAAGTAGTCCTTGCCCGCCATGGTGTCGACCTGGACCTTCGGCGGCGTCTTAACATCGACGGTCGGATCCGGGGAGAATTTCGGCTCCGTGACCTCCTGTCCCCATTTGGACAGTGGCGTGACCTTATAGCCGTCCTGGATCTTGTGAACGGCCGCGTAGTCGGACGGTCCGTCGGTCTTGGTGCGGCCGATGATCCACACATAAGGCGTCGGCGCATCGATCCGCTGGGTCGCCTCCGGGAGGCCGAGCGTCTTGGCGAAATCCTTGCCCAGATCGGGTCGCCATCCCGGCGGGGTCACCAGGAAGGTCGCCGCCTCGGTGCCTGTGGTCCGCCACCCGGGCGAGGCGAACACGTCCGTCCACATGTCGAGCATCGGCAGCAGATAGTAGCGCCCGTCGGTATCGGGAGCCGAGACGACCATCGGCTCGTCGGTCATGTCGAGAAAGGTGGAGGAATAGAGCGTGTCGAAGTTCGGCCGCACAACCGACTTTTCGTCCGCGGTCGGATAGGCTCGCACATTCGTGAACCAGTTCTGCACGCCGCCGAACGAGTACTTGGCCGGATCCAGGCTGCTCGTCTGCCGCCGCGTCAGGTCCATGGTGATGAGTGGATAGAAGTAAAGGTAGGCCTCGACCGCGATCGTGTTCGCTTCTTTCTGCGTAAGGTCCTGGGCATGGCCGGGCCCGGCAGCGAGCAGAACGGAGGCGGATAGTATGGCTCCCGCCAGTGCAGTTTGCAGCTTCATTGCTTATCCTCGACTTCCATCGTCGCTTCGCCGAACAAACCGGTGCCTGCCTGGGGCGCCGCGCCGGTACCGTTTCTCGCGCTTGCTGACGATACATCTATCCATTGTCGCCTTGCACGCGGCCCGACGGGCGCAATGTCCCACTCTCAATTTCCTCGCGCAGGTGCGGCGCGACAATGAGGCCAATCCGAATCGACCGGCTTTGCATTTTCCGCCAGGGGGGCCGGACGGTCGGAAAATTGAGGCGGGCTATCCAACACGGAGAACGTGGAAGCCGAGAGCCTCTTCCGGTGGACGGATCAGACTCTTCCGAAATTGTTGGCGATAGGAAGGGGCCGCGCTTCGTCTCGGGTAGCGCCTATGACCGTTATCTCTCCAAACGCTCAGAAAACCGTCCATTCTCGGCGCGTTTCCGGGCGCTATCCGGTTTTTACTTGGCCTGGAAACGCTCTATCGGTTTCGACCTTCACGGAGCGACTTGATGTGACAGCGAAAGCATAGGCTCAGGCCCCCTAAATCCGGAGGTTATGGGTGGAGGCGATTTGGTCAAATCCACCGATCGGCCCGCGTTCGGCAGGTACCGAATGCGGACGAGCCGATCGGAGCTTTCTGCGTCGAGCATCTTATCAGCGCGCCGTCGGCGTTCAGGATGCTCGATGAGCAAGAGCGCCGGAAACCCGGGCGGTTTTGCCGTTCCGGCCTCTTCGAGGGACCAGCTCTTGCGACGCCGTCCTTATGATTCGCGGCGCCGCCGGAGACGACCGAAAGACGCCAGAGCTACTTGAGGGGCACCTTGGCGGACAGGTCTCGGGCGACAGGCAGATGCAGAGGGCGCGCGCGTCCGTTTGCTTGGCGAGTCGGCTGATGATTTTGTTCGGACTTTTATTCATTTTCTTTTGATTGGCTGATCTTATGTAAATAATAATTACAATTATTAAAATTATTATAAGTAAATATAATAGATAATGCATTGCCAATTGCTGGAAACTGCGCAATCCACTGTGCTTCGTGCTTAGCGGCTCTCGCGGGCGACGGGTGGGTGCAATGCAGACGAACCTATTCTCTCTGGAGGACGTGGCAGTCGGCTCGGCGGCGGTGGCTGGCGAGGAGCGGCTGATCGAGATCCAGCCGAACTTCTATCTCGCGCTGACGGATATCCCCATCGACGAGGAACAGTCTCGCTTCGGCGAACCGTCGGCCTTCGCGGCCATCAGTATTCTTCTGCAAGGCCATGTCGGCACGAACGTGCCGGGAATGGAGGAACTGCGCCCCGATTCAATGCTTCTGACATCCCACAACGGGGTTGGAGAATTCTCCTCCCACCTCTATGGCGCAACGCGCCTGCGCAACGTCGAGGTCTTCGTTACGCCGGACTGGTTCGAGGGATCCGTCGGCACGCTATCGGGAGACCCTGCCTTCGAGGCGCTCCACGATAGCATGAACAGGCCGGCCTTCCATTCCTCCAGGCCGTTGCCGACCCGGTTTCGCGAGCTTGCGTCGAATGCATTGACGCCGATCGGAACCGGGGGCGTTGCGGCGATGCGGTTGGAGGCGATGGCTCTCGATCTCCTGGCGACCCTTGCGGAGTCCGCGTTCGAGCCGGAACAAATCGATCCACTTCCCCGCCGGGACCGGTATCGGATCCGTGCGGTGCGAGAGGCGATCGAGACCCGCCCTGCGGAGATCGCCTCTCTCGCCGCGCTGTCCGCCGAGTTCGGCGTCAGCCCCAGCAAGCTGAAGCGCGACTTCTTCCTCGCCTTTTCCACCTGCGTGGGCGGTTTCATCAACGAGCAGAAATTGCTGCACGGCCATCGCCTGCTGGAACAGGGGATGAGCGTGTCCCAGACCGCCTATGCGCTCGGCTATGCCCATCCCGGCAACTTCTCCACCGCCTTCAAACGGCACTTCGGTGTCTCGCCGCGCGAGATCCGAACCTGAGCCGTTTCCGTCGCAAACGTTTTTGAGCCGAACCCATACGCCACTGTCGGTGCAATGCCGCACGCGCTTTGCCACGATCCGCGCCAATTGGAATCGGGTACGGAAGCTGGAAAGTGATGATGAGGACGCAGATCTGTTTCGCGGTGTTTACGGCGTCGGTGGCGATGGTCGGCGAGGCGAAAGCCCAGGTCGAGCTAGATGCCGAAACGGTCGTGCTGGACCAGATCATGGTATCCGCCCAGCGCCGGGAACAGGTGGCGAAAGATGTTCCGATCAGCTTGCGGGTTCTGTCTCGCGAGGAGCTTCAAGAGCGGATCGTCCGGCGGCTCGACCAGGCTTTCGAGGCGACCCCCAACGCGACCGTGACAAGTCAGCGGGGTGGTAACGATGCGTCGACCATGACGATCCGCGGCGTCGCGACCACGGCCTTCGGCGCGGATCCGAGCATCGCCGTCTATGTGGACGACGTCTATGTCGGCAACGACAATGGCTTTAACGCGCGGATGGCGGATCTCGAGCAGATCGAGATCCTCCGCGGCCCGCAGGGAACCCTTTACGGTCGCAATGCGATCGGAGGTGCCGTCAATGTGCGCACGGGCTCGCCGGAGTTGGGGGTCAACTCGGTCTATGCGGAATCGGGTGTCGGCACCGACGGTTTGCTGTTCGGCCAAGGCACGGTGAACTTTGCGCTGGCCGACACTGTGGCGGCGCGCATTTCCGTCTTTGGAGACCGCAGCGACGGCTGGGTGAACAACGAAGCCGGCGGCCCTGATTTCATGAACCTGGACGACTATGGAGGCCGGGCGAAACTGCTTGCCGCCGTGACGCCGGATTGGGACGTCGAACTGACTGCCGACTACAGCCGAGACAAGGGCCGTCGGTCGGGCTACGGCCCGTTCGAGACGATTTGGGAGGACGGGGTCAATCTCGGTGAGCCGTTCCAGGATCATATGGATAGTTTCGGGGCGTCCCTGAAGTCGACCACCCGCACCGGCTTCGGCGAGGTGATCAGCGTGACCGCCTATCGCGGTGCCGATGCCAAAGGGGAGGGAGGCTCCTACGATCCCGCGCCGATGCAAAACGCCGCCTATTCCCGGGACTACGATCAGGTGACGGAGGAGGTCCGCGTCTCCGGCGAAACCGACAGGCTGGACTGGACGGTTGGCGCTTTCGGTCTTTACTCCCAGGACAATCGCTACGAGGCGAGTGGCTTCTATCCCGCGCTTCCCGCCAACACCTTCTTTCCCGGACAGCCGGCCCTGCCGGCCATGTACGAGGAGGGCACCAGGACGGACGTCGACACCACGAGCCTCGCGCTCTTTGGGGATGTCACTTGGCGCATGACGGAACAGTTGAATTTGGTTGCCGGCGCGCGCGGTAGCTATGACCGTAAGAAGATCGACTACGTGCACGGTTCGACGATGGGTGCCTTCGCCTTCCTCGCGCCGCCGATTACGACCTCGCAGTCGACGGACGGTTTCGACATCTCACCGCGGGTCGGGCTGATCTACGAACTGACCGAGGACACGAACGTCTATGCGACGATCTCGCGGGCCTACAAGCCGGCCGGCTTCAACATCGCCTTCGCGCCGACGGCGGATATCGGCTACGACGCGGAGAGCGCCATCAACTACGAAGTCGGACTGAAGGGCGAGGCGCTCGACGGCCAGGTCGGCTACGCCGTCTCCGCCTTCTATTTCGACTGGCGCGACCAGCAGGTCTACTCCTTCGTGAACAACCAGCTCGTCATCAACAACGCGCCGAAATCCCGCTCCTTCGGCGGCGAAGCTGAGGTGAATGTCGAACTCGTCGACGGCCTTATGCTCTATGCGGGTGTCGGCATTCTCGACGCCAAGTTCGTCGACTATCCGAACGCGATGTCCGGCATGGACGAGAGCGGCAACTGGCAGCCCTTCGCGTCGCGCTATTCAGCCAACCTCAGCGCGGAATATCGGCGCGCAATCACCGACGATCTCGTCGGGTTCGGGCGGGTCGACTACAACTATCGCTCGTCCTTCTACTGGGACAGCGCCAACACGATTGAGGAGCCGGGCTACGGCATCGTCAATGCCAGGCTCGGTGTCGAGGGCGATCACTGGTCGCTGAGCGCCTTCGCCCAGAACATGTTCGATCAGGAATATCGGATCGCCGCGCAGACCTACACCCAGGGCGTGCTGGCGATCCCCGGAACGCCGCAGACGTTCGGCGTCGTCGGCAGCGTTTCGTTCTGACGCCGCCATGTCGGATGCAGGCACGATCATTTTCGACGGGTGGCGGGGACCGCTGATCCTCGCCCTGCCACCCTATCTGGCCTTTGGATGCAGTCTCGGGCTGCTCCAGGTCGCCATCCCCTCGATCTTGCAGCGGCAGGGCCTGCCGGTCGAAAGCGTCAGCCTCGTCGCTCTTCTGCTGTTGCCCCTCTGCCTGTCGGTGTTCTGGGCCCCGGCGGTCGACCGCTTCGCGCTGACCCGCTGGGGTCGGCGTAAGAGCTGGTTCGCGCTGGCTCAAACCATGGTCGTCGCGTCGCTCTTGGTTCTCGCTTTCTCCGGTCCGGACCGCCTCTCCGTTCTGCTCGCGGCCATGCTGTGCCTTTCTGTCGGCGCCGCCACGATGGACGTCATCCTCGACGGAACGCTGGCGGAAACCGCCGCCGGCAAGACCCAGGCGATCCGGGGCGGGATCAAGGTGACCGGAATGCTGACCGGTACCGTTCTCGGCTCGCTGGTCATGATCCATCTGATCGAGGCTGCCGGCTGGGTCTCGGGTTTCGCGGTTGCCGCCCTGTTTTCCGCCCTCGCGGCGTTGCCGCTCGTCTTCGCCCGGATCGACGGGGAGGCTGCCGAGGCGCGACGGGTTCCTTCGGTCCTTTCGTTCATACGGCGCTCCGGGAACGGGCTGCGCCTCGTCCTTGTCGTCGTCGTTGGTCTGGCGCTCGGGATCGGGCTGAGCGCGCCCCGCCTAGTCATGATCGAGCAGGGCTACGCGCTGACGGCCATCGGCTGGATTTTCGGGACAGCCGCGCCGCTTGCCGGTGCGCTGGGAGCCGTTGGCGGGCTGGTGCTGGGCGACCGGATCGGCCTGCCGCGGGCCTTCGGTGCCTCCGTCTTGCTCTTCGTCCTGTCGGCGTCCTCCCTGGCGTGGCACTTCGCTGGCGGCGGAGGGGCGGCGCTTTTCCCGGCGGCCGCTATAGCGCTGGCATCCTTCGCCTATGCCGGGATCTACTGTGTCGTCTGCAGCCTCGCGATGGGCTGGGTCGCCACAAACCAGTCGGCGACCGACTATGCGATGGTCCAGAACGGCTGGCTCCTGGCCATTGTGGCGGGGAGCGCTCTCAGCGGGACGGTCCTCGCGCAAACCGGGCTTCTCGTATTGCCCGCATCGGCAACCGTGGTGGCTGCCGCGGCGGTGGCGCTCGTTCTTGTGGACGCGTCTTCGGCCGCCCGGATCGCGCGCAGCGGGGTCTGATCGTGGGCGAGGATGCGGTAAGGACGGCGAAGGGGCAGGGGCCGCTCCGCTTTCTTCTCGATGCCACGAAGGGACGGCGGGGGCTCTTCGCAGCGTCGCTGGGTGCCGCTTCGCTCGCCGCGGTCTGTTCGCTCGGTCCGGTGCTGGTCGTCTATGCGATCGCCCGGATCGTGGTCGACGGCGCCGCCACCGGCGCGGGTCACGCGGCGCTCTGGCCGGCCGTGGCCGGACTTGTGGCGGCCGCCCTGCAATTGACCTTCAGTGCCGGCGCCAATGTTGCCGGTCACAAGCTCGCGTTCGCGATCCAGAAGGACCTTCGGCTGGCTCTGGTCGACAGGCTCGGCCGGATGCCCGTCAGCGCGGTGGAGGGGCGCGCCGGGGAAATCCGCAAGACGGCGCTGTCCGATACGGGCAAGCTGGAAGGGCTGCTGGCGCATGTGCTGCCGGATATGGCCGGAGGTGTCGCGGCCTTTCTCGCGGGCACGACGCTCTTGGCCGTTGTGGATTGGCGCCTGGCCCTCGCCGGTCTCGCGCTCCTGCCGCTGGCCTGGGTCGCCCAGCGTCTGACCTATCGCGGGGGAGCGGAGCTGTTTGCGGAATGGAGCGGCGTGGAAGCCGAGGCCAATCAGGCCATGCTATCTTATGTGCGGGGCATCGGAACGCTGAAAGCCTTCAATCGGCTGGCCAGCACGCTCACGACCGTCACCCGCTCGATGTACCGTCTGCGCGACCTGTCCGTCTCTGTGGCCCGCCGCTCACGTTATCCCTATTCGCTGTTCAACGCCGCGCTCGGCACCAATCTGCTGGTTGTGCTGCCCGTGGCCACTTTCCTCGCGGCGACGGGAGGCATTGGCGTTCCGGAGTTCGTGCTGGCAACCGCACTCGGGGCGCGTCTCACGGCACCGTTGGCCAAGACGGTCATCGCCGCGAACGTGTTGAGCCGCGCCGGCGCGTCCGTGGAGCGCATCCAGTCCCTGCTTTCCATGCCGGTCATCGCGGATGGCGGGACCGCACCCCTCCCCGCCGGTAACACGATCCGGTTCCATGGCGTCTCGTTCGCCTATCCGAACGGGCGGGAGATGCTCCGCGACATCGACTTGGAGATCCCGGAGGGGAAGGTCACGGCCATCGTCGGGCCGTCCGGCGCCGGCAAGTCGACGCTTGCGCGTCTGATCCCACGGCTTGAGGACAGTACGAGCGGGCACGTCAGCCTCGGCGGTGTCAATGTGCGCGATCTCACTTTGGCCGATCTCCGCAGCCGGATTGCCGTCGTTTTCCAGGAGACGGTCCTGGCCGAAGGCTCGATCGCCGAGGCCATCGCCTTGGCACGGCCTGAGGCGAACGCAAGCGCCGTGGAGGAAGCAGCCGTCGCGGCGCGCCTCAGCGGGTTCGACCTGCAGGCATCGGTCGGAGATCGAGGCTCTCGGCTCTCCGGCGGCGAGAAGCAGCGCGTCGGGATTGCCCGGGCGATCCTGAAGGATGCGCCGATCCTCATCCTCGACGAAGCGACCGCCTTCGTCGATGCCGAGAACGAAGCGGAGGTGCAGCGGGCGATTGCCTCGGCGAGCCGTGATCGGACGCTCGTCGTCATCGCCCACCGGCTGGCCTCGGTCGCGCACGCCGACCGGATCGTCGTTCTCGCCGATGGACGGATCGAGGCTTGCGGCGATCATGCGGAGCTTCTCGATCGTTCGCCAACCTATGTGCGGCTATGGGCGGCGCAGGCCACGGCTGCTGACTGGACGCTGGACCGGAACGGGAGCCTGGAGGCCGCAACATGATCGCCCGCACCTTCGGCTTCGATCTGGCAGGTCGCGACGAGCCGGCCCTTCGGCACAGCATCGCGCTTGCCGCCGGCGCGGCCGTGTTCCGGTTCGTGCCTTACGTCCTCCTTGTCGTCGTTCTTCTCGACCTGATGGAGGGCGAGGCACCGCTTTCTTCGTCCGTGCTGTTTGCCGTCCTTCTCGTCGCTTTCGCCGCTGACCTGTTTCTATCGGCGCAAGGGTTGGAGAGGAGCTTCGGTGGTACTTACGGGCTCGTGACCGACATGCGCCTGAGGCTGGCCGATCGGCTCGGCCGCATGCCGCTCGGCCGTGTCCTCCAGCGGCACGGTGGCATGCTGACGGATCTCTTTGCCGATCGTTTCGCTTTCTATCAGGACGTCGCCACTCACATGTGGTGGCACCTGTCGACGACGCTGGTCCTGCCGCTTCTGCTATGGGGCTTGCTGGTGGTGCTCGACTGGCGCCTTGCGCTGACGGTCGCCGCATTCGTTCCGCTCGCTGCGCTTGTGGTGCCCTGGAGTTTCCGGCTTCTCGACAAGGGTGCTAGCCGCGCAATCGAAGCCCGCGAACAGGCTGGACGTGCCTTCGTCGATCTGGTGGAGGGCGCAAAGGAAGTGCGGGTCCTCGATCCGGGCCGTGGCCGCACTCGGGCGGCGCAGGAGGCGGTCGCGGCGCTCGAGCGGCGCTCGATTAAGGCGGAACTGGCGCCCGCCCCTGCGATCCTCGCCTTTGGTCTCGTCTGGTCGCTAGCCTCGGCCGCCGTCATCGTTGTCGCGGCGCTGATCTGGTCGTCCGGCGGCATTTCTGGCGCGACGATGCTCGCCGGCCTCGTCGTGTCCGTGCGGCTGTGCGCGGAACTCGCCGAGATCGGCACCTTTCTCGTCGAATTTCGAGTGGCGCGACGCGTCCTCGAGACCATCCGCGAGCTTGCCGACGAGCCGCTGCAGACGCAGACGGAGCGCGACACGCCACCCGCGGATGCCTCCGTCGAACTCAAGGACGTCGACTTCTCCTACGGCGATGGCCCGGCTCTTACCGGCTTCAACCTCGCCATTCCCGCCGGCACCATGACCGCGTTGGTTGGACCGTCAGGGGCAGGAAAGTCGACCGTGGCCTCGCTTGTCGCGCGGCTTTGGGACGTGGAGGAGGGCGCGGTTCGGATCGGCGGGGTGGATGTGCGCGCCATGTCGGCGGAGACACTCAATCGGACGGTCAGTATGGTCCTTCAGGACGTCGCCCTGTTCGAGATGAGCGTGGAGGACAACATTCGCCTCGGCCGTCCGACGGCATCACGCGACGAGGTGATGGCGGCCGCCCGCGCGGCGCGGATCCATGAACGCATCGAGAGATTGCCGAAGGGCTATGACAGCGTTCTTGTGGGCTCCGGCGCCGAGCTGTCCGGCGGCGAACGCCAGCGCGTCGCCATCGCCCGCGCGATCCTGAAGGATGCCCCGGTGCTCGTTCTCGACGAGGCGACGGCCAGCATCGACCTGGAGAACGAGCGGCTGATCCAGGAAGCGCTGTCCAACTTGACCAGAAACCGTACCACGATTGTTATTGCTCACCGTCTGCACACAATCGCTCGGGCCGACCAGATCGCCGTTTTGGAAAAGGGGCGGCTGGTCGAATACGGGACCGTCGAGGAGCTGCTGGTCCGCAAGCGGGGTGTGTTCCGGACCATGTGGCAGCGCCAGGAGGAGGCGCGCGGATGGCAGATCGGAAGGTCTTAGAGGCGCCTATCTCGCTGCGCCAAGGCGTATCGAGGGCTCGCGGCCGGTCAGCCTTTGGACGCGGAGCGGCGCCGATCGGTGGCGATGTTGTCGAAGGGTGCGGTTTGGCGGCCCTTCATTCCTAGAGGGCCAGCGAGGAGAGCTCATGCATACAGAGTCGGTCGAACCCTGGAGCCATCATCACGTCTTTCTGGGCAACGACCACGCCCGCAACGAATGGCGGACCTGGATCGTCGTCGCGCTGACGGCCGCAACGATGGTGGGTGAGATCGTCGCCGGGCTGGCCTTCGGGTCGATGGCGCTCCTTGCCGACGGCTTTCATATGGCCACTCATGCCGCGGCCCTGTCGATCGCCGGCTTGGCGTATTGGTATGCGCGACGGCATGCGCGCGACGATCGCTTCAGCTTCGGCACGGGAAAGCTTGGGGAGCTGGCCGGATTTTCGAGCGCCATCGTGCTTGCCCTCGTCGCCTTGTTGATCGGTTTCGAGTCCCTGCTGCGGTTCGCTGAGCCCGTTCCGATCCGCTTCGGCGAGGCGATCGCGGTCGCGGTGGTCGGCCTTGTCGTAAATCTGGTGAGTGCGTGGATTCTTCACGCCGGGGGAGGCCATGGTCACGACCATCATCACGGCCATGCCCATGCCGTCAGCCACGATCATGGCGATCACCGCGACGGGCAGCGAGCGTCTGAGTCCCACGCCGATGGTCACATGCATCACGACCACAATCTCCGAGCGGCCTATTTGCACGTGTTGACCGACGCATTGACCTCCGTTCTCGCGATCGTGGCCCTGCTGGCAGGGCGTTTCTATGGCTGGATATGGATGGATCCGCTCATGGGAATCGTTGGATCCATCGTCATCGCCCGATGGTCATGGGGGCTATTGAAGGGAGCGGCAGCGGTGCTGCTCGACATGACGCCGCACCAAGCTATCTCGAGAGACGTCCGCATGGCGCTGGAGCAAAATGGCGATTGCATTGCGGACCTTCACGTGTGGCGGATCGGCCCGGGCCATGTGGCTGCAATCATCTCCATTGTCACCGATAAGCCGCAAGAGCCGGAGCGCTACAAGGACAAGCTGAATTGGATCTCCGGATTGTCGCACGTAACGGTTGAAGTTCAGCGATGCGAGGCGCATCAGCATGAGGCAGCGTAGGACCAAGCGCAGGGCCTAGAAACTCCCGGTCCCCTTCCAGCCAAGGCCTGTTAGTTTCGTGCCCATCGCGGTTGTTCGACAGCAGCGCTGCCATTGCTTACTCCAAGCCCTTTCATGACATTTTTCGTCCCATTCTTGAACAGGCGGACAAATCGTAACATATAATGTTACATTAAACGTGGCAGCCGCCTTTCCTCCGTCCTCCATGCGCTCTTGCACTTGGCCGAACACGAGGCCGATGACCTCCGAGCAGCTATCCCAATGATAGGGGTACAGGTGCATCGCTCGCTTGTTGAGCCGGACGCAAGCCTGTTGAGATACCCGTGATGACCATTCCACAAGACCCCGGCGATACTGCGACCTACGCCGATCGCGTCGCATGGCATGTTCCAGCCCTGCATGATCTCCATCGGATGACCGGCCTTCTTCTAGCCGAGCGCATCTCCGATACCGGGCGAGTTCTTGTCCTCGGCGCCGGTGGTGGCATGGAGCTTCGCTCCTTAGTCGAGCGTTATCCCGGCTGGCGGTTCGACGGTGTGGATCCGTCGGCCGCGATGCTTGACCAGGCCCGTGAAACCATGGGCGACTTGGTGGAAAGGGCGAGCCTTCACGAGGGTTATGTCAACGATGCGCCGGACGGACCGTTTGACGGTGCGGTTTGCCTTCTCACGTTGCATTTTCTGCCCCGTGATGAGCGGTTGCGGACTTTACGGCAGCTCGCAAAGCGCCTGCGCCCCGGCGCCCCTTTGGTGGTGGCGCATCACAGCTTTCCGACAGGCGGCACCCACAGAGACCTCTGGCTGCGCCGCAATGCGGACTACCTGATCTCACGTGGTGTTCCTTCGTCCCAAGCGGAGCAAGGCATCCAGACGATGAAGGCACGACTTCCCGTCCTGACACCGGAAGAGGACGAGGCCGTCCTGCGTGAAGCCGATTTTGAAGACGTCCAACTCTTTTTCGCAGCACTCACCTTCAAGGGGTGGGTTGCGGTACGGAAATGAGGGCGTGGGGATCAGTCTCTCTGTCGGTTGAAACTGTACTCAAGATGTCGTCTTCGTCACACAAGGCTGTCATTAAAGAATTTTTATCCATAGAATGCTTTCCGTCAAACTCCGACGCTTTTTATGACGGAGGATTGACTTAAAAAGGCGGCCGATGGGCCGCCTTTCTGCTTTTCGACTGGGGCCCGATCCGTCAGGCTGTTGCCGTTGATTTCCGGTGTCGCAAAGCTGGATGGAAATCGGTCCCTACTTTTTCTGGCGTCGCTCTTTTTCTGCGCAATTCCGGGCGCAAAACCGCAGAAGCACTTTTGCTGGAATTGTTTCCTGCGAAGCCAGCGCGCGACTGCGCGCCGGCCGATCAGGCCGCCCACCCGGAGACGGTGAGCGAAGCGAACTCGGCGTGAGGTATTAGTTCGTTGCCGCCCCCTCGCTGGCCGGCTTGGCGAGCTTGGCGAACTTGGCGAGCACGCCCTTCTTGTAGCGCGGCTCCGGCTGCTTCCAGGCGGCGCGGCGCTTTTCGATCTCCGCTTCGTCGACATTGAGCTGCAGAAGCTGCTGATGCGCGTCGATGGTGATGGAGTCGCCCTCCTGGACCAGCGCGATGGTGCCGCCCACGAACGCCTCCGGGGTGACGTGGCCGACCACCATGCCCCATGTGCCACCGGAGAAGCGGCCATCGGTGATGAAGCCGACCGAGTCGCCGAGCCCGCGGCCGATGATCGCCGAGGTCGGCGCCAGCATCTCCGGCATGCCCGGCGCGCCGCGCGGGCCGAGATAGCGCAGCACCAGCACGTCGCCGGCCTGGATCTTGTCGTTCAGGATCGCGTCCATGGCCGACTGCTCGTCGTCGAACACGCGGGCCGGGCCGGTGATGACCGGGCTCTTCAGGCCGGTGATCTTGGCGACGGCGCCGTCCTCGGCGAGGTTACCCTTCAGGATCGCCAGATGGCCCTGCTTGTACATCGGTCGCTCGATCGGGCGGATCACCTCCTGGTCGGCGCGCGGCTCGTTCGGCACGTGCTCGAGTTCCTCCGCCAGCGTCTTGCCGGTGATGGTCAGGCAGTCGCCGTTCAAGTGGCCGGCATTGAGAAGGATCTTGAGCACCTGGGGAACGCCGCCGGCCTTGTGCAGGTCGACCGCCATGAACCGGCCCGACGGCTTCAGATCGCAGAGCACCGGCACGGTCCGCCGGACCCGTTCGAAGTCATCCAGCGTCCACTCCACGTCGGCTGCGTCGGCGATCGCGAGATAGTGCAGCACGGCGTTGGTGGAGCCGCCGGTCGCCATGATGAGTGCGACGGCGTTCTCGACCGACTGGCGGGTGACGATGTCGCGGGTCTTGATGCCTTTCTTCACCGCCTCGACCAGGACGCGGGCGGATTCGGCGGCGGAGTCCACCTTCTCCTGGTCCGGGTTGGCCATGTCGGAGGAGTACATCAGCGACATGCCCAGCGCCTCGAACGAGGAGCTCATGGTATTCGCGGTGTACATGCCGCCGCAGGAACCGAGCGACGGGCAGGCGTTGCGCTCGATGCCCTCGAAGTCCTCGTCGCTCATCTTGCCGGCACGATAGGCGCCGACCGCCTCGAAGGCGGAGACGATGGAGAGGTCCTTGCCCTTCCAGTGGCCCGGCTTAATCGTCCCGCCATAGACGTAGATCGCCGGCACGTTGGAGCGGCACATGCCGATCATGCCGCCAGGCATGTTCTTGTCGCAGCCACCGATGACGACGACGCCGTCCATCCACTGGCCCTGGACGCAGGTCTCGATGCAGTCGGCGATCACCTCGCGGGAGATGAGGGAGTATTTCATGCCCTCCGTGCCCATCGACATGCCGTCGGAGATCGTCGGCGTGCCGAACATCTGCGGTAGCGCGCCGGCGTCGATCAGCGCCTGGTTGGCGGCGTCGGCGAGGCGCTGCAGACCGGCGTTGCAGGGCGTGATGGTGGAGTGGCCGTTGGCGATGCCGACGATCGGCTTGTCGAAATCGCGCTTCTCGTAGCCGAGCGCATAGAACATCGCCCGGTTGGCCGAGCGCTCGAGGCCTTGGGTGACGTGTTTGGAGCGGTCGTTGGCAGCCATGTCGTTTCCTTCCCCGACGGGTTCGGCCGTGGCCTCCGCAAGCCCAATTGGGCTGGGGAGGCGATCGTGAACGGAAGATCGGGCGCGGCTCGGCGCAATGACGAGTGCGCAGCCCGGCCGGCGCGAAAAGGCCAGCATCAGAACGGACCTTAGACGCTTTCCAAAGCCAATAGGAAATATATTATTCCTTTTTAACTAGGTCGATTTTGATATGAGTTGTGAATGAACCTGAAGCAGCTCCGCCAGTTTCTCGCCGTCGCCGACGAACTCCATTTCGGGCGTGCGGCCGAGCGGCTCGGGATGACCCAGCCGCCGCTCAGCCAGTCGATCCAGGCGCTGGAAGAGGAGCTGGGCGTGCGGCTGTTCACGCGCACCAAGCGGTCGGTGGCGCTGACAGCGGTGGGAGCTGAGTGGCTGCCCCATGCGCGCCGGCTGTTGGAAGATGCGGCCGCGCTGCCGGATACCGCCCGCCGGCTTGCCCGCGGCCAGCTCGGCTCGCTGCGGCTGGCCTTCGTCTCCATCGCCGACTATTCCATCCTTCCCGCGCTGATCAGCGCCTTCAAGGCAGCCTATCCGGAGGTGGAGGTTCTGCTGCGCGAGGCCACCAGCGACCTGCAGATCGAGGCGCTGCTGGCTGGCGAGATAGACGCCGGACTGATCGTGCCCCAGAGCGGGCTCCATGCCAGCCTCGCCTATCATCCGCTCGTGTGCGAACCGCTGGTGGCGGCGGTGCCGGACGACTGGATCGCCAGCGGCCGCATCCGGCTTCAGGGAGAACAGCTTGCCTTCGCAGACGTGGTGGAGGAGCCGCTGATCCTGTTTCCGCGCCGCAGCGCACCAGCCTTCCACGATATCGTCACCGGCCACTACGCGGTGAATGGGGCGCGCCCGCGCATCGTGCAGCAGGCGATCCAGATGCAGACCATCATCGCGCTGGTGGCCGTCGGGCTGGGCATGGCGCTGGTGCCGCAATCCTTGACGGCCCTGCGCCGCGACGGGGTACGCTACCTCCCGTTCGGCGATAACGCGCCGGTATTGGAGACCGGCCTGGTCTGGCGCCGGGACGAGCTCCTGCCGGCGGTTACCCATCTGGTCGGTTTGGCGGGAGAAATGGCGGAACCCGGCGGGGTGGGATGACCGGTTTTTGTCGTGTCAGAAACCGCTTGCGGAAGGCAGGTTTTCGTCACTACATGAATAGATGGACGCGCCGCTCGACATCGAATTCGATCCTGCGAAAGAGGCGGAGAACATCGCCAAACACGGCGTCTCGTTTACTGCTTTGGCGGATTTCGATTTCGAGACGGCGATGGTCGAACCCGATGATCGGTTCGACTACGGAGAACATCGCCAGGTCGCCTTCGGGCTGATCGGCCTGCGGCTCTTTGTGCTTGTGTTCACGATACGCGGCACGACGTTGCGGGCGATTTCGCTCCGAAAGGCCAACGGCCGAGAGGTCAGAACCTATGGTTCGTATTAAGCCCAACCCTGATAGGCCCAAAATGTCTGCCGATGACGCGCGCCGGATCGCTCGAGAGAGCTTGAAGGAGATGACGCCGGAAGAGGATGCGGCGCTGACGGCCGCTGCCGAGGCCGATCCGGACAATCCGCCGGCCGACGAGTTGTTTCGCCGGGCCAGGGGCGGCCGTCCGCGCGCGGAAAATCCCAAGCAGCAGGTGACGCTCCGGCTCGATCCGGACGTGGTGGAGCGGCTGAAGGCCGATGGTCCCGGCTGGCAGACCCGGGCCAATGCGGCGCTGCGCAAAGCGGTCGGGCTGAAGTAGCGTCTACTCCGCCGCGAGCGCTTGTGTCGGCGTCGGGGCTCGGAAGGCCTCCAGATGCTCGGCACGATGGGCTTCGGCCTTGGCAACGGCGGCGGTCTTGACCGGTCCGAAACCGCGGATCTTGTCCGGGTAGCCGGCAAGGGCAACCGCGACCGGGTGGTTGGCGGCCGACAGCCCGGACAAGATCTCGTCCAGTGCCGCCTCGTAGTCGTCAAGAAGACGACGCTCCATGCGCCGTTCCTCCGTGCGGCCGAACAGGTCCAGGCGGGTGCCACGGAAGCGCCGGGCCCAGGCGAGCACAGGCATCAGCTTCAGCACCCACGGTCCGAAGGCCCGCTTTTCCGGCCGGCCGGTGCGCGGATCCTCCCGCGCGATGATCGGCGGCGCCATGTTGAGCTCGATCCGCTCGAACGAGGCGAATTGCTCCTTGAGCTGGGCCTTGAAGGCCGGGTTCGCATAGAGCCTTGCGACCTCGTACTCGTCCTTGATCGCCATCAGCTTGAAGAGATTGGTCGCGACGGCCTCTGTAAGCGCTGTCTCGCCGGGGGCGATCCGCTCCTCGTGACGGCGGATCTGGTCCACTCGCTTGCGGTAACGCGCGCCGTAGGCGGCGTTCTGATAGTCGGTCAGAGTGGCGACGCGGCGTTCGATTTTCTCGTCGAGAGTTGCCGACAGTCGGCGATGGGGCAGGGTCGCTGCGCCCGTGTTGGCCTCCGAGGTAGCCACGGAGGCGGGGTCGACGATGGCGCGTCGGCCGCAGCGGAACGCGGCGAGGTTCATCTCCACCGACACGCCGTTCAGCTTGATCGCCTGCTCGATCGTGAGCGACGACAGCGGGATCGCGCCGAGCTGATAGGCGGCGCCGAGCATGACCATGTTCGCCGCGATCGCATCGCCGAACATGGCGGTCGCGATTTCGGTCGCCGCCATGAAGGTGGCACGATCCGCGCCGGCATCGTCGCTGAGCGCCTTCACGATCCGCCGGGTCGGAAGCGAGAAGTCGGGGTTCTGCACGAAGTCGCCGGGGAGCTGCTCATGGGTGTTGGCGACGACCCGGGTGCGGCCCGGCTCGATCGTGCCGCGCTGTTTGGCCATGCCTGCGACGGGCAGATCGCAGGCTAAGAGCAGGTCCGCACCGCCTGCGCCGACGCGGATGGTGTGGAGATCTTCCGGGCTGGGCGCGAGTTTGACGTGGCTGGTTACCGCGCCGCCCTTCTGGGCCAGACCCGCCATGTCGATGATACCGCAGCCCTTGCCTTCCAGATGCGCCGCCATGCCCAGGAGCGCGCCGATGGTGACGACGCCGGTGCCGCCGACGCCAGTGATCAGGATGCCATAGGGCTGGTGCAGGCCGGGGAGGGCGGGTTCCGGCAGGTCGGCGCCGGTGTCGGCGCTCGCGGTTTCCGCGCGGGTGCGCTCGTGCGGCTTGGCGCCGTGCACCGTGACGAAAGAAGGGCAGAAGCCTTTCAGGCAGGAGAAGTCCTTGTTGCAGCTCGACTGGTCGATCTGGCGTTTGCGGCCGAACTCCGTCTCCACCGGCTGCACGGCGACGCAGTTCGACTGGGTCGAGCAGTCGCCGCAGCCTTCGCAGACCTCTTCGTTGATGATCACGCGCTGATCGGGATCAGGAAAGCTGCCGCGCTTGCGTCGGCGGCGCTTTTCCGCCGCGCAGGTCTGGTCGTAGATCAGCACGGTCAGGCCGGGAATCTGGCGCAGGTCGCGCTGCACCTCGTCGAGATCGTCGCGGTCGTGGACGCTCGCGCCGGACGGCCAGGGGCCGGGATGGCGCTCCGGCTCGTCGCTGACGATCACGATCTTCTCCACGCCGATCGCCGCGACCTCGGCGGCGATGCGCTGCGGGGTCAAGCCGCCGTCGTTGGTCTGGCCGCCGGTCATGGCGACGGCGTCGTTGTAGAGGATCTTGTAGGTCATGGTGACGCCGGCGGCCTTGGCCGCGCGGATCGCCATCAGTCCGGAATGGTTGTAGGTGCCGTCGCCGATATTCTGAAACACATGGGCGGTTTCGGAGAACGGCGCCTCGCCGATCCAGTTGGCGCCCTCGCCCCCCATCTGAGTGAAGCCCTCGGTGGAGCGGTCCATCCACTGAGCCATGAAGTGGCAGCCGATGCCGGCGAAGGCGTGGCTGCCTTCCGGCACGACGGTGGACGTGTTGTGCGGGCAGCCGGCACAGAAATAGGGGCGGCGGCCGGAGATGTCCTCGGCTTCCGCGAGACGGCGGCGGGCCGTGCGCACCTGCTCCAGTCGTGCGCGGATGCGCTCGTCGCCGGTGGCCGCCACGATCCGCTCGCCGATCGCCTCGGCGACCATCGCTGCATCGAGGGCGCCATGGGCGCGGAGCAGACGAGCGCCGGCGCGATCGCGCTTGCCTTCGATCAGCGGGGCGTTGGCGCGGCCGTAAAGCGCTTCCTTGAGCTGCGGCTCGATCAGGCCGCGCTTTTCCTCGACGACCAGGATCTCCGACAAGCCGGCGGCGAACTCCGACGCTCCTTCGGGCTCCAGCGGCCAGGGGCAGGCGACCTTATAGAGCCGGATGCCGAAATGGGCGCAGTCCACCTCGTCGAGGCCGAGCAGGTCGAGAGCCTCCAGAACGTCGAGCCAGCTCTTGCCGGTGGAGACGATGCCGAGCTTGGGATGGCGCCCGCCATGGGTAACGATCTTGTCGAGCCGGTTGGCGCGCACGAACGCGATCGCGGCGGGGATCTTGTAGAGGTGCAGTCGTTCTTCCTGGCCGAGCGCATCGAAGCCGAGCCGGATGTTGCGCCCGACCGGCGGTTCGGACAGGTCCGGCCGCTCGATCTGGATCCGGTCGAGGCTGCCGTCGATCGAGGCGGTCGATTCGATGGTGTCCTTGACGCACTTCAGCCCGGTCCAGGTGCCGGCGAAGCGCGACAGGGCGAATCCGTAGAGACCGTAGTCGATCACTTCCTGGACGCCGGCGGGGCTCAGGATCGGGATCATGGCGTCTACGAACGCGAATTCTGACTGGTGCGCGGTGGTGGAGGACTCGCAGGTGTGGTCGTCGCCCATCAGGGCGAGCACGCCGCCCCAGGGCGACGTACCAGCGAGGTTGGCGTGGCGAAAGACATCGCCCGAACGGTCCGCGCCGGGGCCCTTGCCGTACCAAACGCCAAAGACGCCGTCGAACCGGCCGGTGCCGCGCAGCTCCGCCTGCTGGGTACCCCAGAGTGCGGTCGCCGCCAAATCCTCGTTGAGGGCGGGTTGGAACAGCACGCCCGCGTCGTCGAGCCGGCGCTTGGCGCGGGCGAACTGCTGGTCGAGGCCGCCAAGCGGCGAGCCGCGATAGCCGGTGACATAGCCAGCCGTGTGCTTGCCGAGGGCGGCGTCTCGCGCCTGCTGCATCAGGGTCAGCCGGACCACGGCTTGCGTGCCGGAGGTGAAGATCCGCGTCGCGTCGAGGTCGTACTTCTGGTCCAGCGTGACCGGGCGTGACGTCATATCGGCATGTCCTTTCCAGCGGTCGCGAACGAGGCGGTGCGCGGACACAGAGTCTGGCCGATGCCACGCCCGGTCAACTGGAAAGGCTCCAAATTATGTCGCGAAAGGTGATCCGGGCGATCACGTTCCGTAGATCACCTTCGGTAGCCAGGTCGCAATTTCCGGCAGGTACCACAGCACCATCAGCGCGACGATCTGGATCAGCACGAACGGGATCACGCCGATATAGATCGACATGGTCTTGACCTCCGGCGGAGCCACGCCGCGCAGATAGAACAGCGCGAAGCCGAATGGCGGCGTCAGGAAGGAGGTCTGCAGGTTCATCGCCATCATGACGCCGAGCCAGACCGGGCTCATGGGCTCGCCGTTCGGCATCTCCATCTGCAACAGCACCGGAGCGACCAGCGGCACCACCACGAACACGATCTCCAGGAAGTCCAGGAAGAAGCCCAGGAAGAACATGAGCAGCATGACGGCGAGGATCGCGCCGATCGTGCCGCCGGGCAGGTTCGACAGGAACTCCTGCACCATCTCCTCGCCGCCGAGGCCGCGGAACACCAGCGAGAACAGCGCCGCACCGATCAGGATCACGAACACCATCGAGGTGATTTGAGTGGTACCTTCCAGGACCGGCTGCAGCACGCCGGCGCGCAACACCCGCACCAAGGCCACGAGAAAGCCGTAGGCGACGAGAGCGCACAGCACATAGGCTGCGTAGATGCCGATCTGATCGCCGCCGGAAATTACCTCCCGGCTCACCCGCATGTCGACGGTCGCCACCAGGATGAGCAGGCCGACGACGGAAAGGCCGGCGAGGTAGATCGGGATCGGCCGCTTGGGATTGAGCCGATGGCCGGCCAGAAGCAGCGAGCCAACCGCGCCCACGGCGGCGGCCTCCGTCGGGGTCGCGACACCGGCGAGGATGGAGCCCAGCACGGAGACGATCAACACCACCGGCGGCACCAGCGCGTTCAGGACCCGGCCGAACGTGATGTGCTCGCCGGGCTCGGGTGGGATCGCGGGGCTCGAGGCCGGCCGGATCAGTGCGATGAAAAGCTGATAGGCGATATACATGCCCACCAGCATCAGCCCGGGGATCAGTGCGCCGGCGAAGAGATCGCCCACCGAGACCGTCTCGGGAGAGAAGATGCCCATGTCGAGCTGGGCCTTCTGGTAGGCGTTCATGAGCTGGTCGCCGAGCACCACCAGCACGATCGACGGCGGGATGATCTGACCGAGCGTGCCGGCGGCCGAAATCGACCCGCAGGCAAGCCGGGTATCGTAGCCGCGCTTCAGCATGGTCGGCAGCGACAGGAGGCCCATTGTGACCACGGTCGCGCCGACGATGCCGGTCGAGGCGGCCAACAGCGCGCCCACGATGGTGACCGCCAGGCCGAGCCCGCCGCGCATGGGGCCGAACATCTTGCCCATGGTGTCGAGCAGCTCTTCGGCAACGCGCGAGCGCTCCAGCATCACTCCCATGAAGATGAACAAGGGCACCGCGACCAGCACCTCGTTGGTCATGGTGCCGTAGATGCGTTGGGGCAGGGCGGCGAAGAAGGCGATGTCGAACACGCCGAAGGCCATGCCGATCAGGCCGAAGACGAGGGCGACGCCGGAGAGCGTGAAGGCGACCGGGAAGCCGGACAGCAGCACGAAGCAGGCTGCCACGAACATCAGGAGGTCGAGCGAATGCGCGAGATCTGAAAGGTTCATGGCGGCGCTCAAGCGATCGGGGTGCGCAGGGCATCGAGCTCACGCTCATCGCCCTGGAGCGCGAGAAGGGAATGGATGATCATCGACACGCCCTGCAGACCGACCTGCACGGCAAACACCAGGATCGCCGTCTTCAGCAGAAAGACGCCCTGGATGCCGGAGGATTCCCGCGAACCTTCCAGGATCGCCCAGGAGTTGGAAACGTAGGGCCAACTGATCCAGAAGATCAGGCCACAGACCGGCAGCAGCATGAACACGCAGCCCAGCAGGTTCACCCAGGCTTTGGCCCGGGGAGAGGCGTCGCGGTAGAACACGTCGATGCGCACGTGGCCTTCCAAGCGCAGCGTGTAGCCGGCAGCGAGCATGAACAGGAAGGCGTGCATATAGATGACCAGCTCCTGCATCTGGATCGAGCCCAGGCCGAAGACGTAGCGCATCACCACGACAACGAACTGGACGACCACGACGGCTAGAGCGAGCCAGGCAAGAATTTTGCCGGTCCACAAATTTACCGAGTCAATCGCGGCAGCTAGGGCACGCATGCGGCGGCCTCGTACATTCTGGAAGATGTTTGTTGGTGTGTTTTTTCGAAACCTGACGCCAGCCGAGCCAACCCAGCCCGCGCCGATCCCGTTATAAGGCTGTTCAGCGTTTGGAAAGGCAAAGCCTCTCCATGTGTTCTAAAGTTATTGGAGGTTTTGTTTTTTGAATCGAGAGCCGAAACGCAGACGGAGCGGCAAGAGCCGCTCCGTCGAGGTGTACGTTCGGCCTATTCCTTGCCGATAATTCGATCGCGTCCGAGCGAGTAGGCCTGCTCGGAAATGTCGGTCCAGCCGGCGCCGGATTTACGCGCCGCGATATAGCTGTCGTAGATCTTCTTCGACAGGTCGTCGTGCTGGGCGACATTGGCGACCACTTCGTCCGAGGCCGATCCGAAGGCATCGAAGATCTCGTTGGAGAACTTCTTGAGCTGAACGCCATGCTCGTTGACCAGGGTGGCCAGGGCCTGGCCGTTCTTGGCCATGAACTCGGCGTAGGAATGGTTGTTCTCCGCACGGGCGCATCCGGATACGATCGCCTTGTCGCTGTCGGAGAGCTTGTCCCATATGTCCTTGTTGAGGCCGACGGAGAGCGTCGGGCCCGGCTCGTGGAAGCCCGGATAGTAGTAGAACTTGGTGATCTTGTAGAAGCCGAAGGCAAGGTCGTTCCAGGGACCGACCCATTCGGTGCCGTCGATGGCGCCCGACTGCAGCGCCTGGAAGATTTCGCCGCCCGGCAGGTTGATCACCGAAACGCCGAGCTGGCGCAGTGCCTCGCCGCCGAGGCCGGGCATGCGGAACTTCAAGCCGCGCAGGTCCTCGATCGTGTTGATCTCGTTGCGGAACCAGCCGCCCATCTGGACGCCGGTGTTGCCGCACTGGAACGGCTTCACGTTGAACTGGCCGGACAACTCGTCCCACAGCTCCTGACCGCCGCCCCACTGGATCCAGGCGTCTTGCTCACCGGCGGTGAGGCCCAGCGGAACCGCGCCGAAGAAGGCGAATGCTGGATGCTTGCCCTGCCAGTAATAGTCGACGCCATGATACATTTCGGCGGTGCCGTTCTGCACCGCGTCGAACGATTCGAACGGCGGCACCAGCTCGCCGGCGGCGAACAGCTTCACCGTGATGCGGCCGTCGGTCGCCGCGGTGATGGAGTCGGCGAAGCGCTGCGCGCCGGTGCCGAGGCCGGGGAAGTTTTTCGGCCAGGTGGTGACGATCTTCCACTCCTGGCGACCCTGCGAAATCGCCGGAGCGGCGAGCGAGGCCGTGGCAGCGGTTGCGCCGGCTGCAAGGCCGGCGGATTTCATAAATTTACGGCGATCCATCAAAGTCCTCCCAAGGGCTTGGTAAGGCAGCTTCCGTCCGCACTAACACGCTCTGGTCGTGATCGGCGGATCTCATTGCTTGCCGAGTTTCGATATAAAGCCGATGTTCCAGGGGTGGACAAGGGCAGGTTCGACCGATCCGGCGCGATTTTCGTTCTTGTGGACGTTTTGGTTGCAATGTGCCCACAATCTATGCGGCTATCCGGGCCTGACGCGAAATTGACCGAAAGGCGTGGTCTGGATCCGGCCCCATCATCAACGAAGAAGTGTGAGGGCGTTCGATGGCGCAGCCGTTGATCCTCGTGACGTCGGACCAGAAGTCGTTCGACGGCTATCTCTGGTCGGCGACCCCGATCCAATATCTCGATGCCGTGGCGGCGGTGGCCGGCGGCGTGCCGGTCCAGGTGCCGGCGCTGGATGAGCCGGTCGATGTCGACGTGCTGCTCGACCGCGCCGACGGCGTGCTCCTGACGGGCTCGCGCTCCAACGTGCATCCCACGCACTATGGCGAGGAGGTCACGGAAGAGGCCGAGCCGTTCGATCCGGCCCGCGATGCCGTCTCGATTCGGCTGATCCGGCGGGCCCTGGACAGGGGCGTTCCGCTGCTGGCGGTCTGTCGCGGCCTGCAGGAGCTCAACGTCGCCTTGGGCGGCACGCTGCATCCGGCGATCCACAACCTGCCGGAGCGCATGGACCATCGCGCCCCCGAAAGCGACGACAATGCCGTGCGCTTCCAGTTGCGCCACGACGTGAGGCTGGACCCGGAGGGGGATCTCGCAGGGATCGTCGGCGAGACGACGGTGCATGTGAACTCGCTGCATCGCCAGGGGATCTTGACCCTCGCTGCGCCTCTCAAGGTGGAGGCCCGCGCCGAAGACGGCACCATCGAGGCGGTTCGGGTCGAAGGCGCGAAGAGCTTCGCCTACGGGGTGCAGTGGCATCCGGAGTTCTGGGCCCGCACCGATCCGCCGTCGCGTCGCTTGTTCGAGGCGTTCGGCGCGGCCGCGCGGGGCTATCTTGCCGGGCGCACCCGGATCGGAAGCGCCGCCTGACGCCTATGCGGGCGCGGCCCGTTGCCGGACTTGGCACCCACCGTTGCATTTGCCGCCTTCATGGCTATGGTCCGCCGGTCGCGCGGCCGGCGCCCGTCTTTCGTATGCGTGAATTCACAATGACCTCTCTCGATTCCGTCCCGAGCTCGGCAGCTCAAGGGGAATATGGCCCCTATCGTCCGCCGGACGTGACTGTCGTGCTGCCGACCTACAACGAGCGCGACAACATCCCCGTCGCGATCGATCGGGTGGCCAAGGCGCTGCACGGGCTGCACTGGGAAATCGTCGTGGTCGACGACAATTCCCCCGACGGCACCGCCGATCTGGTCGAGACGATTGCGGCCAGGGACGGGCGCGTGCGCTGCATCCGGCGCATTGGCCGGCGCGGGCTGTCGGGCGCCTGCGTGGAAGGGATGATGGCCGCGGCCGCGCCGATCGTGGCGGTGATGGATTCCGACCTTCAGCACGACGAGACGCTGCTGCCGAAGATGTTCGAGCGGGTGCGCACGGGCGACGCGGAGATCGTGGTCGGAAGCCGCTACGTGGAAGGCGGTGACGCCGGCGGCGGCCTGTCGCGGGTGCGCCATGCCGGCAGCATGGTGGCCAACGGGCTCGCACGCGTTCTCCTCGGCGTGAAGCTGACCGATCCCATGAGCGGCTTCTTCATGCTGGAACGCTCCATGGTGGAGCGGCTGGAGCCGAAGCTGTCGCACCAGGGCTTCAAGATCCTACTCGATCTGGTGGCCTCCGCGCCACGCTCCACCAAGGTGGTCGAACTGCCTTATACCTTCCGCGAGCGCACCGCCGGCGAGAGCAAGCTCGACGAGCTGGTCACCATCGAGTTCCTGGCCCTGATCGTCTCGAAGCTGCTGTTCAATGCCGTGTCGGTCCGCTTCATCCTGTTCATGGCCGTGGGCGCGAGCGGCGTGGTGGTCCATCTCGCCACGCTCAGGACGGGGATCGCGCTGCCCGGCATCACCTTCGAGGTCGCCCAGACCGCGGCAACCGTGGTGGCCATGACCTGGAACTTCTTCTTGAATAACTGGCTGACCTATCGCGATCGCCGGCTGCACGGGCTCGCAATGATCAGGGGCCTGTTGTCGTTCTATCTGGTCTGCTCGGTTGGCGTGGTGGCCAATGTCGGCGTGGCGAGCGTCGTCCACGGGGCCGACCAGGTCTGGTGGGTTGCCGGCACCGCCGGCGCGGTTGTCGGTGCCGTTTGGAATTACGCCGCCAGCGCGGCCCTGACCTGGCGAGTGAGATAAATCCCGACTGGTTGAACCGAACCGGGCGGACGTCTATCCCTGCCGCCTTCATCTGACACCAAGGACGCCTGATTCCGGTGCGCGCCACGTCCCCCCTCCGCGAGGCTCCGGCCGACAAACCGCTGATCGACCTGGGCTCCCCGGTCACGGTGGTGACGATCATGCTCGTCCTCACAGCCATCCGGCTGGTGGCGGCGGCGACGGTTGGCCTCACGGAGGATGAATCCTACTACCGGCTTTGGGCGCTTTCGCCGGCGCTGAGCTATTATGATCATCCGCCGATGGTGGCGTGGTGGATCGCGGCCGGTCAGGCGATTTTCGGCGATACCACCCTTGGCGTTCGCTTCTTTACGGTCGTTGCCGTCTCGTTGGGCTCGCTTGCGATCTGGCGTACCGCGATTCTGCTCTATGGAGAGCCGCGCACGGCCGGGCGGGCGGTGATCTGGTTCAACGCGACGCTGCTGGTCGGCATCGGTGCGATGATCGCGACGCCCGACGTGCCGTCCGCCTTCTTCTGGGGGCTGGCGCTTTGGGCTCTGGTGGAGCTTGACCGCTCGTCGGACGGGCGCTGGTGGCTCGCCGTGGGCCTGTTCGCCGGCTGCGGCCTGCTTGCGAAATATTCCGGCCTGTTCCTGGGCGGCGGCATCGTGCTCTGGCTGGTGTTGATCCCAGGCGCGCGCAAGTGGCTGTTGAGCCCGTGGCTGTGGCTGGGCGGCGTGCTGGCGCTGGCGCTGGCGGTCCCCGTGGTGTGGTGGAACGCCCAGCACGACTGGGTCTCGTTTGCCAAGCAGTTCGGCCGGGTGGCGGGCGACCACGTCGAGATCCGCTTCATTCCGGAATTTCTGCTCGCCGAAGTCGGGCTGATCGGGCCTTTGATGCTGCCCTTCCTGGCGCTCGGGACCCGCAACATCTTCAGGTACGGACGGCGCGGCGGCGATGCGGGCCATTGGCTTCTGCTGCTCTCCAGCCTGCCGTTCCTGGCCTATCTTCTGGTGCATGGCTTGCATGACCGGGTGCAAGGCAACTGGCCGGCGCCGCTCTATCCGGCGATTGCGCTGGTGTCTGCGGAGGCGGCGGCCCTGATCTGGGTTCCGATCGCCCGTCGGCGGCCATGGGAGCGCTTGCGGCCTTGGGTGGCGCCCGTCGGGATCGGCGTGGTGCTGTTGGCGATCGTGCATGTGAGCCTGCCCGGCGGTTTCGTGACCACCAAGGATCCGACCAAGCAACTGCGCGGCTGGGAAACTTTCGCGCACCAGGTCGACCTCTTGCGCGCGCAGGAGGGGGCGGCCTGGATCGGGGCGGTCCACTACACCGTCACCGGCGAGCTTGCCTTCTATCTGCCGAAGGGCACGCCGGTGTTCGGCATCGTGGAGCCGGTACGCTACGCCAACCTGCCCGTCCCCGACCAGGCGCTGTTTCAGAAGCCAGGCCTGGTGCTCGACGAGCATCGCCGTCTGGGCACGGATATTCTGGAGGCACGCTTCGGCCGCTACGACAAGATCGGCACGCTCACCCGCTCGGAGAATGGTGTTGCGATCGCGCACTATGACGTCTGGCTGGTTCGCGATCCGAAGGGCGATCCGACCGGCCGCACCGAAGTTGTGGCGGCGCAATAGGCGCTAAAGAATGAGGTAGCTGAGCACGGCGAGCCAGCCGGCAGCGACGAGGCAGCCCGCCAGCACCGCGATGCCGTCGCGGCTGACCAGGCCGAGCCCGATCAGGAGCAACGAGCCGGCCGGCGGCAGGGCGGCGAACGGCACGAACGCCAAGACGATCATCGAAATCGCCATCGCCGCGGCAACGGCCGCCACCAGCCTCAGCCAAGGTTTTTCTGTGAGCCAGGTGAGACGCGCCGTCAGCGTCCGGTCGACAAGGCGGGCCACCGGACGCAGCCGCGCGATGACGTTCTCCAGACCCTCTCGCGGCACTTCGATCCGGGCCAGTCGTCCCGGTAAGGCCAGATGGGTCAGGCCCAACAGAAGCTCGGCGGAAACCAGCAGCACGATGATGCCCGGGAGCGCGCTGATCCCCGGGACGGCGCCGGTCGGCAGGATTGCGAGCAGGGCCATCACCACCAGGATGGGGCCGACCGAGCGCGCGCCCAGCCGTGCGATCAATGCCCCAAGCGTATTGCCGCCGTTGTCGCTGTCGCCGTGGTTTTCGGCGAGATGGTCCAGGAGGGTGGCAAGCCCCATCGCCCGGCCGCGCTGGTGGCCGTGACGCGGCAGTTTGTCGTGGTCCGGTGGCGATCCGGCGGAGGGCTCGGGGCGAGAGGGCATCGGCTCCACTTTTGCAGACGGGGTGGCGTGCGTCTCGCCGGAGAGGTCGCCCGTGCAGGCTCCCCATGCAACAGCAAATGATAGGCGGGGGCGATTGTCGCACCTGCCGATCTTGCGTGGCGGGGTTTGTCTCGCCCTGCGCGAAGCGCCATATTCGGTGGTATATAGCCGTACGCGCCTTGAGCATGCCCCGTTCGAATTGAGTCGATTTGAACGGCGAAGACTTGCTCAAGTTACTGACTCTGAAGCCGTTTCTCGTCGCTCAGATGTGCGCGTCTGAGCGGAAAAGGCTCAGGTACGGGAGCTGCGCCAATCCGACGGCGCATGGAGGTAGCTATGCAGGATCCGTTGATTATCGCCGAAGACTGGCGATCCGAAGGCCGCAAAGTCGCGCTGGCGACCGTGGTGGAGACATGGGGTTCGGCGCCCCGCCCGGTAGGCAGCCATCTGGTTATCGACGAGGAAGGCCGTTTCGAAGGGTCCGTTTCGGGCGGTTGCGTGGAGGGCGCGGTGGTCGCCGAGGCGGTCGACGTCATCGATACCGGCACCTCGCAGATGCTGGAGTTCGGGGTGGCCGACGAGACAGCCTGGGAGGTGGGGCTATCCTGCGGCGGCACTATTCGCGTCTACGTCGAACGGGTCAATTGAGGCGACGATGGATCTCTCTGTCCTGAAAGAGCTCAACGCCGAGCGCGCCGCGCGGCGTGCCGCGATCCTGATCACGGATTTGGAAAGCGGCGAGGAGCGTCTGGTGAAGGAGGCGGAGGACACGTCCGCCGATCCGCTCGCCGAAACGCTTGCCGCGCGCTTTCGCTCCGGCAAGTCGGGTCGGGTCGAAACGGAGGACGGGCGTGCCCTGTTCCTCACCGTGCATGTCCCTCCGGCGCGCATCGTCGTGATCGGCGCGGTCCACATCTCCCAGGCTCTGGCGCCGATGGCCGCGCTTGCAGATTTCGACGTAACGATTATCGACCCGCGCACCGCGTTTGCCACGCCGGAGCGGTTTTCCGGCGTCAACCTGATCGCCAAATGGCCGCAGGATGTGCTGCCGGATCTCGCGCTCGATCGCTACACCGCCCTTGCCGCGCTCACCCACGACCCGAAGATCGACGATCCGGCGCTGATGGCCGCACTGGAGGCCCGCTGCTTCTATGTCGGCGCGCTCGGAAGCCGCAAGACCCACGCCAAGCGGCGCGAGCGGCTTCTTGGGCTGGGTGCTTCGCCGGAGGCGCTCGATCGGATCGCGGCACCGATCGGTCTCGATATCGGGGCGGCAAGCCCGGCGGAGATCGCGGTTGCCGTGCTGGCGCAGATCGTCGAAGCCTTGCGCAAGCGCCCAGCGGCGGAGCGGGAGAGGTCGGCGGCGTGAGGTTCGGCCCAGTCGATCTCGCCGACGCCGACGGGGCGATCCTGGCCCATACCGTTCGCCTATCGTCCCGTGTCCTGAAGAAGGGCACCCGCCTTGACGGCGAGGCCCGCGCCGCGCTGGAGGCGGATGGTATCGGCCAAGTGGTGGCCGCCGTTTTGGACGACGGCGACGTGACCGAGGATGAAGCCGCCGCGCGCCTTGCCGCGACGATCGCGGGCGATCGGGTTCGGGTCGATCCCGCCTTCACCGGGCGTGCGAACCTGTTTTCTGAGGTGGCTGGCGTTCTGCAAATCGATGCCGATCAGGTAAACCGGCTCAATCGGGTCGATCCGTCGGTCACGCTCGCGACCCTCCATCCGTTCGACGCGGTCGAAGCCGGCCGCATGCTGGCGACCGTCAAGATCATCCCATTCGCCGTCGGCGCCGAGGTGATGGCCCGGGCCGAGGCGGCCGTGTCGTCGGGCCCGCCGGTGGTCCGCGTTGCGCCGTTCCGGCCGATGCGGGTGGGCGTGGTATCGACCTTGCTGCCGGGGCTGAAGCCCTCGGTGGTGGATAAGACGCTCCGGATCCTGCGCGAGCGGCTTGCGCCAGCGCAGGCGCCGATCGTGGCGGAGGAGCGGGTCCCTCACGAGGCGCCGGCGCTTGCCGATGCGCTGCGCCGGCTGGTGGACGAGGCAGGGGCGGAGCTTCTGATCGTGTTCGGCGCGTCCGCAGTGGTCGACCGTCAGGATGTGATCCCGGCAGCGATCGAGGCGGCCGGCGGCAAGGTCGATCATTTCGGTATGCCGGTCGATCCCGGCAACCTGCTCCTGGTCGGTGCGCTCGACGGCCGGCCGGTGATCGGGGCGCCGGGCTGCGCGCGCAGCCCGAAGGAGAACGGCTTCGATTGGGTGCTTCACCGTACCCTTGCGGGCTTGACCGTGACGCGGGACGATATCGTCGCTCTCGGCGTCGGCGGGCTGTTGATGGAGATCGTGTCGCGGCCGCAACCGCGCTCTGAGCCGACCGCGGAACGCGAAGCGGCGAAGCGGCCGGTGGCGGCCGTTGTCCTCGCCGCTGGCCGTTCGTCGCGGATGGGCAGCCCGAAAATGCTCGCCACCCTTGAAGGCATTCCGCTGGTCCGCCGGGTGGCGGAGGCGGCGCAGGCGAGCCGGGCGGACCGCGTGGTGGTGGTCACCGGCAATGCGGGCGAAGAGGTTGCCGCTACTCTCGATGGTCTCGATGTGGCGCGCGTGCACAATCGAGACTTTGCCGATGGGCTCTCCACCTCTTTGAAGGCGGGGCTCGCCGCGCTTCCCGACGAGATCGAAGCCGCTATCGTGCTCCTCGGCGATATGCCGATGATCGAGCCGGCGATGATCGATCGGCTGATCGACGCCTTCGACCCGGAGACCGGTGCGCTGATTGTGGTTCCCACCCATGACGGGCGGCGCGGCAATCCGGTGCTGTGGTCGAGGCGCTTCTTTCCGGAGCTGATGGCGGTGACCGGCGACAAGGGCGGCCGGGAGGTTTTAGAGGGCTATCCCGACGCGATCGTCGAGGTTGAACTCGGCCAGGCGGCCGCGCTCGATGTCGACACGCCGGAAACGCTGGCCGAAATCGGCGGAGAGCCAGCCCAAAGCGGGACGGAGACGGCGCGATGACCGTCGAGGCGGTAGCGCTTGCCGCCTTCGGCGTTCTCCTGTTCGCGATCGTGGGCGATCGGTTGGCGCGTTCGCCGCTCAGCTCGCCGATGTTGTTCATCCTGTTCGGCGCGGTGATTGGCCCGCTGGTTCTAGGGGCGGCGGAGATCGACGCCGCCAACGGTGCGGTCCGGCTGGTCGCGGAATTGACGCTGATCCTGGTGCTCTTCTCCGATGCCTCCCGGATTCGGCTGTTGGAACTCCTGCGCTTTCACGATCTGCCGCTCCGCACGCTGGCGATCGGCATGCCGCTGACGATCGCGGCCGGCACGCTTGCGGCGATCTGGCTGTTCCCGTCCGTGACCTTGTTCGAGGCGGCGCTTCTGGCGGCCGTGCTGGCGCCGACCGATGCGGCGCTGAGCCAGCCGGTGATGACGGATGAGTCTGTGCCGTCGCGGGTGCAGCAAGCGATCAACGTGGAAAGCGGGTTGAATGACGGGCTGGCCCTGCCGGCGGTGTTGTTCTTCATCGCTTGCGTGGGCGCTCAGGGCGACATCATGAATGCGCCTGATATCAGCGTCTCCGGCTGGATGCTGTTTGCCGCCGGCCAGATCGGCTTCGGCGGCGTGGTCGGCGTCGGGGTCGGATGCGGCGCGGCCTTGGCCATGCGTCGGCTCGCCTCTCGTGGCAAGGCGGCGGAAAGCTATGACGGCATCGGTGCGCTCGCGACCGCGATCCTGGCTTACGGTCTTTCGGATGTGGTCGGCGGCAACGGTTTCATCGCCGCCTTCGTGGCCGGGCTCGCCTTCGGCAACACGCTTGGCCGGCCGGCGCGCTTTCTCTACGAGTTCATGGAGACGGAAGGCCGGATCTTGATGCTGCTCACCTTCATGGTGGTCGGCGTGGCGCTGCTTCCCCATGCGATCGAGCGTTTCCATCCGCTGATGCTGGTCTATGCGCTCGCGAGCCTGACCGTGATCCGCATGGTCCCGATCGCGCTGTCGCTGATCGGTACGGACGTGCGATGGCCGACGCGGCTGTTCCTTGGCTGGTTCGGGCCGCGGGGCATCGCATCGATCCTGTTCGCGCTGTTGATCGTGGAGCGCGAGGACATCCAGCACGGCGGCCTGATCATGGCCGCGACCGTCGTTACCGTGGTGGCGAGTGCCTTTCTGCATGGTGTCTCGGCGCCGGGGCTCGCCGCCCGCTATGGCGCCTGGGCGGCACGCATCGGCGACGCCGCGGAGACCAAACCGGTGCCGGAAATGCGCATGCGCCATGGGCGGCGGAACCCCGTTCGCAAGCCTGCCGAGACATCTTCCGCCCGCTCCAATTGACGTACGGAGCACGAATTGCGGCCACTCGTTTCCGGATTGCCCTCGCGAAGCCGCTAAAAACCCCCATATATCATGTGGTTGCGGCGTCCTTTGATGTGCCCTTCCGACCCCTTATAAAAGGGGCTCTTGAACCCCTGATTCGGACGATACGCTCTTGGTGACGGAACCCACGCCCGCCGATTCTTCGAACGCTTATGGCGCCGATTCCATCAAGGTCCTCAGGGGCCTGGATGCCGTGCGCAAGCGGCCGGGCATGTATATCGGCGACACCGACGACGGCTCGGGCCTGCATCACATGGTCTACGAGGTCGTCGACAATGCCATCGACGAGGCGCTGGCGGGCTATGCCGACACGGTCGTTGCCCGGCTGAACGCCGACGGCTCGGTCACCGTGTCGGACAACGGCCGCGGCATCCCGACCGACCTCCACTCCGAGGAAGGGGTCTCGGCCGCCGAGGTCATTATGACCCAGCTGCATGCGGGCGGTAAGTTCGACCAGAACTCCTACAAGGTGTCCGGCGGTCTGCACGGCGTGGGCGTGTCGGTGGTGAATGCGCTCTCCAGTGAGCTCGACCTTCGGATCTGGCGCAACGGCAAAGAGCACTTCATGCGCTTTCGCCACGGGGTCGCCGAGGAGCCGCTCGCGGTTGTCGGTGACGCCGAAGGCAAGAGCGGCACCGAGGTGCGTTTCCTGCCGTCGACCGACACCTTCTCCCAGGTCGAATTCGACTTCTCCATCCTGGAGCGGCGCCTGCGCGAGCTCGCCTTCCTCAATTCCGGCGTAAAAATCACCTTGATCGACGATCGGGGCGTGGAGCGCAAGGAAGAGGTGATGCTCTATGACGGCGGGCTGGAGGCGTTCGTGCGCTGGCTCGACCGCACCAAGCAGCCGCTTCTTTCCGCACCGGTCTCGGCGCGCGGCGAGCGCGACGGCGTAGTGGTCGAAGTCGCGATGTGGTGGAACGACTCCTTCCACGAGAACGTGCTCTGCTTCACCAACAACATCCCTCAGCGCGACGGCGGCACCCATCTGGCCGGCTTTCGGGCGGCGCTGACCCGGCAGATCACCTCCTACGCCGACTCCCACGGCATCGGGAAGCGCGAGAAGGTCTCGCTGACGGGTGACGACTGTCGCGAAGGGCTGAGCTGTGTCCTCTCCGTCAAGGTGCCGGATCCGAAATTCTCCTCCCAGACCAAGGACAAGCTGGTCTCGTCGGAGGTGCGTCCGGTGGTCGAAAATGTGCTCAACGAGGCGCTCTCGACCTGGCTGGAGGAAAATCCCAACGACGCTCGGCAGATCGTTACCAAGGTGGTCGAGGCGGCCACGGCGCGCGAGGCGGCGCGCAAGGCGCGCGATCTGACCCGGCGCAAGGGCGCGCTGGATATCGCGTCGCTGCCGGGCAAGCTCGCCGACTGTCAGGAGCGGGACCCGTCGAAGTCGGAGCTGTTCCTGGTCGAGGGTGACTCGGCAGGCGGGTCGGCGAAGCAGGGTCGCCATCGTAACAATCAGGCGGTGCTGCCGCTGCGCGGTAAGATCCTGAACGTCGAGCGGGCCCGCTTCGACAAGATGCTGTCGTCGAACGAGATCGGGACGCTGATCACCGCACTTGGCACCGGTATCGGTCGGGAAGAGTTCGATCCCGACAAGTTGCGCTATCACAAGATCATCATCATGACGGATGCGGACGTCGACGGCGCCCACATCCGGACCCTGCTGTTGACCTTCTTCTATCGCCAGATGCCGGAACTGATCGAGCGCGGCCACCTCTTTATTGCCCAGCCGCCGCTCTACAAGGTGCGGCGCGGCTCGTCCGAGCAGTATCTGAAGAACGAACAGGCGCTTGAGGACTATCTGACGGACACCGGGCTGGAGGATGCGACGCTGACGCTCGCCTCCGGCGAGGTGCGCGCGGGGCCGGATCTGCGCACCGTGGTGGAGCGTGCGCGCTCGGTGCGTAACGTGCTCAACGGGCTGCATGCGCGCTATCCGCGCGACGTGGTAGAGCAGGCGGCGATCGCCGGCGCCCTCAACGAGGAGATCCTGCACGACGCCGAAAAGGCGGCCACGGCCGCGGCCTACATCGCGCGTCGGCTCGATATCCTTGCCGACGAGTGGGAGCGCGGCTGGGAAGGTGTCGCGGAAGAAGACGGCAGCCTGCGCTTTGAGCGCACGGTGCGTGGCGTGCGCGAAGTGGCCGTCATCGACGCCGCCCTGATCGGCTCGTCGGATGCCCGCAAGCTCGATAACCAGGCGACCTACCTCCAGGAGGTGTTCGGCAAGGCGGCGGTGCTCTCGCGCAAGGACAAGACCACGGAGATCCGCGGTCCGCGCGCGCTGGTCGATGCGGTCTACGATGTCGGCCGCAAGGGCATCTCCATGCAGCGCTACAAGGGCCTGGGCGAGATGAACGCCGACCAGCTCTGGGAGACGACGCTCGATCCCGACGCCCGCTCGCTGCTGCAGGTCCGCATTTCCGAGGCCGACGACGCCGACGACGTCTTCACCCGTCTGATGGGTGACGCCGTGGATCCGCGCCGCGAGTTCATCCAGGACCACGCACTGCAAGTGGAAAATCTGGAC
Organism: Amorphus sp. 3PC139-8; assembly: GCF_040750475.1. Lineage (NCBI taxonomy): Bacteria > Pseudomonadati > Pseudomonadota > Alphaproteobacteria > Hyphomicrobiales > Amorphaceae > Amorphus > Amorphus sp. 3PC139-8. The sequence goes on along the minus strand of NZ_JABJVY010000003.1, from coordinate 184,912 downwards.
GTTTAGAACCAAACAGCGACAGCGAGGGCTGGCTTCCGCTTCGTTGGGAAGCGTCCTCGCGAAAGTGTGAGATTTCTGTTCGATTGGCCAAAGAGGCCTCTCGCGACGATGCGAGGGGCCTCTTGCATGTCGGCACAAATCGTAACATATGAAGTTACATGAAGCTCGACAGCCGCCTTTCCTCCGTCCTCCACGTCCTGTTGCACCTTGCCGAGAAGGACGCGCGCGCCACCTCCGAGGTCCTTTCCCGGCATCTCGGTACCAACCCGGTCGTCGTCCGGCGCACCATGGCGAGCTTGCGTGAGGCCGGCATCGTCACCTCCGGACGCGGCCAGGGCGGGGGCTGGACCCTGTCGCGCCCGCTCGAACGCATCACTTTGCGCGACGTCTACGACGCCCTCGGCGCTCCGACGATTTTCGCCTTCGGCAACCGAAACGAGACCCCCGTCTGCCTTATCGAGCAGGCGGTGAACCGGGAAATCGCCGGCGCCATGCGCGAAGCGGAAGACCTGCTTCTGACCCGGTTTTCGGAAATCACGTTGGCCGACCTGGACCGCGATTTTCGCGCGCGCTGGGCAGCTCAATCGAAAGATCGCGATCATGGACCACTATGATGCAATCGTCGTCGGCGGCTCGTTCGCCGGCCTGTCCGCTGCCCTGTCGCTTGTCCGTGCCCGCTTCTGCGTGGCGGTGATCGACGCCGGAAGCCCGCGCAACCGGTTCGCCTCCGCCTCGCACGGTTTTCTCGGCAGCGACGGCGACAACCCGGCCACAATCCTGGACCGGGCGCGGAGCCAAATCGCCGCTTATGATGGCGCGACGCTGATCTCCGATCGGGTCATCGTGGCCCGGCCGGAAGCGGCGGGCTTTCAGGTGGAGACGGAGACCGGACGGACCGCGCGCGGTGATTACCTGATCCTGGCGACCGGGGTGAGCGATGTGCTTCCCGATATTCCCGGCCTTGCAACGCACTGGGGCGAAAGCGTCATCCATTGTCCGTTCTGTCACGGCTATGAGTTCGGCGGCGGGCCGCTCGGAGTGCTCGCGACCGGTCCAGCCTCGCTGATCCAGGCCCGCGTGATCCCGCTATGGGGACCGACGACGCTGTTCGTCGATGGCAAAGTGGAATTGAGCGACGAGGATCGCGGAGATCTCGTCGCTCGGGGCGTAACGATCGAGGAGACACCGGTGGTGGCTGTTGAGGCGACGGGGCGTGGCCTTGATGGCGTGCGGCTTGCCGATGGGCGGCTGGTGGAGACGGTCGGGCTTTATCTCGCGCCCAAACTCGTGATGACCAGTCCACTTGCCGCCGATCTCGGCTGTACGATGGACGAGACTCCGCTCGGCCCGGTCGTGAAGACCGGTGCCGACAAGCAGACCACCGTCGACGGTGTCTACGCCGTCGGCGATATGGCGCGGATGCCGCACTCGGTGACCTTTGCGGTCGCCGACGGTGCGCTCGCGGCGATGTCGATCGTCCATCGACGCGTGATGGGCTAGCACTGTCTGGCGAAGGGCGCATCCGTTCACAGTTCGGTGGCGGCCGAAGCATCTTGCGCTCTGGCCTGCTAGCGTTTCCAGACCAAGTGCAAATCGGTTGGCCGTCCGGAAACGCGCCGAAACAATAACTTAGATCCTTTCCCTGAATCCGAGAAACGTGGAATGGGTCTAAGGTGGGACGTATGGTTCACGTCTGCGGAGGTCGACGATGGCGACCCAGGCTCAGTTTGCCGAGATTGCGTCCCTTGCCGGCGATCCGGCCCGCGCGGCGATGCTACATGCGCTGATGGACGGACGGGCGTTGACGGCCAGCGAACTGGCTGGGGTGGCCGGCGTGACGCCCCAAACGGCAAGCGGCCATCTCGCCAGATTGTCCGAGGCGGGGCTGCTTGCCGTGGAGAAGCAGGGTCGCCACCGCTACTATCGGCTCGCCTCGGCGATGGTGGCGCAGATGGTCGAGAGCCTGATGCAGGTCGCCTCGGCGCTCGCCCCCACGCGTCGGGTTGCGACCGGTCCGCGCGACGCCGCCCTCAGAACCGCGCGCACCTGCTACGACCATATCGCCGGACGGCTGGGCGTGGCGCTTGCCGATGGGCTGGTGACGGCGGGGCACGTGGATCTCGCGTCCGATGGTGGCCTCGTGACGGACCAGGGCCTTGCCTTCTTCTCCGACCTTGGGATCGACTTAGCAACGGAGACGAGCGGCAGGCGCACGACGCGGGTGCTTTGCCGCCCGTGTCTGGATTGGAGCGAGCGCCGGCCGCATCTGGCGGGCCGGGTCGGGGCGGCGCTCTGTGACCTGTCGCTTGCGTCCGGCTGGATCCGGAAGGTGGATGGCAGTCGGGCGCTCCGCGTCACGCGTAAAGGAGAGGCTGCGTTTCGCGATCGGTTCGGCCTCGCGCTCGACACCGAATGACGTGCGATGTGTATCGCGCTGTGGTCGGAGACGTTCAGAGCACCTTTTCCATCTTGTAGTTTGTCAGGGTGACGTCGCGCCGGGTGACCGACTGACGGGCGATAGCGGTCCAGCCCTGGCGCTCGAAGAACGGTTTTGCGATTTCGCTTGCCTCTACGGTGAGGGCGGTCGCGCCGAAATCGCGGGCCTTCGCTTCAACCGCCTCGTAGAGCCTCCAACCGATCCCGGTTCCGGCAAGCGAGGGCAATACGAATGCGAACTCGATGTGTCCCGCAGCGTCGATGGTCATGAACCCGACCGGCTCGTCGTCCAGCTGGGCAACGAAGCCGGTCATCTCGGCCGCTTCCTGCCAGCGCGCGGCCATGATTGCATCGCCGGCCCAGGCCCTGCGCTGGCGGAAGCTATAGTGTGCGCGCGTACCGTCGTAGACGGCGCAGAAGAAGATGCGCGCAAGGTGCGGGCCATCCTCCGCGTCAAGCGGACGGATCGATATCTCGGGCATCCGAACTCTTCTCTCTCGCAAAAGCGCGACGCGCGCGGGCGCGTTAGCCCTGGAGGAACGGGTTAGTCTGCCGCTCTTGGCCGATGGTGGTCGCCTCGCCGTGACCCGGCAGGATCACGGTCTCGTCGGGAAGCGCCATCAGCTTGGTCTTGATCCCGGAGATCAGCGCATCGTGGTCGCCATAGGGGAAATCGGTTCGCCCGATGGAGCCGGCGAACAGAACGTCACCGCCGATCACGATCTCTTTGCTGGCATAGACGAAGACGACATGGCCGGGCGTGTGGCCGGGGATGTGTAGAACGTCGAAGCGCGCTTCGCCGATCGTGACGGTGTCGCCTTCTTCCACCCATCGATCCGGCGACACCGGTCGGGCCGGAATGCCGAGCCGGGCACCGTCGGTTTCGATGTCGTCGAGCAGGAACTTATCGTAGATCTGCGGTCCCTCGATCGGAAGGCCGAGCTCCTCGGCGAGCGCGGTCGCCGCGCCGGCGTGATCGATGTGGCCGTGCGTCAGCAGGATCTTCTCCGGGACGACTTCCGCTTCCGCGATCGCCGCCTTGATCCGGTCTATATCGCCGCCGGGATCTACCACTGCCGCTCGATTGGTCGAGGTACAGCATGCGATCGAACAGTTTTGCTGAAACGGCGTCACCGGAACGATCAAGAACTTGAGAGGAGGAGTCATTTTGAGCCGAAGAACCTTTCCAATGTCATGCGATACCTTGCTAACCCGTCGTCTTGCGAAGCACAACGCCCATGGAGTTGCCTGAAATTCGCTTGAGTTGAAGGGCAATCCACGGCATATGTGGAAAGGTAGGCGTCTCGGGATGGATTAGGGGCGCCCTCGGAGATTTGGTTAAGACGTGTCACCCGTGGGGGATGGGCCTGGCTTTCCCGAGGTTTCCGAGATCGGACCGGTCTCGGTCCGGTGTACCGCGATCCTAATTGACCATCGGGAAAGGGACTTCCCATGCGCCAGAACGGCACCATGAAATTCTTCAACACCACGCGGGGCTTCGGGTTTATTACGCCGGAAGCTGGGGGGAAAGACGTGTTTGTCCATATCACCGCGCTCGAGCGTTCCGGTCTGCCGGCTCTCGACGAGGGCACAAAGGTGTCGTTCGAGGTGGAAAACGACCGGCGTGGCCGCGGCCCGCAGGCTGTGAACATCCAGCTCGCCTGAGTTTCCTCGCAAGAGTGGTCGACTGTGAACGCCGTCGGGCTTCCGACGGCGTTTTTTGTTGGGCGGAGCAGGGCCTTTTGCCGTCGCTGTCGTCCGTGATTTTGCTCTTCTTGCCGGTTTCGACCGTCTTGTGACTGTCGTCACTTCGCCTTCTCCCTTTCTCTCCCATCTTAATGATCATCGGGACACGTTATCGATCGTCGAGACGACCCGAACTTGGGAAAAGAGGGAGAAGAGCTATGTCTCATTTCATTCGTAATACTTTGGCCGCCGGTGTCGCGACGGTTGCGATCGCGACAGGACTGGTCGCGCTGCCGGTTCAACAGGCCGAAGCCGGAGGCGGCGGCGGCGCTGCGGCGGCCGGGGTCATCGGGTTCGCCACCGGGGCGATCGTGGGCGGGGCCCTGTCCCAGCCGCGGACCGTCACCGTTTACGAGGAGCCGGCCTACTATCGCGGTGGTCGTCCCGCTCCGTGGTCGCCGGCCTGGTATTCCTATTGCGATGCCCGCTACCGGTCGTTCAATCCGGATACCGGCATGTATTTGGGCTATGACGGACGCCACCATTTTTGTCGGTAGAGCACGTCCCGTTCAAATTGACTCAACTTGAGCGAAAAAGGACTTGCTCAACCTATTGAACCTGGAGCCATTTCTTGGCGCTCAGATAGAACCATCTGAGCGGAAAAGGCCCCGGAGCGCGTCAGGCAAAAGGGGCGCCGGTTTTCGCCGGAACCGGCGCGACGGGGAGGAACGAGAGTTCAGGTCATGCCGATCCCGCAGCCGCTGTCCGCCCGCCGAGAGATCCGGCCGGCGGCAGCGGTCGACGTTTTCGCCGCGTTGCCCCGCATCATCTTGGATTTGTCCTCTCCGGCCTTGAAGCCGGCACCCGGGCGGCCGATGATCATGGCGCGGTGCCGGACGCAGGGGAGATCGATGGCGCAGAAACGCACGCGGCTCGACGTCGATCCGGCACACGCGCCAAGCGATGCCGGGCTGGTTTTCATTGGCGAAATCCGCACGCCCTGGACCGACCGCAGCGCTTGCCCGCGCAACGCCGGCGAGAGCGATGCTGTTGCTCAGGTGCGGTTGGCGCCGCCTTACCGGCCGGGGCTTGCGTCCCTGGAGACGGTCAGTCACGTCCTGCTTCTCTATTGGCTCGACCAGGCGAGCCGGGACGTGATCGCGCTCGTGCCGCCCACCGACGATCGCAGCCATGGCGTGTTCGCGACCCGCTCGCCCAATCGGCCCAACCCGATCGGTCTCGCGGTCTCGCGAGTGGTGGACGTTCATGAGGACGGGTTGTTGGTGACCGGCATCGACTGTCTGGACCGTACGCCGCTTCTCGACATCAAGCCCTATTTCGCCTCCGTCGATGCCCATCCGGGGGCGGTGGTCGGCTGGCATCAGGCGCGGGCCCATCCGCTCCCGCCGCGCGAGCAATCCTCAGATGAGGGAACGGATCGGTGAGCGATCCTGAGATCGTTGGCGCCGCGCCGCGGGCGTCGCGCTGACGTCTGTCATGGTCCGATTTTGCTCCGCTCGTTCCGCCAAAGGCTGCAACGAGCGGAGACATTGGAAGGCAAGGGGGCTTACATCCCTTCCGCGCCTCGGCTGATGGCGGCGACGCCGGTGCGGGAAATCTCCACCAGCCCGATCGAACTCATCAGCCCGATGAAGCGGTCGATTTCCGAGGTCGAGCCGGTCAGCTCGAACACGAAGGATTCCAGCGTGGCATCCACCGTGCGGGCGCCGAACGCCTGAGCGAGGCGCAGCGCTTCGACCCGGGCCTCGCCATGGCCGGCCACCTTCACCAGCGCCAGCTCGCGCTCGATCGCTTCGCCGGCGACGGTGAGGTCGGCGACCCGATGCACCGGCACCAGCCGCTCCAACTGATGCTTGATCTGGTCGATTACCATCGGCGTGCCGGTGGTGACGATGGTGATGCGGGAGACGTGGCGTTCCTGCTCGGTCTCGGAGACCGTGAGTGTGTCGATGTTGTAGCCGCGCCCGGAAAAAAGGCCGATCACCCGGGCGAGAACGCCGGGCTCGTTGTCGACCAGGATCGACAAGGTATGGCGCTCGACCGGGTCGGGGGTACGGGCAGGTTGGATCGGTTTCATCAGCATATCGGGGTCCGTCTGCGTTTAAAGAGGAGCCGCGCTCAAACCAGCGCGGCGCCCTCCGCGTCGATTGCGCCTTCGAGCACTTCCGCCTCGACGTCGTCGACATCGGCCGACAGCAGGATCTCGTTGTGGGCCCGCCCCGACGGGATCATCGGGAAGCAGTTGGCGAGGTTGGCGACCCGACAGTCGAACAGCACCGGCCGCTTCACCTTGATCATCTCGTCGATCGCGCCGTCGAGATCGGCGGGCTTGTCGACCCGGAACCCGACGCCGCCATAGGCCTCTGCCAGTTTCACGAAGTCGGGCAGCGCATCGGTGTAGGAGTGCGACAGCCGGTTGCCGTGCAGAAGCTGCTGCCACTGCCGAACCATGCCCATATACTGGTTGTTCAGGATGAAGATCTTGACCGGCAGGTCGTGCTGAACCGCCGTCGAGATCTCCTGGATGGTCATCAGCACCGAAGCATCGCCGGCGATGTCTATGACCAGGCTGTCGGGATGCGCGACCTGCACGCCGATCGCCGCCGGCACGCCGTAGCCCATGGTGCCGAGGCCGCCCGACGTCATCCACCGGTTCGGCTCCTCGAACTTGAAGAGCTGAGCGGCCCACATCTGGTGCTGGCCGACTTCCGTCGTGATGTAGACGTCCTTGTCGTGGGTCGCGGCGTAGAGCGCCTCGATCGCCTCCTGCGGCATGATCACGTCGGGCCGCTTCTTGTAGGCGAGACAGTCCTTCGCGCGCCAGGTGGCGATCTGGTCCCACCAGGCCTTCTCGGCCGCCTTGTCGGGGGCAACGGCAGCGGCCTTCCACAGCCGGATCATGTCCTCCAGCACGTGGGCGACGTCGCCGACGATCGGGATGTCGGCCCGGATCGTCTTGTTGATGGAGGACGGATCGATGTCGATGTGGATGATCTTGGCGCCCGGCGCGAAGGCGTCGACGCGGCCGGTGATGCGGTCGTCGAAGCGCGCGCCGACGCAGACCATCACGTCGCAGCCGTGCATGGCGAGGTTCGCTTCATAGGTGCCGTGCATGCCCAGCATGCCGAGCCAGTTGGGATGGCTCGCCGGGAAGGCGCCCAGGCCCATCAGCGTCGAGGTGACGGGGAAGCCGGTCAGCTTGACCAGCTCGCGCAGGAGCTGGGCCGCCGTCGGCCCGGAATTGATGACGCCGCCGCCAGTGTAGAAGATCGGCCGCTTCGCCGTCGTCATCAGGTCGACCGCCTCGCGAATGCGGTCCAGATCGCCCTTGATGCGCGGCTGGTAGGTCTTGTGGGCGATGTTCTGCGGTCCGGTGTAGACGCCGCGCGCAAGCTGGATATCCTTCGGAATGTCGACCACGACCGGGCCGGGCCGGCCGGTGGTGGCGACATAGAAGGCCTCATGCAGGATGCGCGGCAGGTCTTCGATCCGCTTCACCAGCCAGTTGTGCTTGGTGCACGGCCGGGTGATGCCGACGGTGTCGCACTCCTGGAAGGCGTCGTTGCCGATCAGATGGGAGGCGACCTGGCCGGAGATGCAGACCATCGGAATGGAATCCATCAGCGCGTCGGCGAGCGGCGTGACCGCGTTGGTCGCGCCGGGCCCGGAGGTCACCAAACACACGCCCGGCTTACCGGTCGACCGGGCAAAGCCTTCAGCTGCGTGGCCGGCGCCCTGCTCGTGGCGCACGAGGATGTGCTCGACCTCCGACTGCTGAAAGATCTCGTCGTAGATCGGCAGCACCGCGCCACCCGGATAGCCGAAGATCCGATCGACCCCATGGTCGATCAGCGCTTGAACGACCATCTCGGCGCCCGTCATCTCCCGCTGCATGTCATCCTCCAACCCTGTCTTTCCGGTCGGTTCGCTGCCGCCGACCACGGCTGTTCCAGGAAATAAAAAAGGGCCCCGAGGGCCCTTGGATACGCGCACCACCAATCGCGGCCGGGGGCTACCCCGTCCTGGCGATGCGCGTGCGAATTACGAGAAGCGAGTGTTTCATGGAAACCTCGGAAATTGCGTTGGGCGCACGGTAGAAAGGTCGCTCGATGCGGTCAAGCGGAAAGTTGACGGATTGCGATGAGGCTGAAAGCGTCTCGAAAGCTTCGCAAGCATTTCCTGCATGCCGCGTTTGCTTCGCTCCTCGCCTCTTGTCACACAGCCGGATCGATCCGTTCCCAGTCAGCAAAGCGATTGCGGAACCAGGTTTCTTGGCGTTTGGCGTAGCGGGTGCTGTCGGAAACCGTGCGCAGGCGGGCGCCATCGAGGGAGAGCAGCCCACGCAGATGGGCAATCAGCGGCGGCACCCCGATGGCCTTCATCACCGGTAGGGCAGGGTCCAGCGCCTTTGCATCAAGGGCTTTGGCTTCTTCAAGTGCGCCTGCAGCGAGCATCGCCTCGAACCGGGTGGCGATCCGCTCCCGGAGCCAGCCACGGTCCGGTGCGAGCACGATCTTGCGGCAGCGGGCGGCCTCCAGCCGGGGAGGCGAAGCCTGAGCCTGCCAGTCGGCCAGCGAGCGGCCGGTCGTCTCCATCACCTCCAACGCGCGCACCACCCGCTGCGGATCGGAGGGCTGAAGCCGCTCCGCCATTGTCGGATCGATCTCGGCAAGAGCTTCGTAAACGGCGGCGGCACCGTCCGTGCGTGCGCGTGCCCGCCAGTAGCTGCGGATCGCTTCCGGGATCTCGGGAACCTCGCTCAGGCCCGATAGCAGCGCGGTGAAATAGAGCCCGGTGCCGCCGACGACGATCGGCGTTTGCCCCGTTTGCGAAGCCTCGGCCAGGATTGGGTCGAGTTCGTCGAGCCAGCGGGCGACCGAGTAGGCTTCCTCGCCGGGAATGTGGCCGTAGAGCCTGTGGGGAACGCGGGCCTCGTCCTCGGGGGTCGGCCGCGCGGTCAGCACGCGGAGATCGCGATAAACCTGCATGGAATCGGCGTTGACGACGGGTCCGCCGAACTCTTCGGCAAAGCGGAGCGCGAGCGCCGACTTGCCGCTGGCCGTCGGCCCCGCTATCAAAACCGCCCGCACCCTTTCCTCGTTCCGATCCGCGATCCTCACGATGGACCTCGTCGCCACTTTGATTGCCGATCCCGCCGATCCGGCGGTGGACACCGCCGCGATTGCCGCGGCGATGCGGCTCCTGCCTGAGGCCGATCTCGCCGTCTTGGCCGACAACGTGGCGGTTGACCTCGCCTTTGTCGACCCGTCTGCCACCGAGGCACGAACCTGGCAGGACCGGCTGCGCGAAGCGCTGGCCGACCGGCCGATCGATGTGGTGGTGCAGGCTCCGCTCGCCCGGCGCAAGCGGCTCCTGATCGCCGACATGGATTCCACCCTGATCGGTCAGGAGTGCATCGACGAGCTTGCCGACGCGCTCGGGCTAAAGGAGCAGATCGCCGGCATCACCGAGCGCGCCATGCGCGGGGAGGTGGAGTTCGAGCCGGCCTTGCGCGAACGGGTCGCGCTTCTGAAAGGCCTTGCCGATTCCGTCGTCGAAGAGGTGCTGGCCGCGCGCATCACGTTGACGCCGGGCGCGCGCACCCTGGTCCAGACCATGCGAGCGAACGGTGCCTATACCGCGATCGTTTCCGGCGGCTTCACCGTCTTCACCAGCGCGGTCGCCGATCGCCTGGGCATGCACGAGCATCAGGCGAACGTGCTGCATGTGGAGGGAGGCACGCTTCTGGGGACGGTGGCCGAACCGATCCTGGGCCGCGACGCCAAGCGGGCGCGTCTGGAGGCGTTGATCGAAGAGCTCGACCTGCCGCGCTCCGACACGCTGGCGGTGGGAGACGGAGCGAACGACCTCGCCATGCTGGAGGGCGCGGGCCTAGGCGTCGCCTATCATGCCAAGCCCAAGGTCGCGGAAGCCGCCGACGTGCGCATCGACCATGGCGACCTGTCGGCGCTTCTCTACCTTCAGGGCTACAGCCGGGCCGAGTTCGCGGACTGACCGACTTTTAAACCATCCAAGCCCGTCATTTTGCATTGCGGGGGCAGATGGTATCGGAGACAACGGACCTTGTGACGGGTCGGGCGCCAATACGCGCCTTCGGTCACCAGAACGCATGCCAGTCGCATTCCCAATGAGGCATCGTCCGCCCGTGTCTTTGACATGACCGCCGCCAGCGCCACCACTGGAGACGCACCCAAGCAGCGGATGCTCGTCATCGGCGCGCTGGGCATCGTGTTCGGCGACATCGGCACCAGCCCGCTCTATTCCTTGCGCGAAACCGTGGTGGCCGCCGGCCATATGGCGCCGGATGTCGCGGTGGTGGGCGTGCTCTCGCTGATCACCTGGGCGATCATCCTGGCGATCGCGGTGAAATATGTCGGGATGGTGCTGCGGGTCGACAACGACGGGGAGGGCGGCATTCTGGCGCTTGCGACACTGCTCAATCTGCATGCCGATGCGCGACGATGGCAGCTCGTGCTGCTTTGCGCCGCCCTTCTTGGTGCGGCGATGCTGTTCGGCGACGGGGTGATCACGCCGGCGATCTCGGTGCTCTCCGCCATGGAAGGGCTGAAGCTGGCCGCGCCCTCGCTCGATCCGCTGGTGGTGCCGCTGACGGTGATGGTGCTGGCCGCTCTGTTCCTGGCTCAGCGCGCCGGCACGCATCGTATCGGCGTTCTGTTCGGGCCGATCATGCTGATCTGGTTCGTCGTGCTCGGCCTACTGGGTCTCTACGGGCTTTCCGGCAATCTCCATGTGTTGCGGGCGCTGTCGCCCCATCATGGTGTCCTCCTGCTGGCGGCCGATCCCGTGCGCGGCCTTGCGGTGCTGTCGGCCGCGTTCCTGGCGATCACGGGCGGCGAGGCGCTTTATGCCGATCTCGGCCAGTTCGGGCGGCGCGCCATCTCCTGGGCGTGGTACGGGGTCGCGATGCCCGGCCTACTCCTGAACTACTATGGCCAAGGCGCGCTGATCCTCGCCGATCCGAGCGCGCTGCAAAATCCGTTCTACGCGCTCGCGCCGCACCTTCTGCGCATCCCGCTGCTCCTGCTTGCGACCGCGGCGACGGTGATTGCCTCGCAAGCCGTCATCACCGGCGTTATGAGCCTCGCCCGGCAGGCGATGGAGATCGGCTATCTGGTGCCGCTTCGCACGATCCACACGGCGGAGGAGCACGAAAGCCACATCTATCTACCGGCCGTGAACGCGTTTCTCGGCATTCTGGCCATCGTCGTGGTGATCGGGTTCGGCTCTTCCAACGCTCTGGCCGGCGCCTACGGCCTTGCGGTCGCGACCGCTATGGTGACGACGACGGTGCTATATGCCGCCGCCGTGATCCGGCTGCGGGATTGGCCGCGCGGGGTCGCGATCGCCGTGGTCGTCGGCATTTTGGCGTTCGACCTGGTGTTCTTCGTCGCCAACCTCGGCAAGATCGAAAGCGGCGGCTGGCTGCCGCTGATGCTTGCCGCGTTCGCGCTGTTGGTGATGGCGGCGTGGCGGGTCGGCCAGGCGCGCACTCGGGCCTGGCTCGCACCGACCACGATTCCGCTGCCCCAGTTCGCCAAGAAAGAGGCGAAGGAGACCGTCAATATCGACTACCCGGCCGTGTTCCTGACCCGCACCTCCGCCAACACGCCGACCACGCTGGTGCTGCTCGACCGGCTGTTGGGTACCACCTTTTCCACCGCGATCGTCGTCTCCGTCACGGTTGCCGGACGGCCACGAGTAACCGGCGACGAACGGGTGAAGACGGTCCCCATGAAAGGCGGCATCCTCCGCCTCGACATTTCGGTCGGCTATATGCAGTCGGTCAATCTGCCGGCGATCATCGGGCCGGTGCTCAAGGCGGAAGGCATCGATTCCGACACCGTCGTCTACGTAGTCGGGTTCGAGCGGCCGGTTGCCCCGGAGCGCATCCGACGGCCGGGCGACCTGCTGGCCAAGCTGTTCGCGGTGCTTGCCCGCTTCATGGAACGCACGGCCGATCATTTCCAGCTTCCTCAGCGCCGCACGCTGGAAGTCGGGGTGCCGGTTAGGCTGTAACAACAAGGGTGGAGTCGCCCTTGCCGCGTCTTGTCACCCGACACAATTGAAGCGGGTCCGTTGCTCGCGTAGAAGACGGCACCAGATCATGCGGCCCGGCGCGTCTCGGGCCGCTCCAATTTCCCGACAGGAACTCCATGGCACGCCAGTTCATCTACCATATGCAGGGCCTCACCAAGTCGTATGCCGGCGGCAAGAAGGTCCTCGACGGCATCCACCTGTCCTTCTATCCCGACGCCAAGATCGGCGTTCTGGGCCCGAACGGTTCGGGTAAGTCGACCCTCCTGCGCATCATGGCGGGCATCGACACCGAGTTCACCGGCGACGGCTGGGTCGCCGAAGGCGCGCGCGTGGGCTATCTGGCCCAGGAGCCGCAGCTCGACGAGAGCCGGACGGTGCGCGAGAACGTCATGGACGGGGTTGCCGCCAAGCAGGCGATCCTGGAGCGCTATAACGAGCTTGCCATGAACTACTCCGACGAGACCGCGGAGGAGATGGCCACGCTCCAGGACGAGATCGACAGCCAGAATCTCTGGGATCTCGACAGCCAGGTCGACCAGGCGATGGACGCCTTGCGCTGCCCGCCCGACGATGCCGACGTCTCCAAGCTGTCGGGCGGCGAGAAGCGCCGCGTGGCACTGTGTCGGTTGCTGCTCGATCAGCCCGACCTGCTCCTCCTCGACGAGCCGACCAACCATCTCGACGCCGAGACGGTCGCCTGGTTGGAAAACCATCTGCGCGAATATCCCGGTGCGATCCTGATCGTCACCCACGATCGCTACTTCCTGGACAATGTCACCGGCTGGATCCTCGAGCTCGACCGCGGTCGCGGGATTCCCTACGAGGGCAACTACACCGCCTATCTGGAAAAGAAAGCCAAACGGCTGGAGCAGGAGAAACGGGAATCGGCGGCGGAGAAGCGCGCGCTGGAGCGCGAGCGCGAATGGATTCAGTCGAGCCCGAAGGCCCGCCAGACCAAGTCCAAGGCGCGTATCCAGGCTTACGATGAGCTTGTGAAGCGCAACGACGCCCGCACCCAATCGTCGGATGCCCAGATCATCATCCCCGCCGGCCCGCGCCTCGGCGACACCGTCATCACCTTCGAGCACCTGTCCAAGGGCTTCGGCGACCGGCTGCTGATCGACGATCTCTCCTTCAAGCTACCGCCCGGCGGCATCGTCGGCGTCATCGGTCCGAACGGCGCAGGTAAGACCACGCTGTTCCGCATGATCACGGGCCAGGAGACGCCGGACTCCGGCGAGATCGAGATCGGCGAGACCGTGAAGCTCGGCTATGTCGACCAGTCGCGCGACGCCCTCGACGCCAACAAGACGGTCTGGGAGGAGATCTCCGGCGGCAACGACGTCATCCAGCTCGGCAAGCGCGAGATGCAGTCGCGCGCCTATGTCGGCGCCTTCAACTTCAAGGGCGGCGACCAGCAGCAGAAGGTCGGCAACCTCTCCGGCGGCCAGCGCAATCGTGTGCATTTGGCCAAGATGCTGAAGTCGGGCGCCAACGTGCTCCTGCTCGACGAGCCGACCAACGATCTGGACACGGAAACGCTCGCGGCCCTGGAAGACGCGCTGGAGGATTTCGCCGGCTGCGCCGTGGTGATCTCGCACGATCGCTTCTTCCTGGACCGGCTCGCGACCCACATCCTCTCCTTCGAGGGCGACAGCCACGTGGAGTGGTTCGAGGGCAACTTCGCCGACTACGAGGAGGACAAGAAGCGCCGCCTCGGTCCGGACGCCATCGTGCCGCGCCGGGTGAAGTACAAGCGGCTGACCCGCTAGCAATCCCAGGAAAAGTGGGAAGCGGTTTTCCGCCCGGGATTGCGACGAGGAAAATGCAATCCCAGGAAAAGTGGGAAGCGGTTTTCCGCCCAGGATTGCGACGAGGAAAATGCAATCCCAGGAAAAGTGGGAAGCGGTTTTCCGCTTGGGATTGCGACGAGGAAAATGCAATCCCAGGAAAAGTGGGAAGTTGCTTTTGTCCTCACGCTGTCACGGCTTCGCCGTTTCGCTCCGGACGGGGCGGCCTGACCGGCCGGCGCGCGGTCGCGCGCTGGCTTCGCATTCCCGCGAAGTGGGAACCGATTTTTTATTTCTTTTCGCTCGCGCCAGCTCGCGTTGCTCGCGGCTGCGTGGGGGCGGCCCGGAGCGTTTCCAGGAAAAGTGGGAACCGGTTTTCCGTCCGGAAACGCGTTGAACCCAAAGACCGGCGCGCGGTCGCACGCTGGTTGGTGCGTTCCCAGGAAGAGCAGTAAGTCACTTTTGTCCTCACGCTATCGCGGCTTCGCCGCTTCGCTGCGGAGGGCCGTCTAAGGACAGCTGCGCAGTCGCGCGCTGGTTGGTGACTTCCAGGCAGGTCGTCTTCCGATCTCGCGGATCGGATCGGATCGTGGTGGTGGCGGGCCGACGCGCGAATGGCACATGAGAAGGTCGTGCCCGCCTGCCCAGCACGAAAGATCACGGGCAGCGATGAGTTGCCCCTGTCCGTATCAGGCGCATCCTTCCAGCCAGACGTCCCCGTGGTCGGAGGGGGTGCAGGCACCGCTGGTCAGGCGCTCGATGCGACGGATACGCTCGTGAAGATCGTCGCTCGGGTTCCGTAAGTCATAGCGGACAGGCGCAATCAGTACGGCCACCAGTGATCGAAATTCGCCGTCGGAGAGCGCCGCGGGCTCCTTTTGGTAGATCGACTGGCTTGCCCGAAAGAAGCCGGTCATCCATCCGTCCGGACCATTTCCCATTTCCAGGGTATTCAGCCAGAGCGCATAGATCTGGTTCTTGGTGAGCTGACCTTCCAGTCCAAGTGCGTAGCCGGTCTGACGGATCTTGCGGACACCGGGTTTGAAATCTTTGAACGCCAGCCGTTTCGAGAGCGATTGGGTGACTGTGGTCAATCCTGCCCCGGGCGTCGTGAAGTCGACGCCGCCGTGTTTTTGGAACCCTGGATCCTGAACCATAAGCAGGTCCGCGGCTCTGCCCGGGCCGAGTGCTTCCGGACCTCGTCCCTCTGCGATCAGATGATCGGCGCGCTCCCTGAGCGCCTCAGAGTCACCGCGCGCATCCAGATAGCCACCGAGCCCATAGAGGAGCGCGGCTGCGAGCAGCAGGATGACGGCAAGGACGGCAAATTTCGCAAATCGAACCATGCGGCAATCTTCTTGAGGACGTGGGGAAAACAACGCGGGCATGCCGTCAGAGCGGGATTACCAACGACGGCAATTTCCGGGAATGGTGCGATAGGCCGCAACTCGACCGTTCGTCGCCGCCTATCAATGGACGGGAGGCATGCAGGGTCAGCCGCCCGGCTCCCACGCCGGGGCGATTTCGCGGATCGGATCGTCGGAAAAGCGGGCCGCGGCATCGGCGACCCGTTCTCCCGCCACCCTCAGCTCCGGCCGGATGGTGGCGAGCGGCATCAGCGCGAAGGCGCGGTTCAAAAGCTCCTTGTGCGGGATGATGAGGTCGGGCTCGCCGACCTCGCGGTCGCCATAGGTCAGAATGTCGATGTCGATCACCCGAGGGCCCCAGCGGAAGGTCTCCGTGCGGCCGAGTTCGGATTCGATCTTCTTGCACGCGGCGAGCAAATCGCGGGGGCTTAACGTCGTGGTGCCGGCGGCGCAGGCGTTTACGAACCAGTCTTGGGCCTCGTAGCCCCAAGGCGGCGTTGCGAAGAAGGGCGAGGCGACGGCCAGCTCGATCCCGGGCGTGCGCGCCAGGGCATCCAGGGCGCGGGCGATCGTCGCCTGAGCGTCGCCGACATTTGCGCCCAGCCCGATGGTGACGTCGACCGAGGTCATGTCGCCCGGCGCGCGCGCCGAATGGAGAGCCCGACCGTATCGAAGATGCCGGCGATCGGCGCGGACGGCTTTCGGATCTCGATTTCGACCGCGGTCAGTCGCGGAAAATCGGCAAGCAGCCGCGCAGCGATGGCCTCGGCAAGGGCCTCGATCAGCTTGAAACGCTCCGTCTCCGCGATGGCGCGCACGGCCGTATAGACGTCGCCGTAGCAGACCGTGCGGGAATAGTCGTCGTGCGCGCCGGCTTCGCTGGTGTCGAGTTCCAGAGTGAGGTCGATGTTGAAGCGCTGGCCCAGCTCCGCCTCGGCCGGATGCACTCCGTGACGGGCGAATACGGCCAGGCCGCGGATGAACAGGCGATCGGATCGTTCAGGCATTGGCCACGGCCTCCACTAAGGTGCGGGCGGCGACGTGCTCGGCAACGTCGTGGACCCGGATGATGTCGGCACCGGAGGCTAGCACCAGCGTGTCCAGCACCAGCGTGCCGAGCAGCCGGTCGCCGACTTCGGTGCCGAGAAGCTTGCCGATCATCGATTTGCGGGAGAGCCCGATCAGGATCGGAAAGCCGAGCGTTTTCAATCGAGGAACGTCTTTCAGCAGCGACAGGTTCTGGCCCAGCGTCTTGCCGAAGCCGATGCCCGGATCGAGCACGATGCGCTCGCTGGCAAGGCCGGCTTGCTGCGCCTTCTCCAGGCTTTTTTCGAAAAAGCGGACGACGTCCTCGAAAATATCGATCTCCGCATCCACGCTTTCGCGATTGTGCATGATGACCGTCTCCACATCGAAGGCGGCGGCGACGGCGGCGATCTCCGGATCGCGCTGCAGGCCCCAGACGTCGTTGAGAATCGACACGCCGGCGGCAAGCGCGCGTTCGGCCACAGCGGCCTTGGAGGTATCGATCGACAGCGGACGGTCGATCCGGTTTTTGAGTTCCCGGATCACCGGGGTCACGCGGGCGAGTTCGGTTTCCGCGTCCACCGGATCGTGGCCGGGTCGGGTCGATTCGCCGCCGATATCGATGATGTCGGCCCCTTGTTGGACCATCGTGAGGGCATGATCGACCGCTTCGCCGAGCCGGTCGAAACGGCCGCCGTCGGAAAAGGAATCCGGCGTGACGTTCAAGATACCCATGATACGCGCCTGGCGGGCGCCGGATGAAAGGGGCTCTGTCATACTCGCCTTCGGCTGAATGTGGTCGTCTCAAGCGGTTTGGGGGGAGTGGGATAGCAGTTTTCCAAGCCGGACCCGCGGCAAAATTTGCGGAAAACCACGATGGCGCGCTTTCCGGGCGGATTTGGTGGGCCATCTGCGGCACGTCGCGGGGTGGTCGTGGCGGCGCAATCGTGCAAACTCGCCCCGAATCCGACGAGAGTGCGAATCGAAGACAGCATGCAGTGGTCGCCCCAGCAGGAAGCCGCGCTGACCGCCGTCCAGAAATGGCTGAAGCGCGGCGACAGCCAGGTGTTTCGGTTGTTCGGCTATGCCGGCACCGGCAAGACGACGCTTGCCCGTGAGATCGCGGAGGGCGTCGACGGCGACGTGCTGTTCGCCGCCTTCACCGGCAAGGCCGCCCAGGTGTTGCGCGACAAGGGCTGCGCCAACGCGCGCACCATCCATTCGATGATCTATCGCCCCCGCGGCGAGACCAAGGAGGACGACGAGGGGCAGGTCTCGCCGACCTTCTCGCTCAACCGGCAAAGCTCGGTGTCCAAGGCCGCCTTGGTGGTCATCGACGAGTGTTCGATGGTGGACGAGGCGCTCGGCCAGGATCTGATGTCGTTCGGAGCGCCGATCCTCGTGCTCGGCGATCCCGGCCAGCTCCCGCCGGTCGCCGGCGGCGGCTTCTTCACCGAGACCGAGCCGGACTTCATGCTGACGGAGGTTCACCGCCAGGCGCGCGACAACCCGATCATCGACCTCGCCATGAAGGTGCGCGAGGGCGAGCCGATCAGCCATGGCCGCTATGGCGAGAGCGCCGTCATCGGACGCGCCGATGTCAACCAGGACATCGTGCTGGCCGCCGATCAGGTGCTCGTCGGCACCAACCGGACCCGTCGGCTCTATAATGGGCGGCTAAGGGAGCTGAAGGGCTTCGCCGGTGTGCTGCCATTGGCCGGCGACAAGCTGGTCTGCCTGCGCAACAACACCGAGAAGGGGCTGTTGAACGGCGGGCTCTGGACCGTCTCTTCGGTGTCGACCAAGCCGGGCCAGTCGCTGCAGATGCTGGTGAAGGCGGAAGACGCCGGGCCGCGCCCGCCGGTCGCCAAGATCAAGGTCCTGAAGCAGGCTTTTCAGGATGGGCCGGACTCGATTCCGTGGCAGCTTCGACGCGGCACCGACATGTTCGACTACGGCTATGCGCTGACCGTTCACAAGGCCCAGGGCTCCCAGTGGGACGACGTGGTGCTGTTCGACGAAAGCTTCGCCTTCAAGGAGCATCGCGACCGCTGGCTCTACACCGCCATCACCCGCGCGGCGAAGCGCCTGACCCTGGTCCGATCCTAATCATCCAAAGTTCTTCATGCACCATTTGCATTCGCTTCCAGGAGCGTTACAACGCGGCTCGCTGCGGTTTTCGGCAACGATCGGCTGCTAGAGCGTTTCCAGGCGAAGTGGAGATCGTTTCCCGCCCGCATCCCGCTTTAACTTAACTCGGTTCGATCACGTTGAACGAGTTTGGGCGACTGAGATCCAAATTCGTCGTGTTCCAAGCGTCGGGACCACCGTGTCCGGCCGGCTCGGCAAGACAATCCAAGGAGAAAAACACGGTCATGCGCGTCTATTACGATCGGGATGCCGACCTTAACCTAATCAAGGGCAAGAAGGTTGCCATCGTCGGCTACGGCAGCCAGGGCCATGCACACGCCTTGAACCTGCGCGATTCCGGCGTGGCGGAAGTGGCCGTCGCGCTGCGCGAAGGATCGGCGACGGCGCGCAAGGCCCAGGCCGAGGGCTTCAAGGTGATGTCAGTCGCCGATGCCGCCGGCTGGGCGGACGTGGTGATGATGCTGACCCCTGACGAGCTCCAGGGCGACATCTACAACGACCACCTGCACGCCAACATGAAGGAAGGTGCCGCCCTCCTGTTCGCCCACGGGCTCAACGTGCACTTCAACCTGATCGAGCCCCGCATCGATCTGGATGTGCTGATGGTCGCGCCGAAGGGCCCCGGCCACACGGTGCGCTCGGAATATCAGCGCGGCGGCGGCGTGCCCTGCCTGGTGGCGATCGCTCAGGATGCCTCCGGCAACGCCCACGATATCGGCCTGTCTTACGCCAGCGCCATCGGCGGCGGCCGCGCCGGCATCATCGAAACCTCGTTCCGCGAGGAATGCGAGACGGACCTGTTCGGCGAGCAGGCCGTGCTGTGCGGTGGTCTGGTGGAACTGATCCGGGCCGGCTTCGAAACGCTGGTCGAGGCGGGCTATGCTCCGGAGATGGCCTATTTCGAATGCCTGCACGAGGTGAAGCTGATTGTCGACCTCATCTACGAGGGCGGCATCGCCAACATGAACTACTCCATCTCCAACACCGCGGAATATGGCGAGTACGTCACCGGTCCGCGCATCATCACGCCGGAGACCAAGGCGGAGATGAAGCGCGTGCTCGACGACATCCAGTCGGGCACCTTCACCCGCAATTGGATGCTGGAGAACAAGGTCAACCAGACCTCCTTCAAGGCCACGCGCGCGCGCAACAACGCTCACCAGATCGAAGAGGTCGGTGCTAAACTGCGCGAAATGATGCCGTGGATCCGCGAAAAGGCGCTGGTCGACAAGGCGAAGAACTAGCTTCGTCCGATCCGGTACGCTCCGGGAGGCGAACGAGATGGCAGCGGACGGCGACATTGTGCTTCGGCCGGTGTCGTCGTTCGCCATCGGCTTCCGGGATGTCGTGCCGGCGTTTGCGACGATCCGGCGCGCCGATATCGAGGCGCGCTGGAACGCGGCGGTGGCCGCCAATCCCGCCCTGTTCAACGGCACCGTGCTCCTGTTTCAGGACGTCGCCGTCCAGGGCGCTGCGCTTTCCGCGGTGGCCGTGCCGGTCGACTACGCCACCTTCTCCGCCTTCATGGCGTGGGGCGGACCGGAGCCGCGCCTGACGAACCTGTTCGGGGCGGCGGCGGTCGTCTCTCGCGATGGTGGCCTGTTGCTTGGTCGTATGGGGCGACGCACGGACGACCCCGGCACCGTCAAGCTGGTCGGCGGAACGCCGGACCTGAACGATGTGATCGACGGCCGGGTCGACATGTTCGGCTCGATCGCGCGTGAACTCGCCGAAGAGACGGGGCTTCGTGTCGACGAAGCCGCGCGCGAGCCCAAGCTCTGGTATGCGAGCGATCCGCCTTACGGGGCGTTGATCCAGGTTCTGCGCTTCCCGCAAGATGGCGCGACGCTGGCTGCGCGGGTGCGCGACTTCCTGCACGAGGACAATGATCCGGAGCTGCAGGATGTTGTCGTGCTGGACGCGCGAACAGACCCTTCCATGCTAGGCTTGCCACCCTACAGTCTGGCGATCGCCCGGCAGCTTTTCGCGGCCTGACCAATATTCGACGAGGGATTCGATGGATCGACGCTACGCCGTTCTCGACGTCTTCACCGATCAAGCGCTCAGCGGCAACCAGCTTGCCGTGGTGCGCGATGCGGCGGGGCTCTCCGACGACGCCATGCAGGCGATCGCCAAGGAGTTCAACCTGTCGGAGACGGTGTTCGTTCTGCCGCCGGAAAATCCCGCGCACACCGCGCGCGTGCGCATTTTCACCCCGGCCAAGGAGTTGCCGTTCGCCGGGCATCCGACAGTGGGAACGGCGGTCCTTTTGGGCAGCGACAGGCTCGGACAGAGCAGCGACCTCGACGCTGTCGTGGTGCTTGAGGAGAAGATCGGGCTGGTGCGGTGCGGGGTCGCGTTTCGCTCCACAAGCGCGGCCTATGCCGAGTTCGACCTGCCGCGGCTGCCGCAAGTGGCCGATTCCGCGCCGGGTGTCGAAGCGGTCGCGGATGTGCTCGGCCTGGCGCCGCACGAAATCGGTTTCGGCCATTTCCCGATTGCCGTTTCCGGCGTCGGCTTTCCGTACATGGCGATTCCGGTCAACGGGCTGGACGCCATTCGCCGGGCGGCACCGCGAATGGACCGTTGGGATACCGTCTTTTCCGAGGAAAGGGGATATCTGTCGGCCTATCTCTACACGGCCGAGGTCGAGCGGCCGGATGCGACCTATCACACCCGCATGTTCGCGCCCGCCTTCGGCATCGTGGAAGATCCGGCGACCGGATCGGCGGCCGCAGCGTTCGCCGGTATCTTGCATCGCTACGGGCAGCTCACGTCCGGCAGCCACCGCTTCCTGCTGGAGCAGGGAATTGAGATGGGGCGGCCGTCGCTGATTGCACTGGAGGTCGATGTGGCCGAAGACGGGGCCCTGCACGCCGCGCGGATCGGCGGATCTGCGGTCCTTGTGGCGGAAGGCATGCTGAAAGTCTAAAACGGCGTCCAGCCTCGTCGGCCGATCCTCAACGCGTTCTAATTGATTTCAGCCGGGATGGGGAGGATGCAGACCCGATTGCGACCGGACTGCTTTGCCTCGTAAAGCGCAGCGTCGGCGTGCGAGATGAGGTCCTGGATCTGGTAGCAGGTGGCGGGAGGCGAGGCGAAGACGCCCGCGCTGACCGTACATCCGTGGACCATGGCCCGGGGCGTCACAATGTGCTCGCGTTCGAACCGATCGCGGATGCGATCGGCCACCAGGTGGGCGCTGGTCGCGTCTGTTCCCGGCAGCACCACGGCGAATTCTTCGCCGCCGATCCGGGCGGCGAGATCGGTCGCCCTCAACCCCTGGCGGCACACCATCGCGAACCGTTTGAGCACCATGTCGCCGATGGCGTGGCCGTGGGTGTCGTTGACGACTTTGAAGTTGTCGAGGTCGAAGACGATGGCCGATGCGCCGCAGAGCGACAGTCCGTTGGTGCGGCCGAGTTCGATCAGGGCGCGTCGATTGAGGAGGCCGGTCAGGGAATCGGTCATCGCGTCGACGCGGTGGCGGTTGGCCGCCCGCTGGTGCACGAGCGCAAGGGAGAGGGCTCCGATACCGGTGAGGCACAGCACGCTGAGGATTCCGTTCGCGGTTTCCGCCCAAGAGTCCGGCACGCCCAGAAAATCCACCGGATAGAACACGAGGAGCGAGATTCCGCAGATCGCGAACGAGGCGGCGGCAACACCATAGAAGCCGGCGAGGCCGATGAGGTAGGCGGGGCTTTCCCGGCGCGCGCAATAGTAGATAGTAGCCGTTTCCGCAAGGACGGCGCAGGTGATCAGGTTGGTGAGCGCCAACATCAGGCCGTTGCGTCCGACAAGGGCGAGGGCGGTGATCAAGACGACGGCCGGGATCAGCCGTCCGAAGCCGCCAACGGCCGGCGCCTGTCCGTTCTCGAAATCCGCCGCCGCCATCCAGGCCAAGACGGAGCCCAGGATCAGTGTGATCGAGGCGATCCAGCCGGTGGTCGGGGCAGCGCTCTGCGCATACTGGCCGAACGCCATCGTGGCGGCGACGTACGTCAATGTCGCGCCGGACCAGATGATCATGAAAGTGTGGTGGCGGTCGGCGGCCCAGGAAACGATCGCGGAGATGCAGAGCGCGGCACTGCACACGCCCGCCATCATCATGATCGTCCCATACTCCAAAAGCATGCGCGTGTGCCCCGCATCCCGGACCGAGAGCACTTCCTTTTCGTTCAGGCTCATTCAATCTGAACGGGAAACTCTCTGACCGGAAGTGCTTTTAGTCGCCCCTCGGTCGTTCGTGCGCGCTTTGATTTCGACGATCGCCGAAACGTGGCTGACCTCCGTCAATCGCCTTGTTCGAGCACCCTGGAGACCACGGCTTCGTTGTCCCTCGCCATGCCGCGCCCCCGAGCATGGCGAATCCAGACCGTCGATTAGCCTATGAAATGCGTAGCTTAAATCTTGATTGGATTGAAGCGAGTGGGGGCGAAAAATTGCTCGGATAGGTAGATATGGCGCATTTCGTGCGATTGAGAGCACCGTTCCTATCCGGAGATTGTGCTCTCGCGGAGCGTCGAGGGCGGCGGGCTGGCACACGCGAGAGACTTGATCCGCCAAGCCAGTGCGCTGGCGCGAGCCGCAAGCTTTTGCCACTTAGCCTGGAAACGCTTTAGAACCGCCGCTGCTGCGGTTCGCGTGCAAAGCGGATGACCTGAAGCGCGCCGCGGGTCTCCGGTGTGGAGGCGGCCGCGTCGAGGGCCTTGAAGATCCGCTCGGCGGCCTTCCACTGGCCGAGATTGTAGTGGGCATAGCCACGCATCAGCATCAGGTCGCGCTGCTCGGGCGCCACGCGCGAGCGTTCGTCGAGGGCCATGATCGCGTCGGCATACTTGCCGTCACGATAGGCGGCGAGGGCCCGCTGGGTCAGAAGTTCGCGCGACATCTCCGCCCGCCGCGTGCGAGGCTGGGGCGACTTGGTCGCCGCGATCGCCGCCTCGTTGGTCAGGTTCGTCTCGGCCTTCGCCAGGGTCTCGCCATAGGCAGAGTCGGCGATCCGGTTGCGGTCGAACGAGGTTGCGTAGGCGGCCTCGAAAGCCATGGCGGCCTCGACCGGACGGTCCAGTTCCAACAGGCACCAGCCACGGGCCAGAGCGTCGCCGCCGGTCAAGGTGCCTCGGCGGATCGCGGTGTCGGTGACGCCGACGCAGCCCTTGTAGTCGCCGCTGGAATAGGCGTTCATCACGGCCGTCGAGGTTCCCGGCGCGCGATCGACCAAGCGGTTCGAGGAGACGTTGCGGGTGGTGCCGTAGGCGAGATCGGTGTTGATCGCGATCACGTCCGGTCCGCCCGTGGCGAGCACGGTGGCCGTGGAGGTGTCGGTGCCCCAGTTCGGCACGCCGCCGGTGTAGAGGATGGCGCCGTTGCTGGACTGCTGGCCGGCCCGCGGGCTGTAGCCCGACCAGCTCGTTCCACTGCCGGTTTCCGTGTAGGCGAGCGTACCCGACGTGCCGGAGACGGCCGCCGTTTGGGTGCCGGCCATGGTTTCGGTGGCCGAGACTGCCGTGCTCGAGGTCGTGGTCGCGCGGGTCGGAGTGGTGGCCCGGGTCGGCGTGACCGTGCGGGTCAGGCGCTGCGGCATGCCCGTGATGCGGCGCGCTGTCGTCGTTTCTTCCGGCGGTAGCCCCTGGCGACGGCGCTCGGCGGCGGCCAGGCGCTCCTTGATCGGACCGCATTCGATCTGCTGCACACCGGTCTGGCGCAGGCTTTCGTCCGGATTTTCTTCCTGGCTCGGCGCTTCCGGCTGCACGCCCTGGCCGGTGACCAGGCTTTCCACCGCCGGATAGACTGGACCCCATTCTGACACCACCTCGTCGAACCCTTCGGTGTCGCCAAGCCGAAGCCGGGCGAGCGCGAGGCCGAACACCGACGCTTCGGCGGGTTTCCAGTTGGTGGCGGTGATGAACCAGTCTTCGGCCGTCTGGAATTGGCAGGTGTTGTAAGCGTACCAGCCGAGTGCCTGGGCGCCGTTGGCATCCTTCTGTTCGACCACCACCGGCGCGAACCGGGTGACGGTCTCCTGGTCGATGGCGTAGATGTCCTTGCCGGTCAGGAAGGTGGCCACCGCCTCCAGGT
Source organism: Amorphus sp. 3PC139-8 (assembly GCF_040750475.1). Taxonomy (NCBI): domain Bacteria; kingdom Pseudomonadati; phylum Pseudomonadota; class Alphaproteobacteria; order Hyphomicrobiales; family Amorphaceae; genus Amorphus; species Amorphus sp. 3PC139-8. The sequence goes on along the minus strand of NZ_JABJVY010000003.1, from coordinate 160,275 downwards.
AGATCTCCATGATCTTCGGCGAGGTGTTGCGCCAGATATAGGAGGCTTCGCGGGCGCGCGCCTCCTCGTCAAGCGCACGCAGGCTCAAGATGAAGCCCTGCGCCGCCTCTACCCCGTCATGTCCGCGCTCCAACGCGAACCGGAACCACTCCAGCGCGTCGTGGGCATTGTCGTGGCGGTAGAGATACCAGCCAAGCAGGGTCGCATCGCTGGTGTCGCGGCCGGTCGCGGCGACTTGGGCGAGATATTGCAGCTTGTCGTCGGAGACGGTCTTGGAGGGATCGGCCGCCGCCGAGCCGACTTCCCGGCGAACTACGTTCAGCCGGACCACAGCGAATTCGTTTTCGCCGTCCGGCCCCGTGCGGCCGAACTGGAACAGCTTCTGCAACTGCGAATCGGGCAGCAGTTCGGACGCCTTCTCCACCGTGGCGACCCGCTCCTGGCTGTTGTCGCAATTCTGCAGCACGTAGGCGTAGGCATCGTAGGCGCGTTCGGGACGATCGGTCTTGGCGAACGCCTCGGCGACGCGCCACAAGACGTCGACATTGGAACAGACCAGCAAGCCGGGATTGTCCGCCGCGACGTTGATCACCGCCTGCCATTGTTCGAGCTTGGAGGCGTTGACCAGGCGTTCGCGGGCTTCCGCCTCGTTGAGCGCGGTCAGAAGCGCCTCGGGGGCGCGCCAATTCGGCTCGCGCTGCTGACGCTGCGCGATCATTTCGCGCACCTGGCTGTAGCGGGCCTCTCCGAAAAGGTTCCACATCTGCTGGACTTCCTGGTCTTCGCGGACCGGGTCGAGCAGGTTCGTGGGCGGCTCCCAATCGGGGTAGAGGGCTCTCAGCCGGCGCAGTTCCGCTTCCAGCCGGTCGACGTCGCCTTGGCGCGCGAAATAGCGCAGCGCACTTTCGTCCGCAGCCGAGGGGCCGGACACATTCTGTCCGCCGCCGTAGACCGGCTGCAGATTTTCCTGAGCGTCGGCAGGCAATAGGAAACGGTCGGCGCCGCCGGGCCACGGGCCGATGTTGAAGACATACCCAACCGCCAGCGCGCACGCCGCACCAATGAGGATGTGGTGCTTGCGCGTCAGACCGGATCCGGAGTCCTTACCGCTCCGGCCGAAACCATCTCCGGTCGCTGCGGCCTGGATGTTCCAGAGGAAGCGGTCGAGCGGCGAAGACGGCGGACGGCGCAAGGCGTGCGGCCGCCATTTCCCCGCGTCGGATCCGTTGCCCTCGCTCATCTAAGCTCTACCACTCGTTCTAACCGGGGCTTTGCCCGAGCGGGCGAGGCCTCATCCGATCACGTACTCGCGCGTTTCCGCTTCCGTGGTGACGGACCTCGGCGGATAGCAGCAGGGGAACCATGACGGGTGCCGGTTAACACTTCCTATAAAGGCTGCCACGCGGACCCAAGATGCAACCTTTCTTCAAGGACTTGAAGGGTTGCTTACGTTTTGGTCGTGGCCGGCGGAGATGAGCCGCAGGCCAAACAGCCATTGTTCTGACTGGTTTCGCCCGGTGACCGGTCCGCTGAGCGCGCGGGATGCGCCTTCCGATCAATTGGAAAGGCAGCGCGGATAGTTCTCCGCCAACACGGACAGGGCCAGCAGGTGAAGCGAGGACGAATAGTAGTCCGTCGCTTCGAACTTTTGCAGATCTGGGGGGATCGGGGTCCCCCGCATCGCACAGGCAACCAGCGCGGCCTGAATCTTGTAGCCGGGCGCGTCGAGTTGCTGCTTTACCTCGTTGGTCTCGACGTTGACGACGGCGGGCTCGCCGTTGCCGTTCTGGTTCCAGGCTTTGTCGTAGGGCTCCAACAGCGATCGATCGGTGATCCCGGCCTGGATCAGATAGAGCGGAATGCGAACGGAATTGTAGCCGAAGTCGGGATCGAAACCCTGGGCGGGGCGGGGCGGCTGATTGGGCTGGACCGAGATCCAGTCGGTGGGAAGCTGGACGTCGCCGAAGCGCGCTTCCTTCATCAAGATCAAGCCGGTGGCCTTGACCGTGCTCCAATCCGTTGCCTGGTCGAGCTGCTTGAAGACGTCCAGCGCGGCGAAAACCCAGTAGGAGAGGTTGACCACCGGCCCGTCCGGCCGCTCCTCGGCGCTGAAGCCCTGCGAGCCGGGCATGATGAGCTGCAGGTTGTCCTGCTGCGTGATCAGCGTGTTCCCGATCGCCTTCACCATCGTTTGCGCGTGGCTGCGATAGCGGTCGATGCCCCATCGGTCGGCGGCTTTGTAGAGCGCCAGCACGATCAGGATGTCGCCATCCGTCGCCGTGTTGATGTCGGTGATGTGGGGATCGGCGTCGGGAACCCATTTCCAGGCCGCAAGACCATCGTCGCGGATCAGGAGCTGGGTCAGCGTGAAGGTCCAGATCTGTTCGAAGCTCGCGCGGTCGTCCGCCGCGACCGACAGGAGCAGGCCGTAGCCCTGGCCTTCCGAATGGCTGATGTCGTTGTTGCCGGTGTCGACGATGCGCCCGTCGGATTTGAGAAAGGCGGAGCGATAGGCCGCCCAGGCCGAGGACGAGATCAACGGCGCCGTGGCGCTGATGCCGACGCCGTAGTCCTGGGCTGCGGCCGGAGCGGTGATGAGAAGTGGGAGAAGCAACGGCAACAGACAGGCGGCGAAGCGTGACCTCATGGTTCGGGCGCTCGGCGTCATCCGTCGCAGTGTCAAGGCTGTCTCCCCATCGGCTTGATCACTCGGTACGTGAAGATACCAAGCAGGACCGCCACGCCAATCATCGCAATGGCATAGATGCCATTGTTCAACGAGAACCAGTTGGCCGCAATGAGTCGCATATTCCGGAAGCTTAACGGCTGCGTGACGACGAACACCGGATTATCCGCCTGGAAGCTCTGTACGGAGTCGGTATCCAGGGAGAAGGCGGTCAGCCGTCCCGCGAGACGGTTCCATTGGTGCTCGCTCGACATCGATGCCACACCCGCCGACAACAGGGCCGGCGTTGGCGCGGTGACGAGTGTCCAGGCCTGATCGTCCGCCTGCGGCGCGCTGGCCTGCGCAATCACCAGCGTTGCCTGATCGGAGATGACATTGCTGGCATCGGCCTCTTCGTCGCTCGCGAGAAAGCCGAAGGAGACATCGAACTGGCGGTCGAACCAGTCGCCGATATCTTCCAGCAGGCTCGACAGGTTGGTGCTCTGGCCGACCTGGGTGCTCCACTGCTCATAGAGATCGCGGGTCTGGATCCGCTCGTCGGTGGCGATATCGTCGGTTCGGCCGTAGTCGTCCACGGAGACGTTGCGATTGCGCAAGGAGTCGCGCTCGCGGGTCTGTTGGCGCAGTCGCTGCAGGATCGCGTCATATTGGTCGAGGCCTTGGGGCTGACTGCGCGAGACGCTGCCCCGCGGGGCGAGCCAGCTTCCGGGAATGACCCGGTCCACTCGGGTTTGTTGCAGCACCAGCGGCGTAACCTCGCCGAAGGAGCCGACGACGATGGCCGGACGGCCGACGAGATTGGCCACGCTGTCCACGGCGACCGTGTTGAACGGCGCGCCGCGAGTGGTGGCGAGGCGGGCGAGCAAGCTTGCGGTGGCGCCCAGCGTATCGCGGGAATCGCCGGACACGCGCACGGCGATCGGCCGATCGTCCCGGCTATAAGGGAAGCCATCGGCGCTGAAGGAGGCGAGATCGGGGATCCGGCCGATCCGGGCGAACTGCGGGAACACGAACTCGGTGGTGTTGAACAGCACGAAGCGCTGCTGGGTCGAGACCGTTCCGCCGGGCAGGCACAGCTCGTCGGCATCGGTGCGCAGATTGACCTGGATACGGATGTCGTTGATGCCCGGCCGGAAATTCTTCAGGAGAATGCGGACCGGGAACTTGTTGAACACACGGCCGTTGCCGGTGGTGAACGACAGAGCGGTCGCCAGCACGTCGTTGACATAGACGTTGAGCCGGCTGCCGGGGAGCACCATCGGCGTATAGGCGGCGTCCAGCTCGATAGTCGCCTGACCGTAGGCGGCCGCGAAGAAATCCGGTGGCAGCTTGACTTGGAAATGGGTCTGGAACCGTCGGCCGGAGAATTCCTCCGTGAAGACGCCGGCTTCGCGCAGCGTGACGCGGGAGGCGCCGTCGATCCGGATCGCGTCCGGGGAATTCCAGGGCGGGGTCGCGGCAATCGGAGCGACGCGCGAAATCGGATTGATTTCGGCGGCCAGTCGTCTCAGCGCCACCGGCAGCTCATGGGCGTTGGGCGCGGTCACGAACACCGTCGGGCCGATGTCAGGCCGGTCCTGTAGCGTGACCACCGTGGAGTTCTGTGCCTCGGAGGGGACGTCCCGCACGAGACTGGAGACTTCTCGATAGGTCCCCATCACCAGATTGACGACGCCCGGCTGAGGAGGCGCCGGCATGCCCGGTGTCAGGATCTCCACCAACGGGTGAGAGAAGCGTCCGCGCACCGACATGATCTGGGCGGCATCGAGGATTCGGTCCTGGGACGCCGCCGTCATGGCGGCCGGCTGTAGCACGCGGATGCGCGTCGCGCCGGTGGTGTCCACGCCGACGGCCGGCAGCTCGGCGAGGCTTTGCAGAGGCACGTCGCCGCCCCGGAACGACAGCCCCGTCAGCCGCGGCTCGATCCGGGTCCAAAGCTCGTAGGTTGCCTGGATCGAGCAGTCGATCCGGTGACGCTGGTCGACCTCGAACCGGATTGCGTTGGCGCCTGGCCGCACCATCTCGGGATCGAGTGACACGGCGACGACTTTGGTGGCGTCGGGCGAATCGATTTGGGTGGAGAGGATTTCCCGCGTGTTCAGGAAGACCCGCAGCTCGGACGCTTCCGGCAGCACCAGCACGGAATTGGTGAACGCGACGCTCAAGGTCGCGCCGCGCGCCGCTTCGGCCGCGCTCAGATAGATCGTCCAGCTTTGGAAGTCGATTTCGCCTTCCAGGCGGAGTTGGGCGTAGGGAACGATCGGCCGATCGACGGCCGGAATTCTGGTCTCCTGGTCTCCGAGCGAAATGTACATCGTCCGCTGGCCGGAGGTGTCGGTCTCGAAGAAGCGGTTGAGCGCGTCGACCTGATCGCTGCTATCGATCGGCAGCGGCGACTGCTCGGTGCTCTGGTCCGGAGCCGGCCCGCTCCAGCGTGGCGCGCTTTGCGGGTTGGTCAGCGTTTCGATCGGAGGAAGGGAGCGGTTCGGCGTTTGGGAGGGCGCGGCCGATTGGCCGCTTTGCGCCTGGCCTTGGGGGGATTGGGTTCCACCCATGTTGAACGGGCTGGAACCTTGCTGGCCGCCCGTGGAAGGGGCGGGCTGCCCGCCCTGCAGAATCCGGTCGTTGGAGGACGGAGCGGCGTTGAAATATTGGTCGGTGGTTTCGCTGAGGTTCGGCGAACCGAAGGCGGGAGCGGATTGAGATCCGCCGGCGCCGAACGAGGGCGCGGGCTGCGAACCGTAGTTCTGCGATTGGCCCGTGGGACCCGACGATTGGCCAGTGGAGCTCGGCGCGGAGGAACGGCTGGAGGAGGGCGCGCCGCCGGATGTGCTCGGCGGCGGCCCGGAGGCGCCGGTGCGCTCGCTCGGATTGATTTGGAACGGAGATACGTCCTGCGCATGCGCGGCGAGGCCGGCGACGGCAGCGATCGTCACGGCCAGTACGAGGCTGCGCGCAAAACGATGGGGGCGCTGTTTGGGGGTCATCGCAGCGCTCCTACTCTGCTGCGTACACTGTCGAACCTTGCGGAGACGGAGAGTTCGAGGGGCCGTCGCCGTTCTCTCCATGGGTATCCGCCGGGCGATCGGGAGGGGGCAGCCGCTCGGGCGGGCCATGGTGTTTGGTGCTGGCGTCGCCCGGCCCGATTCCTTGGGATTGGGCCTCCTCGTCCTTGCGGGGGAACAGATAGGAAAGTCCGCGCACGGTCTGGTAAAATGCCATCACGAAGAATTCGAGAATGCCGCGAATGGCGCCGATGTCCTTGCGGCGGCCCTGCTGGAACCGGATCCATTCGTTGGAATCGGCGAATACGAGATCCGCGACCAGCCGGAAATGCTCGGCCTCCTTGGTGGAGAACCGGCAGCCGAGCGCCTGGCCGCCCTGGTCGCGCACCACCGACATCACTTTCAGAGGCAGGGAATTGGTGGTCAGCATCGGTGAGCGCGGTTCGAAGCGCATCATCACTTCTTCGCCGCGCTTGAGGCCCTTGAGGGCGGACGCGGGAACCAGAACGCGCGTTCCGCTTACGGATACGTCGTCGATCTTGGCGGCGACCACCTCGCTGCCGTAGACGATCTCAGCCTTGCGGTCGATTGTGATCCGCTGGCTTTGGCGCAGGTTCCGCCGCTCGGAGACCACGCCGAGCGCTGCCCCCATCAAGATGAGGTTGAACACGTTCCAACCGCCCACGACCAGCGCGATGTCCGCGATATAGGGCTGGGTCCACACCCGCCAGATCGTCACCAGGAGCGCGAACACGAGCAGGAAGAAAATGAAGTAGAACGGCCAGCCGAGCTCCGAGATCCGGCTTTGAGCGGTGGATTCCCCCTTGGCCGTCACCTTGAAGGTTGGCTTGGTCGGGTTCATGACCACGCCGCCGAGCGCTCGGATCAGGTAGATCGATTGGATCGTCTCGTATAATTCGGAGATGTAGGGCCAGCGGAAGCTCGAATACAGATAGTTCTGAAGTAGAACATTGATGAGCATATAGGTCAGCGTATATGCGGCGAATTCCGCGCCCGATGCATTGAAGATCTGCAGCGAAAAGAACAGGTAGGCCAGCGGCGCGAACAGGAAGGTCAACCGCGCGAACGGGAACATCCAGAACAGCGACGCGGCCATGTAGCACAGCCGCTGAGGCAACCGCAGCCCGCGCTTCAGGAACGGACGCTTCAGGAGAATGATCTGCAGCATTCCCTGGGCCCAGCGCGAGCGCTGGCCGATGAAGCTCGCGAACGTTTCCGGCTGGAGGCCCGCGATCATCGGACGGTCCACATAGGAGCTCTGCCAGCCGCGGGAATGCAGCTCCAGGGCGGTCTCCGCGTCCTCGGTGATCGAAACGCCGGAAAAGCCCCCGGCCGTCTCCAGCGCGGCGCGGCGCAACACGGCGGCCGAACCGCAGAAGAAGGAGGCGTCCCACTTGTCGAACCCGCGCTGGATCATGCCGTAGAACATCTCGTTCTCCGACGGCATGCGCGACCAGGTCTCCAGATTGCGCTCCAACGGGTCCGGGTTGATGAAGAAGTGGGGCGTCTGAACCAGGAACAGCCGCTTGTTCTCGCGGAACAGACCGACCGTCTGCTTGAGAAAGTCGCGGGCGGGGGCGTGGTCGGCGTCGAACACGACCACCAACTCGCCGTGGGAATGGGCGAGGCCGTTGTTCAGGTTGCCGGCCTTGGCGTGCAGGTTCTTTGCGCGCGTCAGGTAGCGCACCCCGAGGTCGCGGGCGAGCTGCTGGAGTTCGCGGCGGCGGGCCTGTGCCTCGGCGGCCTTCTCCGGATCGTCGTCCTCGCACTTCTGGTCGGTGCCGCCGTCGTCGAGCAGATAGACGGTGAACTTCTCGGCCGGATAGTCCATCTGGCGCGCGGCCGCCAGCGTGGTGGCCAAGAGCTCCGCATCCTCGTTGTAGCTCGGCACGAACACGTCGACGGTCGGCTGATCCTCGTCCGGCAGCACCGGCGCCGGCGGGCGTCGCAAGGGATCGGCCACGGCGAACACGCTGAGGCACAGCATGAACACGCTGTACATCTCGGCGACGTAGAGGATGATCCCGGGGATAAAGTCTTCCAGCTGGGCGACCGGCGGAATCGTGCTGGTGGTGCGCCAGTAGACGTAGCGCAGCACGATCGCCGTGCCCAATCCGAGCACGATCAGGCGCGCGATTCCCTCGCGCTTGAAATTCTTCAAGATGGCGATGATCGCCGCGGCCGCCAGCGCGGTGATGAAATGCGTGTTGAGGTCGATCGGCTGCGTCACGAGAAACGCGAACAGCAGCGCGAGCACTGCCCAACCCGCTACGTTTAAGATTCTAGCCATTCACCGCTCGTCGGGCGCTCTTGTGCTTCGCCGGCCGCGATCGAGCTTGTTTCTCGATCGTCAGCGTGACCATCACCAAGCGAATCGTAGGACCCTTGCGTTAACACGTCCTCACCGGTTGGCGCGCGAAACTTGCAAGGCGTGCGCACTTCTATCTCATGAACCGGCAAGTATTTCACGAAAATTCCCTTAACACGAGCTGCGAGGCGCGGGTCGACGCAATCTCGCAACCCCAGCGCCCCGGCCGCTCGGTGCGCTGTCGAAGCCGGCGAACATGGTTAACGAATTCTCAAACCTTCTCCGGCTAGCAAGGTGCTGCCTCCACAAAGCGCGGAGTCCGTTTTGATTCCCGCTTTGCATTTTCCGGATCCCGGAGGCGGACGGCGCGAGATGGGAAGCCGATGTTGAAGTTCGTGGTGCGTGCGGTGTTGATCCTCGGTCTTGCTGCGGCGGTAGGGGCTTGCTCCTATCAGCCCCGAGGCCCGCGCTTGGCCAACCTTGCCAACAAGGTGCCAGTGGAGGAGGCGTTCATTACGCCGCCGCCGGGTGGGCCTGAGCCGATCGCCGTCATCGAACAGCGTTTCTCCAACGGCGTGCTCCAGGAGATCATTCTCGACAACCCGACGTCTTCGGCCGGCCAGAACGTGCTGGTCGCGCGGGCGTTCGGCCCGATGGGCGACGATCGCGGCGTGGAGCGGATGTCGCTCGACGAGCCGACGGTCGCCGACATCCGTCGCGAGATGCGCGAGCGCTTTCCCGGCGTCTATATGCAAGTGTCCGACACCTATGTGCAGAACCGCTACGGGCCGTTCGGCTTCGCCACCGGTCAGATGGGCGGTGGTGTGAACTGCATCTATGCGTGGCAAGAGATCCGCGCGAAGAAGAGCGTCTTGTTCCCCGGCTATCGCGGGGCGGTGACCTGGCGGTTGCGGGTCTGCGCCCATGCCACGGCGCGCGAGCTGCTCTATCTGGCCTATGGCCTCAACATCAACGTCTACTTCCTGGCCAACAATTGGAACATCTTCGGTGGCGATCTGCCCGAGCCGAACCCGGATATCGGCAAGCTCGGCAAGCCGCTGGGCCCGGACAAGGTCGTGGAAGACCTGTCGACGGCGCCGCCGATCGGCTGGGGCGAATACCGAAAGACCCGCTCCCGGTCCTCGCGCTCCTCGGCCTCCCGTACGAGCACCCGCACCCGGAGCACCACCACGGACGCCGATCTCACGAACGAGCCGGCGGTGGGAGCCGCGGTGGTGCCGCCGCCGGCGAACGCGCAACGCCAGCGCAGCACGTCGACGTCCTCCGCCGTGTCCTCGGTGCCGGCGCCGCCTTCGACGGGGCAATCGCGATCCTCTCAAGCGCCGTCCCAGCCGCAGGTGCAACGGGCACCCTCGATCGCCGCGCCGACCACCTCGCAGAGCATTCCTCGGCCGCCGGCGCCTGGCGCGACCAACCCGGCCCAACAGCCGGTGAGCAGGGCTCCGTCGCTGCCGGCCCCGTCGTCCTCGACGGACATCCCGAGGCCGTCAGCGACAAGCGGCGGCTCCAGCGGCGGTTCAAGCGGTGGTAGCGGTCAGGACTCCAGCGGAAACGGCAGCAACGGCGTGCGTCAGGTCGGGCCGTCCACCACGCTCATCCCCGCCCCGAAGGCGCCGCAGACCATCAGATAGGCGGGTACCGTCATGCCGTGTTGCGGCCGGGTGGGAAGGCGAGGTGGACGAACACGATCCGGCCGACGATCAACAGCGGTACGGCGAGGAAGGCACCGATGATGCCCCACAGCCAGAGCCACAGCACCAGGGCCAGGAACACCACCAGCGGTGTCATGGTGAAGCGTCGGCCAAGCACGGTCGGGGTCACGAACTGGCCCTCGAACAGGTTGAGCGCGACATAAACCAGCGGCGGCACGATGGCGGCGGACAGGCCGTCGAAGCTGAGTGCCGACACGCCGAACAGGATCACCGCCATTGCGGCCGGTCCGATATAGAGCGCGAAATTCAAGACTGCCGCCATCATGCCCCAGAGATGGGGCGACGGCAGGCCGAGGGCCCACATCGCCAGGCCCACGACAACGCCGAAACCGGCATTGATGGCGGTGATCGTCAGAACGTATTGCGACAGCGACCGCTCGATATCGCGGAACATTCGGGCCGCAGCCCGCCGGCGGCGAAACCGCACGAAGCTCGCGAGCGCTTGCCGGCGAAACTCCGCATGCCCCGCCAGGAAGAAGTAGAGCGTGGCAAGGAAAACGAGAACGTGTGCGCTGACGTCGGGCGCGGAGGAGACCATCGCGGTGATGATGCCCGGCGACTGCACCGATACCTGCATGGCCTGATCCGGACCGGGATTGGTCGCGTCCTGGACCTGCTTCTCCACCTCTTTGAGCGTTTCCAGCGGCCCGCGAATGTCCTTCCATTCATTTTCGAGCTTGGCGCCAATCTCCGGGATTCGGCTTGACCAGGTCTCCAGCGGGACGGCGAGCGCGGTGATCGCAGCAGCGATTGCGGCCACCATAGCGATCACGATCACGGCACTGGAGAGAGGTGCGGGCACCCCGCGCCTGCGCAGCCACTCCACGAACGGCGCCACGGTCAGCCCCACCAACAGGCCGGCGACGGTCGGTGCGAACACGTCGCGGCCGAAATGGAGAACGGCCGCAAGCGCGATCACGAACAGGCCGATCTGCGCCGTCATGGCGGCATTCGCCCAGGGGCGGCGTACGCCTCCGGTCTCCGCCTCGTCGTGATGGGCCAGGGCGGCGATGGTTAAATGACCGGGATCCCGCTCGGACATCGTTAGCGCTTTCGGCTTGCGCGGGAGAACGCTGCGGAACGGACCAGGCCCCACTTCGCCGGGAAAGGTTCGAGATCGCGCTCGCACCCGTCCGGGCGGCGCAAAAGGTTATGTGCCGACGGCATCTGCTGCCCCGCTTTGCTTGAAAATCCGAAAATACGCCCCGGATTTATTCGGGAGGGCTGCGGCCGCTCCCGGTTTTTTTCCTTTGGACTGTTCCAATGCGCGAAGGGCCGCAAACGTTCCCGCTTTGCTTGGGGAACGAACCCTATGCGCGCGGCGTTCTCATCTCGCGGTGGGCACGGCAGGTGGAGAGTGGACAATGATGTTGGAGCAAATCCGAGGCAATTGGCGGCAAATGAAGGGGGCGGTCCAGGAACAGTGGTTCCGGCTGACGGATGACGATTTGGAGCACATCGACGGTCGCCTCGAGCGCTTGGTTCGACGGATCGAGGTGCGTTACGGCGTCTCGACTGAGGAAGCCTATCGGCAGATTACCCGATGGTTCGATGAGCTTGCGCCGGCGGCCTGAAATCCGCGTTCAGCCAGCTTTCTCGAACCGCGACTGGCCAATACGGTCGTGACGATCAACCCCGGCGTGAGCCGGGGTTTTTTGCTCTAAAGGGGTAGCTTTCGTCCCGCTTGATCCGGTGGGATCAGCGGGGCATTGCCATGCGCCTCGTCGGCGCAACCGCGCAGGATCTCGCCCAGCGCCGCAAAGTCCGCCTTGCGCGGGGAGGAGCGCCGCCAGGCAAGACCGACATCGCGTTTCGGGCTCGGGGCGTGGAACTGCAGAAGGTCGATGCGCGGGTCCAGCGCCTCCGCCGCCATGCTCATCTCCGGCAACAACGTGACGCCGAAGCCGCTCGCCACCATCTGCATGATCGTCGTGAGGCTGGACGCTCCGAACCGAGCCTGCATGTCCGGTCGCACGCCGCGACAAAAGGCAAGCGCTTGGTCGCGAAGGCAGTGCCCTTCCTCTAGCAGCAGGAGCGGGGCGTTGGCGACGATCTGCTCCGGCGACCAGGCGGCATGATCGAACGCGCCGGCCTTCACCGCCAGCACGAACGGATCCTCGAACAAGGGCAGCGTCTCCACCTCACGCTCGTCGGGCGCGATCGGAAGCGCGATCAGGATCACGTCGAGGGCTCCGGCGGACAATTCGCTCAGAAGCGTGGCGGTGAGCGATTCCCGGATGGAGAGGTCGAGTTCGGGGTAGCGGGCCTGTAGCCGTGGCAGCGCCTTCGGCAGCACATAGGGCGCGATCGACGGAATCACGCCAAGCCGCAATGTACCCGACAGAACCGCCGAGCGATGATGGGCGTGGTCGACCAGATCGCGCACTTCCGTCAGAATGCGGGACGAACGCCGCGCGATCTCTTCGCCGTCGGCGGTCAGGCGGACCTCGCGCGGCAGCCGCTCCACCAGTTGCAGCTTGAGCTGATGCTCCAGAAGGCGGATCTGTTGCGACAAGGCCGGCTGTGTCACCGCGCACTCATCCGCTGCGCGGCCGAAATGGCGATGCCGCGCCAGCGCGTCGAGATAACGAAGCTGCTTCATCGTAACCATGTTCGATTAGATAATCTAATCGATGGCCGCATTCAATCCAATTAGAACTAATTGAATCTATGGGCCACTATGCGACCATCGCCGACCCTGGATGGGTCGCACGGGGACGCAACGCGGCCACGGTGAGGCGTGGGACGTCACATGGACGTCTCGACGTGGTGGCAAGAGCCGTTAGCATTGGAACGGTTCGAACTAAGCGCAAAGGTCGATCGGAGGAAAGAATGGACGCGAAAGTCGAAAAAACCGGCGGTTGCCCGGTGGTTCACGGTGTCACCAACATGAGCATGCGGTCCAACCGCGACTGGTGGCCGAACCAGCTCAACATCAAGATTCTGCATCAGTTTTCCTCGCTCTCCGACCCGATGTCGAAGGGGTTCGACTATGCCGAGGAGTTTCAGAAGCTCGACTATTGGGGTCTCAAGAAGGACCTTGAGAAGCTGATGACCGACAGCCAGGAGTGGTGGCCGGCGGACTTCGGCCACTACGGGCCGTTCATGATCCGCATGGCCTGGCACTCCGCCGGCACCTATCGCCAGGGCGACGGCCGCGGCGGCGGCGGGCGCGGTCAGCAGCGTTTCGCTCCGCTGAACGCCTGGCCGGATAACGTCAACCTCGACAAGGCGCGCCGCCTGCTGTGGCCGGTCAAGCAGAAGTACGGCAACAAGATCTCCTGGGCCGACCTGATGATCCTGGCCGGCAACGTCGCGCTGGAGTCCATGGGCTTCAAGACGTTCGGCTTTGCCGGTGGCCGCGAGGACGTGTGGGAGCCGGAAGAGGACGTCTATTGGGGCTCCGAGGAGGAGTGGCTGGAGCTCAGCGGTGGGCCCAACAGCCGCTATTCCGGCGATCGCGAGCTGGAAAACCCGCTGGCGGCAGTGCAGATGGGCCTGATCTACGTCAACCCGGAAGGCCCGGACGGCAATCCCGATCCGGTCGCAGCCGCCAAGGACATCCGCGAGACGTTCGCCCGCATGGCGATGAACGACGAGGAGACCGTCGCGCTGATCGCCGGCGGCCACACCTTCGGCAAGACCCATGGTGCGGGTGATGCTGCGCTGGTCGGTCCCGATCCGGAAGCCGTCGGCATTGCCGCCCAGGGGCTCGGCTGGGCGAGCACGTTCGGCAGCGGCATGGGCGACGACACCATCGGCGGCGGCCCGGAAGTCACCTGGACGCAGACCCCGACCAAGTGGAGCAACAACTTCTTCGAGAACCTGTTCGGTTTCGAATGGGAGCTGGAGAAGAGCCCGGCCGGTGCCCAGCAGTGGGTTGCCAAGAACGCGCCGGAGAGCATCCCGTATGCGCACAATCCGTCGAAGTTCCGCAAGCCGACGATGTTGACCACCGATCTCTCGCTCCGCTTCGACCCGGAATATGAGAAGATCTCCCGGCGCTTCTACGAGAACCCGGATCAGTTCGCCGACGCCTTCGCCCGCGCCTGGTTCAAGCTGACCCACCGCGATATGGGTCCGAAGGCGCGCTATATCGGTCCGGAAGTCCCGGCGGAAGATCTGGTTTGGCAGGATCCGATTCCGGCGGTCGATCACGTCCTGATCGACGACGTGGACATCACCGAGCTGAAGGCGAAGATCCTGGCGACGGGACTTTCGATCCCCGAGCTGGTCAAGACCGCCTGGGGTTCGGCCGCGACGTTCCGCGGGTCCGACAAGCGCGGTGGCGCCAACGGTGCGCGCATCCGTCTTGAGCCGGCCAGGAATTGGGCGGCCAACGAGCCGGAGCAGCTTGCGAAGGTTCTGAGCGCGCTGGAAGGCGTCCAGAAGGCCTTCAACGACGCTCAGACCGGCAACAAGAAGGTGTCGCTCGCCGATCTGATCGTGCTCGGCGGTGCCGCTGCGATCGAGCAGGCGGCCATCGATGCCGGCCATCCGGTCGAGGTGCCGTTCGTGCCTGGTCGCATGGATGCGAGCCAGGATCAGACCGACGTGGAGGCCTATGCCGTTCTGGAGCCGGTGGCCGATGCCTTCCGGAACTTCCAGAAGGATCGCTATGCCATCACCGGCGAGGAGCTGATGCTCGACAAGGCCCAGCTCCTGACGCTTACGGCGCCTGAGATGACCGTCCTGGTCGGCGGCATGCGCGCGCTCGGGGCCAACCATGGCGGCTCCAAGCACGGCATCTTCACCGATCGCCCGGGCCAGCTTACCAACGACTTCTTCGTGAACCTGCTCGACATGAGCACGAAGTGGGAGCCCACGGACGGCACAGAGGAAGTGTTCGAGGGCCGCGACCGCAAGTCGGGTGCCGTCAAGTGGACCGCGACGCGCGTCGACCTGGTGTTCGGGTCGAACTCCCAGCTCAGGGCGCTCGCCGAGGTCTATGGTCAGCGCGACAATCAGCAGAAGTTCGTGAAGGATTTCGTTGCGGCCTGGACCAAGGTCATGACAGCGGACCGCTTCGACCTGGCCTGATTGTCCTCACGCCGGCCGGATTGACCGGCCGGCCGCAAATTGCGACCGGCGTCCGGAAGCGGGCGCCGGTCGTTTTCGTTGAGCCGTCGTGGCGCGCGCAAGCTTGGTTGCTCGTCCTGACCAATCGATCGGCGCGTGATCGCGTGCCGCGGCCTCCGCTTGCTTCCTGAGATCACGCGCATTTTCGCGAGATCCGCCAAGTCCCGGTAAGTCCCGGCTATCGCCGGTCCGTGCCAACCAAAGTTGCGGATTACACCGGAGCGCGCGAGGGCGGGCGGAGGCTTCGGAACGGTCGCATCGGTCAAAACGCGTGGGCAAGCTCCGCGATCGCGGCAGCCCTTGGAGCCTGACATGGGCCGACATCCGGTTCCGCATTTCCGGTTTCCCGCTTTGGGAGCGCGGAAATCGGGCAGTGCAATTCCTCCGGATCAATCCGGCGTGGACAACGTCGAAAAGCCCTGCGAGGGTCTTGCATTCACTCCTCCAACCGACTAGGCATTCCGCTCTCGACGGACACTGCTTCGTCGCGACAGCCACGGTCTTCCGATCGACCGTTCGGCTCGGCAGGCGCCGGTAGCTCAGCTGGATAGAGCACCAGACTACGAATCTGGGGGTCGGGGGTTCGAATCCTCCCCGGCGCGCCATTCCCTTTTGGGAATGGTCGCCCTCGTCTAAAAGTGAGTTCGAATTTCGTTCGAACGAGCGCGCCACTCGCGACCAAACCCGCGAACCCCTTTCGGCGGGTTTCCTGTGAGCGTGGCCTCCAGCATATCTTTCGCTCAGACAATGCGGATGAGGTCGGGTTTGACCTTAATGCGGTCGACGACGGCGCGGATGAGTGCGCGGCGATCCGTGATCGGGGCCGTGCTGAGTTTTGTCCGCATTTCGGCGCCGAACCGGCGGCAACGCAGCGTTGGGGTTGGAAATCCTCGGCGGGGCGTCCAGGGTATCGTCACCCAAGATACCATGCTCTTGGCCCGCTGGCTTTTTACATCTAAAGAACACTAAGGCTGTTCCGTTCTTTGACAAAGTGTATGAAACGCAATGGCTTGCTTGCCAGAGGCTCCCCCGCACACGCGGGGATAGACCCTGCACTCCGTCCCAGATCTTTCGGCAGGCCATGGCTCCCCCGCACACGCGGGGATAGACCTCAATCTTCTCCAGTCTGAGCTGTCAGATAATAGGCTCCCCCGCACACGCGGGGATAGACCCTTTCCTGGTGTTCGGAGCATCTGGCCGTCGTCGGCTCCCCCGCACACGCGGGGATAGACCCCCGAAAGTGACCGGGAGAGATCACGCCCCGCAGGCTCCCCCGCACACGCGGGGATAGACCCGCGAGATTGGCCAAGGAATTTGCGGCTGCGGCGGCTCCCCCGCACACGCGGGGATAGACCCACTACTGAGGGTCGCCTTTTCGTCGTCGTCGAGGCTCCCCCGCACACGCGGGGATAGACCCTGCTCCGCAAGTGCCGGGTTGGTCTTCTGGAGGGCTCCCCCGCACACGCGGGGATAGACCCCATCGAGACGAGATGATCGGCCGCGTGGTGTCGGCTCCCCCGCACACGCGGGGATAGACCCCTCGAGGATAAATTGCGCGGTCGCATCCCGCAGGCTCCCCCGCACACGCGGGGATAGACCCTTCGATCTGCCCCGGGGGCTGGGCAAGCCGAAGGCTCCCCCGCACACGCGGGGATAGACCCCCGACGTCGTCGTCATCGTCGAAATCGTCGACGGCTCCCCCGCACACGCGGGGATAGACCCTCTGCCGTCCCGATGATCTTCACCACCATGGTGGCTCCCCCGCACACGCGGGGATAGACCCCTGATGGGGGCGAAGCTCGCTCTTCATGCGCTGGCTCCCCCGCACACGCGGGGATAGACCCGACAAGCTGGAGGCCCTCCGAGACTTCGCCGGGGCTCCCCCGCACACGCGGGGATAGACCAGATCACAGCGAAACGCCGCAAGCCTCCAGGAAGGCTCCCCCGCACACGCGGGGATAGACCCCAAAAGGTCACTCAGAAGCCCCCGGCGGCCTTCGGCTCCCCCGCACACGCGGGGATAGACTGCCCTTAACGATCAGGAAGCAGCACGCCGCATTTTGAACGTGGCGACAACTGAAGAGGTGAGGGGCGCGCCGCGGGGCCGGAAGTAAACCCCGACATTGGCGATCCGAATATGGCTCGGCGCGCGTCCTCAAAGATAGGCGCGTCGACGGACGGGAGCAACTGCGATGGTCGGAGCATCGTTCTCAATCGCCACGGACGGAATCGACGCGGCGTCCGCCGGTTCGGCTTCCCGGCAATACGGGGATAGGTCCGACGATCTGGTTTCCGCCGTCGGGGCGCTTGGGGCTCCCTCGCATAGTTCTTGTCCACTCGACAGGGGCCTGAGGCCGGTCTGAGGCGAAGAGCGACAGGCCAGCCCTTGAGGCAAAGAAGGAAGAAGCGGCTACGCTCGCAGCGCTTTGAGGGGCCGCGTCGTTGTTTTGGCGCGAAAAAATTGGTCCAAGTGGACAGTCGAGGCGCGCGAACGGTTAGTTGAAGGGGGCTCCAGTATGACGTCGGGGATCAGTTCCGCCGGTGGAATGGTTCGGTTCCCTTGGGGCAAACTTGACCGGGCCGGTAGCGGCGAATTCCATCACCTCGCCCATCACATGGCCGACGTCGCGGCGTGCGTCGAGGTGTTGTGTCGTTTGCCAGTGATCCGTCGTCGTCTTGAGAGTGCCGCAGGTCAACCGCTCTCCGAGACGCTCCTGGCCCGGCTCGCCGTCTTGGCGTTTCTGCACGATATCGGCAAGCTCCATCCCGGCTTTCAGGCAATCGGCTGGCCGAAATGGCCGCGCGGGGTCGCTCGCCACGGCCATCAGCGGGAGGGCTTGGCGATCGTCTGTGACCCTCGGGTCCGACCGATCCGGGACGCTCTTCCGTGGGCCGAGCTCTCGACCTGGACGGATCAACTCGGCTTGCTCGTCTGTATCTTTTCGCACCACGGACGCCCGACCGAGCTTGAAGACGCGGCTGGGGTGGGCTGGTCGGCCGTTAGCTGCGCAACCGTCTTTTACGATCCGGTCGGGGCCGCTCGCGAAATCGGCCAGATCCTACCGGACTGGTTTCCCGACGCATTTGTCGAGGGAGGCGAGCCGCTACCGGCGACGCCTGCATTTCAGCATCTCTTCTGCGGTCTCCTGACCCTTGCCGACTGGATCGGCTCCGATCGAAGAATTTTCGAGTTCGTCGGCACGTTCGATCCGAGCTACATGGCGCGTGCGCGCGAAAAAGCCGAAGAGGCCGTCCGCACCCTTCGGCTCGATGTCGGGAGCCTTGTCGAGCGTGTCGCCGGGCACGCTGATTTCACAAGTCTCACCGGTTTCACCGAACCAAAGGCGCACCAAGCTTTGGTCGGCGCTCACCCGCTCGACGAGCGGCTCCTGATCCTTGAAGCCGAAACAGGCTCCGGCAAGACCGAGGCCGCGCTTTGGCGCTTCGTGCGGCTGTTCGAAGCCGGGCTGGTCGACAGTCTCTATTTTGCGCTGCCGACCCGCGCGGCGGCCGCCCAATTGCAGCACCGGGTGCAAAAGGCGGCCGAGCGCGTGTTCGGCGATCTGGCGCCGGAGGTCGTTCTGGCCGTGCCCGGCTATGTGCGGGCGGGCACGCACGAGGGGCTGGCACTGCCCGGCTTCGAGGTGCGCTGGGACGATGATTCCGAAGGGGACGAGCGAACATGGCTTGCGCGCTGGGCGGCGGAAAGCGCCAAGCGCTATCTCGCCGCGCCGATCGCGGTCGGCACGGTCGATCAGGCGATGCTGGCTGCGCTTGCCGTCAAGCACGCCCATCTGCGTGCCGCCTCGCTGTCGCGTAGCCTGCTGGTCATCGACGAATGCCATTCGAGTGATGGTTACCAGGTCGAAGTGCAAACCCACCTCTTGAAGATGCATCTCGGCTGGGGTGGGCACGCCTTCCTGATGTCGGCGACGCTGGGCTCGAAGGCGCGGGTCAAATGGCTGGGTGCGGGCCTCAAGGGCCGACCGAAGCCGCCGAGCTTCGAGGAGGCGATTGCCGCGCCTTACCCGGCGCTTTGGAGCCGGTCTCAGCCGAATCCGGCGAGCTTAGGCGAGACCTGCCGCGAGGACGATCAGAAGTCCGTTGCCGTCGACCTCGTGCCCACCATGGCCGCTGAGGAGGCGGCGGGGATCGCCATTGCGGCCGCCGAACACGGGGCGCGGGTGCTGCTGATCCGCAACACCGTCGACGCGGCCGTCGCCACCTTCGAGGCGGTGATGGAGGCCGGCGGCAGCGCACTTTTGCTTCAGGTCGCCGGCGGACCGGCGCTGCATCACGGGCGGTTTTCAGCGGAAGATCGCCGGCTCCTCGACGGAGCCGTGGAAGCTGCCCTCTCGCCGGAGCGGACAGCGATCGAGGGCCGGATCGTCATCGGCACCCAGACGCTGGAGCAAAGCCTGGACGTCTGCTCAGATTTTCTTCTCACTGACCTTTGCCCGGTGGATGTGCTCTTGCAGCGGATCGGCCGCCTGCATCGGCGTCGGGAGGTTCCGCGACCGGACAGCTTCGCAACGCCGCGCTGCCGGGTGATGCAGCCGGAGGCGGGGCTTGCGCCGCTGCTCGCGCCCGCGTTCGAGAACGGGCTGGGCGCATGGGCGACCAAGGCGGGGCCACAAGGGATCTACATGGATCTCGCAGTCCTGGAGCTGACCCGGCGGTTGGTGGTCGAGCGGCCGGTCTGGACGATCCCCGCCGACAATCGGTTCCTGGTCGAAAGCGCGACCCATACGGACCGCATCGACGGGCTTCACGGTGAGCTGGGAGCGGAATGGGCGGGCTACCGAGACACCGTCGTCGGCAAACAGATCGCCGAAGTCGGCGCGGCGAAAGCCGTCGTGCTGCAATTGAAACACGGGTTTCAGGACGATCGTGTCCGCTTTCCCGGGGACGAGGAGCGCATTCGCACGCGGCTCGGCGAAGAGGGCGCGCGGGTGACATTCGCTGAGCCCGTGGTCGGACCCTTCGGCGCCGCCATCGAAGGGGTAACCCTGCCGGCGCACTGGTCACGCGGGCTCGACACAACCGAGCCGGTGACGCCTGAGAGCGACGGGGAGGGGGCGTTGAGCTTCGAGATCGAAGGGCGATCGCTTCATTACGACAGGCGCGGATTGCGCAAGGCCAGCTGATCTGCGGTCAGGCGTAACGCGAGCTGCCCTTTCCTCCTCGGAAAATTCAAGGGCGAAAACCACTTCGTCTTGACCACCTTGGCTGGTGGCGATTCAATTCGATCGGTCTGGGGAGGGTGATGGATGACGACGGCGATTCGCAAACGGCTTGGGCCGGTTCGGCCAGGACGATCCGCCTGACATGACGGACCTTCTCACCGATCCGCTTATCCGGGCCGCCCCGCACGGCGCGCTCAGCCTGCCCGGCGTGCTGGCCGCTCTTGCCCGCGACGAGATCGCGTCCTTTCCCGCGATGCGGCCGCATCAGGCGCCGGCCTGGCACATGTTTCTGGTTCAGTTGGCGGCGCTTGCCCTCGTGGCCGAGGATACGGACGAAATCCCCACCGACGAGGCCGATTGGGCTCGCCTGCTGCGTGGCCTTACGACCGATTTCCCCGAGGATGAGCCCTGGCGGCTGGTGGTCGACGACTGGACGAAGCCGGCCTTCCTGCAGCCGCCGGTGCCGGACGGGGTCAAGCTTTCGGGAGAGGTCGCGACGGCGGACGCCCTCGATTTGCTGATCACGTCGCGCAACCACGATCTCAAGCAGGCGATCGCCCGCGCCGGCGCGCCGGAGGACTGGGTCTTCGCGCTTGTCTCGCTGCAGACGATGGAAGGCTACGGCGGCGCCGGTAATCACGGCATCGCCCGCATGAATGGCGGGTCGTCGTCGCGACCGATGCTGGGGCTCGCGCCGGCGCAGCATCTCGCCGGGCGGGCCGTCGAGCCGCGCCTGGGCGCCCATTTCGGGCGCGACGTCGAGATTCTGCTCGCCACCCGCGACGACCAGCTCGACGATCGCTGGAGCCATCTCGACTATCCTATGGAAGGCGGGCTCGGCCTGAGCTGGCTCGCGCCCTGGCCGGAAGGCAGCCAGCTCAAGCTCTCCGAGCTGGATATCTGGTTCATCGAGGTGTGCCGGCGGGTGCGCCTGGTGAGCCGTGACGGAACGCTTTCCGCCCGACGCGGCACCTCCAAGGCGCAGCGGATAGCGGCCAAACCGTTCAACGGTGCTGTCGGCGATCCCTGGGCCCCGACCCACAAGACCGAGGCCAAGAGCTTCACGCTTGGCGAGGCCGACTTCGACTATCGCACGCTCTCCCGTTTGCTCTTCGGCGAGAAGGGCAAAAAGGGGCATGAGGCGAACTGGGAGATCCCCCTGCTCGCCACTCCGACCGAAGCCGAGCAGGACCAGGACACGCTCGTTCTGGTTGCCCAGGCCTTGTCGCGCGGCAACAGCAAAACCGATGGCTTCAAGTCGCGCGTGCTGCCGATCCGCCACCGCATTCTCCGTGGCTTCGGGAGCGACGATCAGCGCGCCCGCCTCTACGAACTGGCTCAGGCGCAAATGGCCGATATCGAGGTATTCGACCTGGCCATCCGCAACGGTCTGGCCCGCATGTCGGCCGCCGGCGAGCGGGAATTGACCAAGGACGATTACGCTCATGCCGCAGATGCCCGCCGGCGGTTCGCCAACGTCGTTGACGCGGTCTTCTTCGAGGCGCTGTGGGATCGGTTCGAGGCGCAGGACGCCAGCGAGGCAGCGGTGGATGCGGTAGGAATCGCGTTCGCCCGGCGTCTTTTCGAGCGTGCCAGCGCCCTGTTCGAAGCCGAACTCGGCGCCGTCCCGTGCGCGAGCCTGTTTCGCTGGCGCGCCGAAGCACGGGCCCGTGCGGACTTTGATCGAACGGTGCGCCGCACGTTCCCCGATCTGTTCCCTCGCCAACACCGCCCGGAGGCCGACGATGACGTCGACAGCTCAGCAGCCTGACGATATCGGCTTTCACCTCTCCCGTGCGTTGCTGGAACTGGGGACCGGGCCGCTCGCCGAGCTGCGCCGCATGGACGTCAACGGCGTCGGCCCGCCGGCCTATTGGCATGTGGCGCACGAGCTGAAGCTCGGAAACGAAGCGGCAGACCCGCGCTGGATGCAGATCGTCAAGATCCTGGCGATCCTGACGCCGAAGGGCCGGCGCCTGTCCAGCGATCGGCTGCACGAGCGCAAGCGTCCGCTCGGGCGGATGCTGTGCGACGGTGGCGATCCCCAGTGGCGGCCGCCCCAGGTCGAGGAGCCGGACGGGATCATCAGTCAGGTCCGTCTCGCGCGCTTCCTGGCGCTGCCGGCCGACCAGGTCGCGCCCGGCCTGGAGCGGCTCACCCGCGTCCTCGCCCGCACCAAGCCACGGTCGAATGGTGTCGACTGCACCGAGATCGTCCGGCTCCTACTGGACCCGGCCAATCCTGAGCGCAAGCGCCGGCTTGCGGCGGACTACTACGCCCGCCTCGACCGCCGTGTCTCAGAGACGAACCAAACCTCAGAAGAAGAGCCCGCCTGATGTCCGAGACCCGCTTTCTGCAGATCCACACGCTCCATTCCTATCCCGCCGCGCTCCTGAACCGCGACGACAGCGGGCTTGCCAAGCGGCTGCCCTATGGCGGGGAGATGCGCACCCGGGTGTCCTCCCAGTGCCTCAAGCGCCACTGGCGCATGGCCGAGGACGACCCGCATGCGCTCAGGCGGATCGATGGAGCGGAACTCGCGCACCGCTCGCGCGAGTTGGTGACCCGGAAGGTCATCGCGCCGTTGCGCGGAACCTATCCTGACGCCGTTGTCGAGGCGCTGGAGCCGGCGTTCCAGAAGGCCGTCTATGGCGACAAGGGCGATCAGGGCAAGCAGAGCCGGCAGACGCTGCTGTTCGGTGCGCCGGAGATTACCTGGCTCGCGGCCGAGGCCGACCGGCTGGCCCGAGAGGCCGGGGACGATCCGAAAGCGGCAGAGACGTCGGCAGCGGAGTGGGGCAAGGCGTTCCGCGCCAACATCCGCGTGATGCGCGAGGCGACCAAGCTGCCGGGCGGGCTGACCGCCGCTCTGTTCGGCCGCATGGTGACCTCCGACCCGAGCGCCAACATCGACGCGGCGATCCACGTCGCCCACGCCTTCACCGTCCATGCCGAGGAGAGCGAGAGCGACTACCTGACCGCCGTCGACGATCTCCACACCGACGACGAGGATGCCGGCGCCGATACCATCCAGGAGACCGAGCTGACCTCCGGCCTGTTCTACGGCTACGTGGTCGTGGACGTGCCGGGACTCGTCGAAAATCTCGGCGACGACCGGCAGCTCGCGGCCGAGGTCATCCACAATCTCCTTTATCTGATCGCCGAGGTCTCACCCGGCGCCAAGCTCGGCTCGACTGCGCCCTACAGCCGGGCGTCTTTGATGTTGGTGGAGGCCGGCGACCGACAGCCGCGCAGCCTCGCCGGCGCCTACCGCGACGCGGCACGGCCAGATCTCGGCGAGGCGGTCGCGAAGCTTTCCAACCACCTCCACGACCTCGACCGATGCTATGCCACCGGCGAGACGCGTCGGTTTCTCTCGCTGGCGAATACGGATCTGTCGGGTGCGGAGCGGGGCGATCTTGCCCAGATCGCCACGTGGGCAGCGGACCAGGTACGCGGCTCGGCATGAGCGGCGCGCGACATCTGATCCTGCGGCTCGAGGCACCGCTCGCCGCGTTCGGTGGCGTTGCGATCGATCAGGTCGGCATCACCCGCGACTTTCCGGCCGCCTCCATGCTGACCGGGCTGATCGCCAATGCGCTCGGCTACCGGCGTACCGAGACGGCAGCCCACCAGGCGCTGCAGGACCGGCTGGTCTTCGCCGCCCGTCGCGAGCATGAGCCGGTGCTGGGCCGCTTGACGGACACCCAGAACGCACAGCTTGCCGCCGACGACAAGGGCTGGACCACGTTCGGCGCCCCCGAAGGCCGCGCCGGCGCCAGCTATGGCGCGCCCCATCGCCGCCGCCGCGATTACCATGCCGACGTGTTGATGACGGTCGCGCTCAGGCTCGACCCCGCCGAGACCGATCCGACCCTTGAGCGGATTGAAGCGGCGCTCGACCGGCCGGCGCGGCCGTTGTTCCTCGGTCGCAAGCCGTGCCTGCCGTCCGCGCCGCTCTACCGGGGCTTTGTGATGGCCGAGACCGCGGGTGAGGCGCTGCGCCTTGTTCCGTCCGGCTCCCCTGGAGCTGGCGCATCGGAGCGATTGCGCGCGTTATGGCCGGTCGACGAAGCGCCGGTGACCGGCGCGGAGATCGAGCGGATCTACCCGCTCCCGGACATCCGGAACTGGACGACCGGGCTGCACGGCGGCACGCGGATGATTGCGGAGGGGAGCCTGATGCCGGCGGAGGCGGCCCCATGAGCCCGCTGCATCTGATCCGCGTCACCGTCGACCTCGGTGCGCTCGGCAAATGGGCGGCGGAGCGCGACTATGGCTGGACCGTCCAGCGCAGCCGGGAGGGGCGCCCACGCGACACGCAGTTCGACGAGGGTCGGGCGCTGCATCATCTGGTGTCGGAAACTTTCGGCAAAGGGGAGCTACAGCCCTTTCGATTGATGCCCGCCCCTGGCGGCGTTCGCGGCCATCTTTACGCCTACAGCGCCGAGTCCGCCAAAGCGCTCGTCGAAACGGCACGCGCCTGCGCTCTGCCGGAGGTGCTCGACGTTGTTGACCTTGAGGGTCTTTCCGGCAAGCCGATGCCCGAGACATGGGCCGAAGGGCGCCGGCTCGGTTTCGAGGCCCGCGTTCGCCCGACCCGGCGCCTGATGAAGCCTTTGCCGCGCACGGATGGGAAGGCGTTTGCCGCCGGCGCCGAGCTCGATGCCTTTCTCGTGGAGGCGCTTCGGCGCTTTCCGGACGAGCGTGACCCGGATGGCAACATGACCGCCGCCGGCCGAAAGCGCGAAGCGGTCTATACGGAGTGGCTCGGCGAGCGGTTGGGGGCGGCGGCCGCGATCGAGACGGCGGAACTGGCGCAGTTTCTCCGTGTGAAGGCGGCACGAAAGGATCGGTCTGCGGAAGGACCCGACGCCGTTCTGCGGGGGACCCTGATCGTTGGCGACCCGAGCGCCTTTCAAGAGCGCCTGCAAAAGGGGATCGGCCGGCATACGGCCTATGGCTACGGCATGCTGCTCCTGCGTCCGCCGGGGAGGGGATAGAGGATGCTGACCGGTCGGCTTGGGCTTGAGAAGGCTCGCATTCCCCACGCCGATCGGCACGGCCTCGTCTGGCTCGACCGGGGCCGGCTCGAGGTCGAGGACGGCTGCCTGCGCTTCGTCACCGCCGGCGGCGGAGACCTCGCCCCCGGCGACTACCAGATCCCGCATCAGGGCGTGTCGATCATCCTGCTCGGGCCGGGCTCCAGCGTCACCCACGACGCCCTGCGCATTCTTGCGCGCCATGGCTGCGCACTTGCCGCAATCGGCGAAGGCGCCGTCCGCTTCTACACGGCACCTCCGCTGATGCCGGACAGTTCCGCCGTCGCCCGCGCCCAGGTCACGCTTTGGGCGGATCCCAAGCGCCGTATGGAGGTGGCCCGCGCCATGTACGCCATCCGCTTCGGCGAGATCGTCCGCACCCGCGATATCGAAGTTCTGCGCGGGCAGGAAGGCGCGCGCATCAAGCGCAGCTACCAGCTCGCCGCCGACCGTTTTGCCGTCCCATGGCACGGCCGACGCTACGACCGGGCCCGTCCGGATGCCGGCGACTTGCCCAACCAGGCGATCAACCATGCGGCGACCGCGATGACGGCCGCCGCCTCCGTCGCCGTTGCCTCCGTCGGGGCGATCCCTCAGCTCGGCTTCGTGCACGAGGACTCCGGTCAGTCCTTCGTCCTCGATATCGCCGACCTCTACCGCCACGACGTCACGCTGGAGATCGCCTTCGGCGCTGCCAAGGAGGCGGCCAAGGGCGGAGAGGGCGTCGAACGACTGGTCCGTCGGCGCGCGGCGAAGATCTTCCGCCAACGCTCGGTGATCCCGACAATGATCGATCGCATCAAGATGTTGCTCGGCGTTGGCGACAAGGACCTGGAAGACGTGATCGAGGGGGACGATTGATGCCGATGGTGGTGATCGTAACCCGCGACGTGGAGGCGCGCTATCGCGGCTTTCTGGGCTCGGCAATGCTGGAGCTGTCGCCCGGCGTCTATGCTCATCCCCGCATGAGCGCCGGCGTTCGCAAACGGCTCTGGGAGGTGGTGTCGGATTGGTATGCCCGCCTCGGCCGCGGCAGCATCGTCATGACCTGGGCCGACAGCGGTGCCAACGGGGCGCTCGGGCTGGAAGTCCTCGGCGAGCCGCCCAAGGACATTGTCGCCCACGATGCCATGCTGCTGGTGCGCCGGCCTCTCCCTGCGGAAGAGCGCTAACGCTTTTCCCGTTCTTTGACAAAGTGTATGAAACGTAATGGCTTACTTGCCAGAGGCTCCCCCGCACACGCGGGGATAGACCCTAGAAAGGAGATCGCAGCATGACGGTCATGGTGGCTCCCCCGCACACGCGGGGATAGACCCGCGACCCAGTGCGGATCGATGCAGTCGGCGTAGGCTCCCCCGCACACGCGGGGATAGACCCCAGATCCGGCCGCCTGTAGCACTGATTCAGCCGGCTCCCCCGCACACGCGGGGATAGACCCTGGCGGAACTTGGTGAGCGGCGTAAGCCCCATGGCTCCCCCGCACACGCGGGGATAGACCCTGAAGCAGGCCCGGCAAACGCTGGGCCTAACGGGCTCCCCCGCACACGCGGGGATAGACCCTGCCGACTACATGTCTCTGAACCTTACCGACCGGCTCCCCCGCACACGCGGGGATAGACCCTCCCAAGCGCTTCGTCTTCGAACATGGCCACGGGCTCCCCCGCACACGCGGGGATAGACCCCGGTCCAGCGGGATCCGGTGACCTTCCTTCGCGGCTCCCCCGCACACGCGGGGATAGACCCTGCCCGCGGTAGTGATCGTAGTGGGCCAGCGAGGCTCCCCCGCACACGCGGGGATAGACCCCATTGGATAGCGCGGCCCACCGCGCGGCGCGGGCTCCCCCGCACACGCGGGGATAGACCCTAAGAAAACGCGCGACACCGGGAATATTAGCAGGCTCCCCCGCACACGCGGGGATAGACCCCTGCTTTTGTCCGATCCGGCGGGCGCCGACGAGGCTCCCCCGCACACGCGGGGATAGACCCCTGCTTTTGTCCGATCCGGCGGGCGCCGACGAGGCTCCCCCGCACACGCGGGGATAGACCCCTGCTTTTGTCCGATCCGGCGGGCGCCGACGAGGCTCCCCCGCACACGCGGGGATAGACCCCTGCTTTTGTCCGATCCGGCGGGCGCCGACGAGGCTCCCCCGCACACGCGGGGATAGACCCCCGATGCTCATCCGACATCCGGAAGCCGGGCTGGCTCCCCCGCACACGCGGGGATAGACCCGTGCTCCAGCACTTCTCGGCACTCTTGCGCGCGGCTCCCCCGCACACGCGGGCATAGACCTTTCCAATGGCCAGCCACAATCAAAGGTAAAATTTATTGTTGAAAATAATATCTAAGCGTGTAATTCTCATATTGTCGGCCGATTGTAGTGGAGGCATGTAATGATCGAGGTGTATGAAGGCCAAATTTATTCATTTTCAACAAAATTTAACAGTGGGACTCGAGGATATACATATGGAGTCCATGTAAATACCGCCGATGGCACCGCGCGATCGGGAGTGGATTATAGTTCGTTAGATGACTGGATCCCATCTGGAAACTATCCGGCTGTAATTTCTAGACACACAATAAATGTATTCTCAGATGATCTTATTGAGGGTGATGAGTATTTCTACGTTCAGAATACTGACTACCGTCAAGATGGATCTCCATTTGATGAAAACGTATACGAATATAAGATTATTGATACAACTAACAAAATAGTATTTGCAGACATTAATGGTGACGGACAGGTCGAGGATATCGAGATTAATTTTTATAATTATAATAAATACCTAAATGTTATTGGAGAATCTCTTGTATCTGCTCAAGAGCAGAAAAGTGAATTGCTTGAATTTATAAAAAATAATTCGAAAGAAATAGAAGATCTCCATCTTCAGAGTGCAATGAATATATTGGATTTTTCAGAAGATGTTGCGATGAAGTTGGCCAATTTTGGGAAGCTTCCGAAGGGGGATTTTCTTTCTAGTATGCTTAATCTAAGTGATATTGTTGCTGATTTTGCGGATTCATCTGATAGGCTTAGCGATCTTGCTGATGAGCCGAATGCAATTAACGCGATGCAATCTTTAATTTCCCTTACGGATGCTGTAACTGAATTTCTTCTTGTAAAGAAGGCAGCTAAGACGATATTCGGCGTCGATGTTGTGGATAGTGCCTTGAAAGGGGCTAATGTTTTCCTTGATTCTATTGAGATTAATTCTAAAATTAGCGAAATGGAAGAAATAATAAGGGATTTTAATGAAAACAAAATACCCGAATTGGATAAAAATATTGATTCTTATAATGAATCTATAAGTAATATATTGTCGGCGATTGATGATGGTGACGATGTTGAATTTGAAGGATATGCAGTTTCCTATCCTAAGGCGGGGATTATTTCAAGCGAAGATCGGGGCGTGGGCGATGTTAAGGCTGTTTACAAGGAGGAATTGACTGAGGGTTTGAATGTCTGGACCGGTTCTAATGATCCTGAGTTGTTCAATATAGATGGTGGAGGCGCTCATTTTATCGACGCTCGGGGCGGTTTTGATATTGTAGACATAGATATATCTGCCATGGATACTGCTATTTCCTATGATTATGAAAATGATTATGCAATTTTGTCTGTTGGCGAGGATCCGTCATTTGTATCTGCTTCGGGTGTTGAGCGGATAGAGTTTGCTGATGGTGTGCTCGCATTCGATATCGACGGCGTCGCAGGGCAGGCATACCGCCTTTATAAAGCCGCATTTGATCGAAAGCCGGACTCTGCCGGGCTTGGGTTTTGGGTGGAGCAGTTGGATCATGCTCGCGTTAGCCTCGACGAAACGGCGGGTTATTTCCTGTCGTCTGAAGAGTTCTCGCAAAATTTTGGCTCAGAAGACAGTCTATCTGACGATGACTTCCTAAGCCTACTTTACAATAACGTCTTGGATCGCGATCCGGATCAGGCTGGCTTTGATTTTTGGTCCGAGGCATTTGGAGAAGGTATTAGTAGGTCTGAGGTTCTCAAGTATTTTTCCGAAAGTTCCGAAAATAAAGAGAATGTTGCGGCAGCAATTGATGATGGTATTTGGTATGTGTGAGGGTGCATAGGAGCCAACGTGAAGGGGCTACGATATGGTATTGGTCGCTTGCTGAAGCGTAGCCGTTCAATTGCCCTGTTTGCGTCGGTTCAGGCATGTTTCGGAGGCAAGAGCGCGCCCGACGGATTTCTCCGGCCTCCAGATGGTTCTCGGTGTGGAGCGGGAGCGGCCTCAGAGGGATAGGAGCAATCGCGCTCTCGCGTGCAGGCTTAATCAGCTCGGCGAACTCGCTCAACGAGCCCAAAAGGCTGCTGAGAGACGTTGAGCTCGTGGCGTTCAAGCTGGAGATTTCAAGAACACCGGTCAGGCGGTATGGCCAACCGCTCGGCCGGCCAGACGATCAGCAGGACGAAACCATCTGACGTCGCCGCGACACGAATACGCGCCTTTTCCGCATGCAGGCCTTTGAGGGCATTTTCTGTGGACCGTCTCGTCATAGCCGGCGCCGTATCGCCGATCGATCGCGGGCTATGCCACGCAGACGACCTCCGGTTCGTTGCGGAGTTTAGTCTCTGCTAACCAAATCACGACGACGGTGTGGCCATCGAAACAGATCGGTGGCCCCGTGCTTTCACTTATCCATTCTTCGACATGGCCCGACGATTGGTGCGCCTACGTCGCCGCCATGCCTGCGACGGTTGATCATGCCCTCGACAGGCTGGATCTGGCTCTTGCGCAGGCTCGGCGCTGGGACAGCGCGCTGCGGCCGCTGGCGTTGGACATTCGCGACGTGCGCGACAGTCTTGAGGCCGGACGGCCGGATGCGACGCTCGCCGCGGGCTTAATAAGAATCGCGACGCGGGCCGCCGAAGTCGCCATCGGTGCAGATGATGACGACGCGGCGAATATGTTGGCCGCCGTTGCTGAAGCATTGGCGAGGCCACGCCCGGCATGAAACCTAGTGCCGCGCTGGCCTAAGCTCATTCTTCTGTTCGGGGGTGAGTGTTGAGCGCTGCTTTGGACAGTGCGCGCGGCAACATCGCGCGCTCGCTTGGATTTTGAGCGGCAAGACTGCCAGACCCGTTCCGCTTTTCTCCGACTCGCGTTGCCTTCCAGGCGTCGCCCGGTTTTGCCGGGGCCGGCTTTGTCAGCGTCGGATGCGTGCGCTCGTGGTGGCCGTTCCGTTGCGAAAGGCCGCCGGCAGGGCGATTGCGCAATGGCAGAGCTGCATGGGTTGGCCTGCGGACAAATATCTTTCGCAATAATAGACTAACAGGCAATAATCCGGTTGCTGTGCAGGCTGGTGGATCTCGGATCTTCTCCGATGGCCGATATTGCCGGTGGCCAGGGGGTGCGGGTTCCAAGTTCGGCAATCCGTCCTATTGGCTTGCTGCAAAACACTTGCTGCAAAACAAATGACTGCCCATGACGGCAGACTTATCCGCATGAAGGGGCGAGCCGAGGAGCACGTGGTGTTTTTTCGGCTTTTGGCGGAAGTGGGGGAGGGGGAAGCGTGCGGATATCGATGGTGTCTGCGGCCAGCGCAGGGCTCGCGGTCTGGTCGATCGGGCTGACGGTTTCGTCGGCGACAGCGGATAGTCCGCAAGCCTTCGATCCGATCGCGTTCGTTGCAGTATCAGGCTGTGATCCGAACAGCTGGAACTACGACCAGCCCGGTTGGGGGTTCAACTGCTCGGTCGACGCCGGATCGGCGGACGCGGGCTACCTCACGGTAACCAACGGCCGGGTGAACCCGGAGTGGCCGCCCGCGACCATGGACATAACGGTTTCCGGGACCGGGGCCATCGCCGGGACGCCCTATGGCTACGCCTTCTCCACGTTCGGCGTAACCGGTGCCGTGGGGTTCAACGTCAGCGACGATGCGACGGCGCCGCCCGCCTATGTCAGCGGGGGAAGCGTGACGATCACCAGCTCCGCCGACATCACCTGGGAAAACGCGATTGCCAGCGACATCTACTTCGCGCCTCCGGCAGGGCAATACGATGACGC
Source organism: Amorphus sp. 3PC139-8 (assembly GCF_040750475.1). Classification (NCBI taxonomy): domain Bacteria; kingdom Pseudomonadati; phylum Pseudomonadota; class Alphaproteobacteria; order Hyphomicrobiales; family Amorphaceae; genus Amorphus; species Amorphus sp. 3PC139-8. Next base: position 129,188 of record NZ_JABJVY010000003.1, on the reverse strand, counting down.
GCCCGACTACATCGCCTACGGCGGCGGCGCGCTCGTCGGCCTGTCGATCGGGGCGGAGGGGTTTTCGGAAAAGTCGAAGAACTCGGAGGATCCCAACTTCGACGGAGGTGCCGGCGGAGACATCACCATCACCAACTCCGGAACGATCACCGTCGGTGGCTCGGGCGCATACGTCCCCTACGGCTCGACCACAATTCCCATTGCGCTCAACGCCATCGGAGCCTTCTCGCTGGGCGGTGCCGGCTATGCCGACAAGACCGACAATGTCGATCATGCCGGGACCGGCGGCGCTGGCGGCAGTATTACGGTCACCAACACCGGCACGATCTCGGTGACGAACGTTGGGAGTATCTCGACACACGGGATCTTCGCGATCTCTGAGGGCGGTGTCGGCAGCAACCGGGACGGCTGGGCGGCCAGCGCGGGCGGTGATGGCGGCACTGTTTCGGTGACCAACAGCGGCAGCATTTCCGTGAGCGCGCCGCAGGCCGTCGGGATCGAGGCGCTCTCGATCGGCGGCACCTCGGATTTCGACAACCGCTACGGCGGGGGGCAGGCGTCCGGCGCCGGCAACGGTGGACCGGTCACCGTCGGCATCCAAAGCGGCGGCATCGTGCGCGTGAGTGATGGCATCGGCATCGGTGTCATGGCGATCAGCGCCGGCGGTGATGCGGACAACACCTGGGAGGGAAGCGGCGGCCCGGTGACCGTTACCGTCGACGAGGGGGCGACGATCGACACGACGGACGCGAACAACGGGCTGTCGATCGGCGTCCTGGCGATCAGCGCGGGCTCGATCGGCGATATCGCTCCGTTCGAGACCCAGGCGGTCAACTCGGCCTTTCCGGGGTCACCTGGCTCCGTCAGCGTCACCAACAACGGAACGGTTACGACCTCCGGGTCGATGGCGATCGGTGTCGCGGCGGTCAGTGTCGGCGGCGCAAGCATCGTCACCAATGCCGACACCTCCGCTTCGAACGTTCTGGGCAACGTCGCCGACGGCTTTGGCGGCTTCGATGGGAGCGGCTCGACCATCACCAACACCGGCAGCGTGACCACGCTCGGCCTCGCCGCGCACGGCCTCCTGGCCCAATCGGTCGGGGGTGGTGGTGGTCTTCTCAACATCGAGAGCAACACCGCCGCCATCTCACTCGGCAGCCAGACGACAGGCAGCGGAGGCGGCAACGGCGCCGCTGTTTCGGTGGTAAACTCTGGCAGCGTCACCACCGGCGATGGATCCGGCGGCGGCTATGCGGCCTTCGGGATCGTTGCCCAATCGATCGGCGGCGGTGGCGGTGGGACCTCCGGCGCAGCGACATTCCTCGGCGGTCTCGATGCCGACGGCTCTGGCGGAGGATCCGGCGGCACGGTGACGGTGAAGACCTCCGGCGAGAGCCGGGTCACCACCAAAGACGACACGGCGATCGGTATCCTGGCGCAATCCGTCGGCGGTGGCGGTGGCAATGGTGCGAACTCGTGGGGGCTGGTTGCGGCTGTCGGCGGCCAGGGCGGCAACGGCGGCGCTGGCGGCGACATCGCGGTGACGCTTGCCGACACCGGGGGCGTTATGACGGAGGGCACCTCCGCCGCTGGCGTGATCGCCCAATCGGTCGGTGGCGGCGGCGGCAACGGCGGCTCCGCCGAGTCCTTCGGTTTGATGCTGTCGATGGCGGTTGGCGGCGGCGGTGGCAGTGGTGGCAGTGGCGGTACCATCACCGTCAGCAACGGCACCTTGATCACGACTGCCGCTGACCAGTCCTGGGGTGTGGTGGCCCATTCCGTCGGCGGCGGCGGAGGCTCCGGCGGCGCTGCGTCTGCTTACTCCGCCGGCGTGATCACCGTCGCGCTGGCGCTGGGCGGAACCGGCGGCAACGGCGGCGACGGCGGTGCGATCACGGTAACCAATACCGGATCCATCCTGACGGGCTACGCCGGCAGCACCGCCTATGCCTATTCCGGAGGTGGCCCTGAGACCAATGGCGCCGACGCTCACGGCGTTCTGGCGCAATCGATCGGCGGCGGCGGCGGGGCCGGCGGCTCTGCCACGGCCCGGTCCTTAGGGTTTCCGAGCACCGACATTCCGACCATCACCGTCGATTTCGCGCACGGTGGGAAAGGTGGCGCGGGCGGCGATGGCGGGGAAATCACGCTCACCAACACGGGCACCGTGAAGACGGCCGGCGACGGCGCCGTGGGCCTGTTGGCGCACTCGGTCGGCGGAGGTGGCGGTGCCGGCGGCGATTCCACCGCCGCCGCCTATTCGCTGCAGGGCGGGATCGGGGACATCAACCTGTCCGTGGCCCTCGGCGGGTCGGGCGCCACCGGCGGGTCCGGCGGCAAGCTGACGGTTAGCAACGGTGCTTCGACGAATTGCACCGCTTGCGACGGAGCCATCGAAACCTACGGCGACAACGCGATCGGCATTCAGGCCCAGTCGGTCGGCGGTGGCGGCGGCGCCGGCGGGACCGGCAACGCATCGACATCCGCCGCAAGCCTGGGCAATCTCCTCACCAATGGGACCGGGGTCTCGTTTTCCGCGTCGGCTTCCGTGGGCGGCAGCGGGGGCACCGGCAACCTCGGTGGCGCGGTCACCGTCAGCAACCTGTCGGCAAGCACGATCCTGACCTCCGGCTCGTCCTCCCACGGCATCCATGCCCAGTCGATCGGCGGCGGCGGCGGCAATGCCGGCAGCAGTTCGGCTGGCAGCGGTGCCGGAAAGATCAAGCTCGACGTCAGTGTTGGCGGCAATGGCGGCAGTGGCAACGATGGTGGCGCCGTCACCGTCACCAATGACGGCACCATCACCACGGGCGGCTCCTACACCATGGAGGACGGGACCGTGGTCGCAACCGGCGGCGATGCGATCGGCATTTTCGCCCAGTCCGTCGGAGGGGGAGGCGGAACGGGCGGCGGGACCGACCCGGCCACGACGTTCGGCTTCAACGGCCAGTTCATCAACACCGTCAAATCAGTCGCACAGAAGGGGCTGACCCAGTCGCCGTCACTGTCGATCTCCTATTCCGCCTCCGTGGATGTCGGCGGTAAGGGCGGCGCGGGCGGTGGGGGCGGCGACGTCACCGTCACGAACACGGGCTCGATCACCACCTATGGGCAACGCTCTTATGGCATCGAGGCGCAATCGATCGGTGGTGGTGGCGGCAATGGTGGCTCCGCGACCTCGAACACCTCGTCGACGTGGGCCAAGATCAACTCCGACTTTAACGCCGTCGGCAGCCATATCGCGGCCGCGACGAGCGGCTCGTTCAGCATGTCGTTGGGTGCGAATGTCAGCGTCGGGGGCGTCGCAGGTGCCGGCAGTACTGGCGGGACCGTTCAGGTCACCAACTCCGGGGCGATCACCACCGCCGGCTACGGGGCGCATGCGATCCTGGCGCAGTCGGTTGGCGGTGGCGGCGGTGTTGGCGGTGACGGGACGCCAGGTGTTTCCGGCACGCTGGGTATCGGAGCCGGCTATTCGGCGGCCGGAGGCGACGGCAACTCCGGCGGTGCGGTCACCGTGAGCGAGTCCGGCCAGATCACCGCGGTCGGCGACGATGCGTATGGCATTTTTGCCCAGTCCATCGGCGGTGGCGGCGGCGTAGCCGGTGCGGGGTGCACCAATTCCTCGCCGCAATATTCGAACCTTGGCGTCAAGGCCAGCCAGTGTCTGAACACCAGTCTTTCTGGAACCTCTGAATCCTTCTCAGCGGCGACCGTAAGTCTCGATATCGGCATCGAGTTCAAGGGCAGCTCGGGAATCTATGGGGCTGGCAATACCGTCACGATCGACAAAAGCGCCGGTCGCATCGTCACCGGCGGCGCGCGTGCGATGGGTATCGTCGCCCAGTCGATAGGCGGGGGCGGTGGGCTCGCCGTCGGCTCGAACGACAATATCTCCGACGTGTCGTTCGAAAGCGTATCGGAGACCGGCAACGGGGGTGCGATCGCTCTGACCCTCGGCGAGAGCGCTTCGGTGACAACCTACGGCGATGGGGCGTGGGGCATTTTTGCCCAGTCGATCGGGGCAGGCGGCGGCTTCTTCGGCGACCCATCCTTGTCCTTGAGCTTTGAAGGAGTGAACGTCCTGCCGGTGGTCGACGATTGGAATGCCTCTGGCGGTGACATCACTGTCAATCTTGCCGGCAACATCGCCACCTCGGGCACCAATGCCCATGGTCTGGTCGTTCAGACCAGTGCTGCGGGCAACAGCGGCGGCCTCAGCGTCAACGGGTTCACGGTGCTCGGCGGCGATCTCGGATCGACCCAAAGCACGGCGTACGGCGTGGGTGGGACGATCACCGTCACCCAGACCGGCGGCACGATTTCCGCGAGCGGAAGCGGCGCGGTCGGCATCTTGGCGCAGAGCATCGGTACGATCGAGCAGCAGAGCCAGATCACGATCGATGTCTCCGGCACTGTCCAGGGCGGCGTCGGCTCGAGTGCCGCGGGCATTCTCGTTTCGGGCGGCCTCACCTCCGCCAACGTCGACACGGGAACCCCGGCCAACCAGATCACCATCGAGGCAGGCGGTTCGGTCTCGACCGCCGATGGAGTTTCCGGAATGGCGATCCTGGCCCTGGCCTCCTGGGTCGCGGTCACCAACCAGGGTGACTTGATCGGCAGCATCGGTCTCTACGAAGGCTCGAGCCCCAACACCGGCTTCGCGAACAACACACTCAGCAACACCGGCTTCTTCGCCAGCGGTCCCGTGATCGACGTCGGCGCCGTGATCAACGCCGGCACGCTGTCCGTCGGCGGCGATCGCAACGTCGCAACCTCTGCGTTCGGCGGCGACTTCGAGCAGACCGGTGCCGGCATCCTCACCGTCGACATCAATGCGCTCGGACCTCAAACTGCGGACTTGCTTCAGGTCGCCGGCGAAGCGGATGTCGGCGGGGGCATCAAGACGTTGTCCTCCAACCTGCTGCCGGGCAGTTACACCGTGCTTGAGGCGGGGTCTCTCATCGACGAAGGCTTCACGGGCGTTGCCGCCTCGCTGCTGTTCGACTGGTCGGCCACGTTTGGCGCGACTAACCTTACGATCTCGCCGAATGCCGATTTCACCCCATCTGGGGCCGCGCTGACGACCAACGAGGCCTCGCTGGCGGCCTATCTGCAGCGGACCTGGGACGCCAGCGGCTCCGACAGCTTGGCGCCGCTCTATGGCGCGCTCTCCGACCTCTATACGGGGACGGACTACGCCGCCGCCCTCGACGACATCTCCGGAGAAACGCTGTCCGTCCACGCCAACGATCAGGCGCTCGCCACCCGGATCGGTCTCGACGGCGCGTTCTCCTGTCCGGTGTTCGTGGGCGACGACACGCTCCTCGGCGAAACGTCCTGCATCTGGGGCAAGGCCGAAGGCGGGCTGACCCGCCACGGCACCTCCACCGGCACTCCAGGCTATAAGGAGGACGTCTTCACCCTGCGGGCGGGCGGTCAGGGGGAGGTGGCGCCGGACTGGTTCGTCGGTGGTAGTGCGGCCTACTCGACCACGTCGGCGGATGCCGACGGCCTCGGCGCCGGGAGCGACGGTCAGCGCTTCGACGCCTCGCTGGCGGTGAAGCGGGTGCGGGAAGCCTGGTATTTCGGCCTGGGCGGCAACCTCGGCTATGGCTGGTACGACAACCACCGTCGGGTGAGCATCTACGGCCCGAGCCAACTCGTGACGAGCAGCAGCAATGTCCTGACGGCGGGCGCCCGCGCCCGGGTCCAGTACGAGGTGCCGTTCGCGAACTGGTATCTGCGCCCGCGCGCAGATGTGGATCTGCTGTACGCCCACGTTCCCTCTTACGGGGAGAGCGGCCCGACGGGCGTCACCATGGATGTGCGTGCCCAGAACGAGACCACCGTCGCGTTCGCGCCTTATCTGGAGGTCGGTGGACGGTTCGATCTCGGGCAGGAATGGGTGGTCCGGCCCTATGCCGGCGCCGGTGTGGTCGCGATGACCAATGACACCTGGACCACCGAAGCGAGCCTGAAGGGCGCACCGGCAAGCGCGGGAACGTTCGAAATTGAGAGCGATGTGCCCAACTTGCTCGGCCAGTTCGATCTCGGGGTGCAACTCACACGGGCCGATCGTCTCCAAGCCCGGCTCGAACTCGGCCTGAAGCTCGGCGACGAATATCAGTCCGGCACCGGATCCCTGCGCTTCGGCTTCGAGTTCTAAGCGATCGTTGGCGCGAAAGATCGCTAGAGCATGTCCAGGCCAAGTGGAAACCGGTTGGCCATCCGGACATGCGTCAAAACAAAGGGTTAGAACCGATCGGTGTTTCCGTGAAACGCTGACAGGCTCTAGGGTCATAACCTCAACCCGTTCTGCTTTTCTCGGATGCGCGGAGCGGGCCTGAGTTCTTGTTTCAACGCGTTTCCGGACGGCCGATCGGTTTCCACTTGGCCTTGGAAACGCTCTATTGGGGACGGGCGATAATCATCCAAAGTCAGTCCGGAAGCTGCTGGCAGGCCCGGCGACGCCAAGCCGCCGCCGTCAGGAGCGCGGCATGGCTCCAGGCGAGGTCTTTCGCCGAGGTCTGGTGTCCGTCGGTCTGGTCGAACTGTTCCGACAGCGCGCCAGAGGCCGGCGTAAACGCTCGCACCGTCTCAAGAAAGGCGTCTCCGCGTCGGACGAGGACGACGCACGCCGACGTTCGGCCGCTGCCGTTGGCGACATCGTCGCCGACCGATATCGCCGTGTTGCCGATGCTTCGCTGCAAGAAGTCGAAATTGGCGGCGGCCGCGACGAGGGGCGCTCCGTCCGCGACGCGGGCGGCGAGCCGGAAATGGAATTCGGCGGCGGCAAGCGTTGAGAAATAGAAGGCCCCGCCGCTGACATAGCGATCGCCGGGATAGCGGCCCATGGCCGGTCCGCGAGCGTCGGAACCCTCGCGATTGATCTGGTAGGCGGACGCGAAGTGGTCTTGCAGCCGCAGCATGGTGCCTTGCACGATCGGATCGAGCGGGCTGTGGGGGCCGTGCGTCCGACCGGCATGGAGGACGGCGAAGATCGTGGACATGTCCAACCGCTTGGCCGGGGTGATTCCGGGAGCCGAAAGGCGGCTCGCATACCAGGTGCCATGGTCCGTGCGAAAGCGGTCAAGCCGGGTTTCGAGGGTGGTCGCCGCGTTCGCGAACAGCTCGGTGTCGCCCACACCCAGCGCGCCGAGCCGGGCCGCGCCCTCACGAAGCGCCTGAGCCTGAATCAGATCGACATAATAGTGTCGGCCGGCCTCTTCCTCCCAGATGTCGAAGCTCGGTTCATCGCGCCGCGCGCAGATGAGACGCAGGTCGGCCTCGACGATGCGGAGCAGGTCGGGGTGACACGCGACATCGGCTTCCGGCCACCATCTGAGCAGCGACAATGCGCGCAGCGCCGGACCGTCCATTTGTGGACGCCCCCATTTTGTGACGTCGAGCGTACCGTCCGGGTTGACCCGGGACTCCGCTGCGACGGTCTCGCCACGAACCGCGGCGAGTTCAGCGGCCGGGCGCAGAAAGCGCTGGTGGGCGGGATCGGCGGCAGGAAGGCGGACCTCGGCGCCCTCGATCTCCAGGAGCGCGCTGTTGAAGTGCACATAGTCGCGAAAGGCGCGGTGGGCGGCAGCGGTCCCGCGCTCGGTGGTGAAGCGCAGCGCCTCCATGACGACGGCCGCGTCGCGGAACCAATGGAAGAAATAGTCCGGGTCAGGGTCGTAGTGGGCCGAAACGGGCGAGGCGAGCACGGAGCCCGGCTTGGGCCGGACCTCGAAACCGAAACCGGGCCGGGCGTGGACGAGATCGGTGCGCGAGATCGCCGCCCTTATCGCTGCGCGCGACACTTCTTGCTGACGTTCCAGCCAGCTCGTCAGCTCGTCCACGGCGCCGCAGCCTCCTTCCCCGAAAGATGTGGGCTCTCAAACCCGAGCCGGGCAAGTCCACGCTGCACATCCGGGTCGCTCATGAACAGACGCCAGAGCAGCCCGCTTCGATGGTTCTCGATCATCGCGATGATCGGGCCTTGGTCGATGGCGAGAAAAGTGTCGGCGACCCAGTCGCGATCGTCCGAGAAAGCATCGACGAAGCCGTATCGGCCAAAAATTTGGCTGCCCCGCTCATAGAGGAAGTGTCTGAGCGTCCGCATCGCGAGATCGGGAGCATAGGGGAAGCTGGAAAGCGCCGCGGTGGGCGAGATCGCGCCCGTATCCCGGTCCGGTGCGTGGGCGACATAGCCGTCCGGGTCGTCGCTTGCCGTCAGTCCCCAGCACGCGTCGCCGTAACCGCGGTGGCCGCCGGGATTTTCGCGGCAATAGGCGTGGTTGATCCGCGTGTGGGCAATGTTTTGGGCGAAATAGTCGGCGTAGCGGTCGCTCAGCCCGCGCGGGTCGAGGCCGCAAAAGGAATAGTGCGCGAAAAAGAGAGGTCCGCCGAGGGGAGGCCCGAGTGGCAGCTCGACGCCGTAATAGGTCCGGCCATTGGCGAAGGTCGGGCTGGACGCGAACCCGTGATGATAGACCTCGGGCGCGATCGGATGGGTCGGCGAGGCCGCCGCCAGAACATAGGTGATCAGGCACTCGTTCCAACCGCGGATTTCGTGATTGATGCGGAAGCCGTGGTTGGGGCTCCAGTGCCAAGTCAGCACCGGTTGGCCGCCTCGGGTATGCCACGACCATTCCACGTCGTGCCAGAGCTTCGTGATGCGGGTGCGAAGATCGGTCTCGGTCGCGTCCGGCCTGTCGAAATAGCGCTGCGCCGTCAAAAGCCCCTGGATCAGAAAAGAGGTCTCGACGAGATCGCCGCCATCGTCCTCGGGGCCGAACGGGATGGTCTCCCCGGTTCGCCCGTTCATGAAGTGCGGAAACACGCCATGGTGGGAGCGCGCCGTCTCCAGGGCGAACACCATTCTCGAAAGCCGTTCCAGCGCGGCGGACCGGTCGATCCATCCCCGCTCGGTGGCGACGACGATTGCGAAGATGCCGAACCCGGATCCTCCGATGGCGACGAGGTCGTCGTCGGGAGCCGGATCGGCGGAATTGAGGCAACGGTCCCGCGCCAGCCCGCTCGTCGGGTGAGCGCCTTCCCAGAAGAAGCGGAACGTTTCGCGCTGGACGAACTCCAGCGCGTCCTCGTCCGGACCGGTCGGATCGGGGGCGGCCGCATGCATCATGGCTCTTCCTCTTCGGTCTCTTGCGTGGCAAGCGCGGCCTCAGCGGCGGAAAAGCGCGGCCCTTCGGGGTCGCGGACAAGTTGCAGGGTGCGCTGGAAGAAGCCGTCCGCATCGGTGCGGCCAATATTGATGATCGCCGTTTGCGGCAGCTCGTTGCGCAACGCCTCCAGGATGTGCTTGCTGCCGCGCTCTTCCAGGCCGCGCAGGGCCTGGTCGATCACGATCCATCGTGGCCGGTGCAGAAGCACGCGGGCGAAGGCGATGCACTGCAGCTCCTCGTGGGCAAGCTCCCTGTCCCAGCGCGCGTCGCGGTCAAGCGAGCCTTGGAGGCGCGTCAGCCCGACCTTTTCCAACGCGCCCGCAAGTTCGGCATCGCTGAACGTGTCCGGTGCGGACGGGTAGGCGAGCACCGCCCTGAGCATCGCCGGCGGCGTATAGGGCCGGCGGGGCATGAAGGCGATCTCGTCGTCGGCGGGCAGGCCGATCCGTCCGGACCCCATCGGCCACAACCCCGCGATCGCCCGGAACAGGAAATGGCCTCCGAAACCCGACTCGCCGATGACCTGGACATGGTCGCCGGCATGGATCTCCACGTGTGGCTGGTCGAGCATGATGGTGCCGGCCGGCGTGGTGACCCGGAGCTCGTCGATGACCATCCGGTTGTCGGGATTTTCGACATAGCTGATGGCGTCGGCCTCTCCTTCCTCCAGACGGTCCATGGTCATCACCGCTTCGCGGAAGCTGGCGACACGGCCGAAGGTCGCGCGCCAATCGGCAATGGTGGAGAAGTTGTCGACGGCCCAGCGCAGCGACTGCTGGACCTGATTGAACGCGCCCACGACCACCATGAGCTGGCCGAACGAGAGGTCGCCGCCGAAATAGCCGGGTGCGGCAACCAGGATCGGGGCGATCAGGGTGAACCAGCCATAGCCGGCCGTCACCCATGTCAGGTTCGTCTGGGCGGTCACGATGCGGCGCATCATGGCGAGCACGTCGGACAGCTCCCGGTTCAGCCGGAGCTTTTCGTCGGCTTCGCCACGCGAGAGCGTCACGTCGTCGATATTCTCGTTGAGGCGGACCAGGGCGAAGCGCAACTCCGCCTCCCGGGCGTAGCGCTGGGCGTTGAGCGTGAACAACGGCCGGCCGACGCGGTAGCTGATATAGGAGGCGGTGCCGGCATAGATGAGCGCGCACCAGACCATGTAGCCGGGAATCTTGAAGCTGTTGCCGCCGATCTGGAACACGACGTCTTCGGAAAGGATCCACAAGACGCCGATGAAGCTGACCAGCAACGCGCTTGCCTGAAACAATCCCACTCCGAGATCGGTGGTCAGCTCGGTAAGGTGTTCGGCGTCTTCATGGATGCGCTGATCCGGGTTGGTGCCGATCTCGCCGGCGCCGGCGATGCGGAAGGCGCGGCCGGGCATCAGCCATTGATTGAACAGCTCCTGGACGAGGCCTTTGCGCAGCTTCAGCTTCAGCATCAAATTGAGCCAGCGCTGCGAGACGTTCAGCACCAGGAGCGAGCCAACGATAATTGCGAACACCCCAAGCTGTCGGGTGAACTGGCTGAAATTCTTGTCCGAGAGGGCGTCGTAGAAAGGCTGGTTCCAGGCGTTCAGCCGGATTTGGCCGTAGACGGTCAACAGGATCACGCCGACCAGTCCCGCAACGAGCCATAATATCGGGCGTTTCACCGGCGAGACGAGGAATGCGCGAAACATCGAGACGACTTGCGGGCGAAACTCACTCCAGCGGGGAGCAGCGGGCGGCACGGCAAGCGCTTCGGGCGCATCGGTCATGGTACGCGGGCTCCCAGGCGAGGGGCGGTCATTGCGACGACGTTGGTCGAAAATGCCAATAGGGAAAGAACGTGGCCGATCCGAGATATCGCAAAGGACGGGCAGTGACTGACATCGATGCGCTGATTTCCGCAATGACGCTTTCGGAGAAGCTCGGCCAGCTCACTATGGACGCGGCGGGAGCGACGGTCACGGGTCCCGGCGGCGTGGTGGAGGATCCGAAGGCGCGGGTGCGCGAGGGGCGCGCGGGCAGCCTGCTCAATCTCTGGCATGCGGAAGAAACGGCGACCATCCAGCGGATCGCGGCGAAGGAAAGCCGGCTGAAGATCCCGCTGCTTCTAGGGTTCGATGTGGTGCACGGCCACCGAACCATATTTCCGATCCCGCTCGGGGAAGCGGCGGCGTTCGATCGCGTGCTTTGGGAAGAAACGGCGCGGGTGGCGGCGGAGGAAGCCGCCGAAGACGGACTGCATCTCACCTTCGCGCCGATGCTCGACATCGCCCGCGATCCGCGCTGGGGCCGGATGGCGGAAGGCCCGGGCGAGGATCCGCTCGTGGCGTCGCGCTTCGCCGCTGCCAAGGTTCGCGGCTTCCAGGGCGGTTCGCTGGCCGATCCGACGCGGGTGGCGGCGACGGCAAAACACTTCTGCGCCTACGGGGCGGCGACAGCCGGACGCGATTATGCCTCGGTCGATATCTCCCTGCGCACGCTTCGGGAAGTTTATTTGCCGCCCTTCGAAGCGGCGATCGAGGCGGGCGCCGCGGCCATCATGCCGGCCTTCAACGACATCGCGGGCGTCCCGATGACCGCGCATGCGCCCCTGCTTTCCGGCTGGCTGCGCGGCGAGGCGGAGTTCGACGGGATCGTCGTGAGCGACTATCACGCGATTGCCGAGCTGATGGCCCACGGCGTCGCGGGCGACCTTGCGGAGGCCGCCGCGCTTGCGCTCAAGGCCGGCGTCGACATCGACATGATGGGGTTCGCATACGAGCGTGGACTGCCGGCAGCCCTCGAGCGCGGTCTCGTCGAGCTTGCCGAGATCGAGACGGCGGTGCGCCGGGTGCTGGAGCTCAAGCGTCGGCTCGGGCTGTTCCAGGATCCCTACCGTCGGATCGATCGGAGGGCGGCAAGTGTCGCCGCAGATCGGCGGGCCCTGGCGCGCGAGGCCGCGTGCCGCTCGCTCGTGCTTTTGAAAAATGACGACGATCTGCTGCCGCTGACAGGCGATCTTAAAAGCGTGGCGGTTCTCGGCCCGCTGGCCGCGGCACGGGCCGAGATGCGGGGGCCGTGGTCGGCGGCAGGTGATGAGGACGATCCGGTCACCGTGGTCGAAGGGTTGGAGGCGGCGTTGCCGGCCTGCCGGGTTCTTACGGCATCCGGATGCGGCATCGAGACGGAGGACGCGGATGCACGCGCTCGGGCGCTTGCGCTTTCCGCCGAAGCGGAGCTTGTCGTGCTTTGTCTTGGCGAGGCGGCGACCATGAGCGGCGAGGCCGCAAGTCGGGCCGATCCGTCGCTGCCGGAGGCCCAACGCCGACTGGCGGAGGCCGTGATCGCCACCGGCAAGCCGGTCGTGGTGGTGCTCTTCTCCGGCCGGCCGCTGGTCGCGCCGTGGCTGTTTGCGGGGGCCGTGTGCGTGTTGGCGGCCTGGTTTCCGGGTGCGGAGGCGGGGCACGCGATCGCCGACGTGCTCGTCGGCCGCGTCGATCCGGGCGGCCGCCTGCCGGTCACCTGGCCGCGCGGGGTGGGCCAGATCCCGATCTTCTATGCCCAGCGCCCCTCCGGCCGCCCCGCCAACCCGGTGGATTTCTACACCAGCAAGTATCTCGATGCGCCCGTAGCGCCGCAGTTTCCCTTCGGTCACGGCCTGTCCTACGGCCGATTCCGGATCGAGCAGCTCCAGGTCACACCGAAAGAGTACCGGTCGGTCGACACCATCGAGGTGTCGGTCGCTGTGGTGAACGAGGGCGATCGCGCCGGAGAGGACACCGTCTTCCTGTTCGTCCGAGATTTGGTCGCGAGCATCGCGCGTCCGCTCCTCGAATTGAAGGACTTCGTCCGCGTCGCGCTCGACCCCGGCGAGCGGGACGTGCTGCAGTTCCGCCTGCCGGTTGCCGATCTCGGCTTCCTGGGGCCGGATCTCACGCCGTGCCTGGAACCGGGCACGTTTGAGATCGCGGTCGGACGAAACGCGGATGCCGCTACCCTCCTGCGCACCACCGTTCAGCTTCGTCGTTAGGTCCGAGGGCCATCCCCGAGGAGCGCGCGCCTTGGCTATGTGCAGGGCGCGTCCGGTTTCCGTCGACCGCACGGCAGAGCCTGAACCGGATCAAGCCAATTGGCGCGGTCATCGCTTCTCAAATTGAAGGGCATTTTCAGTTTTGGGGATTCGTTTAAAAACTGGTAATAGTGCTAAAATTGAAATACCGTTTGGGCTAATGGCGGCTTGTCGGCGGAGGAGGTGGCATGGCCCGGATTTGGGATCGGTTTCTGACGGAGCGGGACCGAGAGGTGTTGGAAGCGGCCGGCTACGGCACTTCGGCCGGCTTCGGCGCGCGGCCCGCCTTGCTGGTCGTCGACATCAGCTACGGGTTCACGGGCGACAGGCCGGAGCCGATCCTTCAATCGATCAAAAGGTGGAGCAACTCCTGCGGCGAAGAGAGCTGGGCGGCGATCGAGGTGGTGCGCAAGCTCACCGACGCGTTTCGCGCCAAGCGCCTTCCGGTGATCTACTCGACCGGTTTTGGTCGTGCCGATAGTTGGGATTCGGGGAGTTGGGCCTGGAAGAACAACCGGGTGAGCGAAAGTTCGGCACCCGCGGCCGGCGATCGCGGTGCTAACGAAATCGTCGACGAGCTGGCGCCCCAGTCTCAGGACATTGTCGTTCTCAAGCAGAAGCCGAGTGCGTTTTTCGGAACGAATCTGGCGAGCTACATCAACCTTTTGGGATGCGACAGCCTGATCGTCACCGGCTGTACGACCAGCGGCTGCGTGCGCGCCACCGTGATCGACGCCTTCAGCCTCAACCTGCGTTGTACGGTCGTTGAAGACGGCTGCTTCGATCGGTGCGAGGCGAGCCATGCCGTGACCCTTTTCGACCTCCATTGCAAGTACGCGGACGTGGTGACGGCGGATGCCGTACATGCCTATGCCGGCTGCCTCTCTGACGATCTGTTTCCCAACCTGCCTCGCAGGTGAGGGCGGCGCGCGCGATGTCGGGGCGGACAACGTTCGACTACATCATCGTTGGGGCCGGCTCGGCGGGCTGCGTGTTGGCGGATCGGCTGTCGGCGGGCGGGGAGGCCTCCGTTCTCCTCCTCGAAGCGGGTGGTTGGGACCGGGATCCCTGGATTAAAATCCCGATTGGCTGGGGCCAGATCATGCAGCGACGGCTGCACGATTGGGGCTACGATTCCGAGGTCGATCCGGCGGTTGGCGGGCGCACCATGGAATGCATGCGCGGGCGCGTGATCGGCGGTTCCTCGTCGATCAACGCGATGGCCTATGTGCGCGGCAATCGGGCGGACTATGACCGCTGGGCAAGCTACGGCCTGCCGGAGCTGGCCTACGAGCGCGCGCTGCCGGTGTTCAAGCGCCAGGAGCGCTGGGCGGGCGGCGAAAGCGCCTATCGCGGCGGTAGCGGCGGGCTGCGCACCTCGCCCGCGACCTACGGCGACCCCCTGGCCGCCGCCTGCCTGGAGGCCGCGGAAGCGGCCGGCTATCCGCGGACCGACGACTATAATGGCGAGCGGCAGGAAGGCTTCGGGGTCCTCCAATCGACGATCGGTAGCGGGCGCCGCTGCAGTGCGGCCGACGCATTCTTGCGCCCGGCCCTGGAGCGGGCAAATTTGCACGTCATTACCGGTGTCTTCGCGACCAAGATTGGCTTTGAGGGCGATCGCGCCGTCTCGCTGTCCGTCGTGCGGCGGGGCAGGGCGGAGGTGGTGCGCGCCGAGCGGGAGATCATTCTGTCAGCCGGCGCGATGAATACGCCGCAGCTCCTGATGTTGTCGGGGATCGGCGACCCAGCGGAGCTTGGTCGGCACGGGATCGACACCCGCATCGCTCTGCCTGGTGTCGGAAAGAATTTGCAGGATCACGGGAGCGTCGCGGTCGAATATGAGCGCGCCGATCCTGGACCTTTCGTGCGCCACATGCGCGCCGATCGCCTGACGTTCAGTTTGGCTGAGGCCTATCTCTTCGGTAAAGGCTTCGCGACCGATCTGCCGAGTGGTTGGGCCGCTTTTCTGAGGACTCCGTCCGCCGGCGCGGTGCCCAACGTCCAGCTCATTTTCCGTGCAGTGCCGATCGAGGCACGACCTTGGTTTCCAGGGATCCGAAAGCCCTTTGTCGATGGCTTCGCGATTCGCTCCGTTGTGCTGCGGCCCGAAAGCCGGGGAAGGATCGCGCTGCGCTCGGCGGACCCGCGCGACAAGGTGCGGATCCGGCAAGGTTTGCTCCAGAGCGAAAACGACAAGCGCGTGATCGCGGAGGGGCTGGCGATCGCCCGCGATGTCGCGAACCAGCCGGCCATGCGTGGCTTCGTCGGACGCGAACTGGAGCCCGGACCCGATAACTGGACGCCCGACGGACTGAACCAGCACATCATGCAGCGAGCCGCGACGGCCCATCACCCGGCCGGCACCTGTCGCATGGGCGGCGGAGAAGGGGACCACCTGGTTCTCGATCCGGAATTTCGCGTGCGCGGCGCCCGCTCGCTGCGGGTCGTGGATGCCTCCGCATTCCCGGATTTGGTTGGCGGCAACATCAACGCGGCCGTGCTCATGATGGCCGATCGGGCAGCCGACGTCATTCTCGGCAAGAACGGCGAACACACCTCATAGTTGGATTTGACGTCTATCTTAAAAGTGGGATCTTTTCGGCCAGAGATCCAAAGTTGATGGTTTGTACAAAAAATTTGACGCTTTTCTCGGCCTCCCCTATCGTGCCCTGAACAGTTTTAAAGCTGGGCTCATTTTTGGGCAGCGACAATAGACCAGGGGAACCGACATGAAGTTTTTGAAGTCCATTCTCATCGCGTCCGCGCTGGTGTTGCCGGCGCTTCCGGCAGCGGCGAAGGACTACCGCCTGCTGTCGAGCTGGGACGGCAATTACGCCTACAATCCCTATATTCTCGATCCGTTCGTGGAGGAGCTGAAGGCGGCCACCGACGGGCGGATTAGCATCACGGTCAGCGGCCCGGAGACGGTTCCCCCATTCGAGCAGCTCGAGCCGGTGGGTGCCGGCGTGTTTCAATTTCTGTTCACTCACGGCGCCTACCACTTCGGCACCACGCCGGTGATGCTCGCAGCCGACGCGCTGCAGGGAGACCTCACCAAGGTGCGCGAGTCCGGCATCTTCGATGAGATGGACAAGCTCTACGCCAAATATAATTTGAAGCTCGTCATGCTGCCGGTGACGCCGGAAGGCGCCTACCACATCATCCTGCGCGATCCGGTCAACGACGAAGGCAACCTCGAAGGCCGTAAGGTTCGCGGTAGCCTGACCTACAAGGGCGTGATCGAGATGCTCGGCGGCGTCCTGGTGGTGATGCCGCCCGCGGAGATCTACACCGGTCTCGAAAAGGGTGTCATCGACGGCGCGGCTTGGCCGATTATCGGCGCGCTCGACTACAACTGGTACGAGGTCGCTCCCTACCTCCTGCGCCCGGGCTTCGGCGTAAACTACGAGCCGATCTTCATGAATCTCGACGCCTGGAACGCGCTGAGCGAGGAAGATCAGAAGGCCATCATGGAGGTGTCTCGGAAGATCGAGGACTCCTGGTTCGTCGATGCGCCGAAGGTTTGGAAGGAAGAGGAGGACGAGCTCAAGGCGCGCGGTATGCAGGTGACCGAGATGGGCGAGGACGAGCAGGCGAAGCTCGCCGAAGCCTGGACGACCTCGCTGTGGCAAATGGCCGAAGAAAAGGACCCCGAGGCCGCTTCGGCGCTGCACGACTTTGCCCGCAGCCAAGGCATGGCCGACTGATGAAGGGCGAGCGGCGCCTTGCCTGGCCGGCGCGCGTCCATGATGCGATCACGCTCGTCGGCTACATAGGCGCCGTCGTCTGCCTGGTCGTCATCGTTAGCGCTTATTCCTACGAGGTGGGAGCCCGATATTTCTTCGCGGCCCCCACCACCTGGGCCTCCTCGCTCGTCTCCTACATGCTGGTGTTGATGGTTTTCCTCGTCATGCCGGAACTGACGCGGGCGCGGAGCCACATCTTCATTTCCATTCTGCTCGATTCCATGCCGGCCCGGCGGGCTCTCTGGTTCCAGCGCGTCACATTTGTGGTGGCCGCGTTTGCCTGCCTGCTGGCGTCCTGGTTTTGCTTCGACGCCACGGTGCAGCAATTCATGCGCGGTATCTCGACGGTCAACGAATGGGGCATGCCGAAGTGGCTGCTCTCCTGGGCAATTCCCTACGGGCTGTTCTCCGCGAGCATCTACTTCCTGCGGCACGCGGCCACTCTGACATCCTATCAGACCTCCGAGGCCGTATAGATGGACTGGTGGGTGACGTTGCTTCTGGGCGTGGGAATTCTGCTCGCGCTTTTGTTCGTCGGGATGCCGATCTTCGTGGCGTTCCTGATCCTCAACGTCGTCGGCGTGCTATGGTTGATCGGACCGTCCGGCTTCGGGATGTTCGCCAACAGCATCTTCACGACGGCGTCGACCGGCAGCCTTGCCGCGGTGCCTCTCTTCATCCTGATGGGGGAAGTGCTGTTTCGATCAGGCGCGATGGAGGTTTTGCTCGCATCGCTCGATCGCCTGGTCGGCAATATTCGCGGACGCCAGTACGTCCTGTGCATTCTGCTGTCGGCGATCTGCGGGGCACTGGCGGGCGCGGCGATGGCCGTCGCCGGACTGCTCGGCCGCTCGCTCTACCCGACCATGCAGGAGCGTGGCTACGACACGCGGCTGTCCGCCGGCACGATCCTCGGCGGCGCGAGCCTCGATCCGATCATCCCGCCGAGCGTGCTTGCCATCATCATCGCCTCGCTGGCCAAGGTGTCGACCGGCGAACTCCTTATGGCCGGGCTCGTGCCGGGTCTGCTTCTGATGGCGTTGTTCCTAGTCTACGTGCTCGTCCGCGTGAAGCTCAATCCGGCGCTGGCGCCGGATCTGTCGGAAGACCTTAGGAACCCCGAGACCAAGGGCAGCGCCTTGGTCGCCTTCCTGCGCATGCTGCCGGTGTCGCTGATCTTTCTTACCGTCGTCGGCTTCATCATGATGGGGGTCGCCACCCCCACCGAAGCGGCGGCCACCGGCGTCGTCGGGTCGCTGGTCCTTGCTGCGGCGTATCGCGGGCTCAGCTTCGACATGCTGCGTCTGTCGCTTCTGTCCGGCGTCCGCGTCGCGGGCATCATGCTGGCGATCATGGCGTGCGCGACGATGTTCAGCCAGCTTCTCATCTTTTCGGGCGCATTGGGGCGGCTCGGCGATTTCGTCCTGCATCTCGACCTGTCGCACTACGCGATGCTTTTGGTGCTGCTCGCGCTGCCGTTCGTTCTCTTCATGTTCCTCGATCAGATCTCGGTGTTGATGGTGCTGGTGCCGCTCTATCAGCCGATCATCGGGCATTACGAGTATGACGGCATCTGGTTTTGGGCGCTGGTTCTCATCGTTGCGACGGTCGGCGGCATCACCCCGCCGTTCGGCTACACGCTTTACGCCTTCAAGAGCGCCGTGCCGACGATCGAGACCAAGCTGTTGTTTTCGGCCGCCTGGCCATTTGTCTGGATCATCGTGGCCGGCATGGCGCTGATGGCTCTCTTTCCCGAGCTCATCACCTTTGTGCCCAGTCTTATGCGCGGATAGCCGACGGTCATCCGCCGTCCTCGCCGGATCCCGTTTCCGGACGGCGAACCGGTTTCGACTTTGCCTGGAAACACTCCAGTCCGTTTCGAAAATGCGCCCCGACCGCGTCCGCGACAGGAGCGTTGAAGGAAGCAGGAATGTCTCAAGTCCGATTTGTCGACACCACCGTTCGCGACGGTCAGCAGAGCCTGTGGGCGACCAATATGCGCACCGAGATGATGCTCCCGGCGCTGCAGCATCTCGACAAGGCTGGGTTCGAGGCAATCGAGATTCATGCCAACAGCTTCGAAAAGAAGATGGTGCGGGAGTTGCGCGAAGACCCCTTCGAGCGGCTGCGCAAGGCGCGGGAAACCACGAAGAACACGCCGCTGAGGATCATTCGCGGCCGCTATCTGACGTCGTTCCAGATCGCGCCGCGCAGTCTCGAAGCGCTTTGGTACGAGTTGCTCGGCAGTTACGGCATTCAGGAGGTGCGCACCTCCGATTCCTCTCACACCGTCGACTATTGGAAATGGCACGTGGAGGAGGCGCGCAAGTCGGGCGTCAAGACGATCCTCAATCTGATCTTCTCGATCTCGCCGCGCCATACCGACACCTATTACGCCGAAAAGACCCGTCAGGCGGTGGCGCTGAAGCCCTACCGGATCTGCCTCAAGGATCCCGGCGCGCTGCTCACTCCGGCGCGTCTTCAGACCCTCGTTCCGGCGATCCTGAAAGAGGCCGGCGACGCGACGGTGGAGTTCCACACCCACTGCAACACCGGGCTTGGTGGGTTGTGCACGCTGGAAGCCATCAAACTCGGCATCGCGACCGTGAATACCGCCATTCCGCCGATGGCGTACGGGTCTTCCAATCCCTCCACGTTTGAGGTGGCGCGCAACGCCCGCACCCTCGGCTACGAAACGATGCTCGATGAGACTTGCCTGCCGCCGGTCGAAGAACACCTGCGCGCGGTTGCCGAGCGCGAGGGATGGCCGGTCGGCGAGCCCCAGTCCTATGACGCGGCCCACTACATCCATCAGGTGCCGGGCGGGATGATCTCCAATCTGCGCTTCCAACTCGGCAACGCCGGGCTGACCGACAAGTTGCCGGAGGTGCTGGAGGAGATCGGCCGGGTCAGAGCGGACTTCGGCTACCCGATCATGGTCACCCCCTACTCGCAATTCATGGGCGCACAGGCGGTGATGAACGTGATCGCCGGCGAGCGCTACAAGACCGTCTCCGACGAGATCATCCAATATGCGCTCGGCTTCTGGGGCGAGGACGAGCGCGACGCGATCGATCCGGACGTGCGCGACCGCGTGCTCCATCGTCCGCGCGCCCGGCAGATGGCCGAGCGCCCGCCGGAAGAACCTTCGCTCGCCGAACTGCGCCGGCGCTACGGCGGTCCGGGCCTCTCCGATGAAGAGATGATGCTGAGGATTTTCACCGACGAGGAGTCGGTGGCGAGGATGCGCGCCTCGGCGGGCAGCACAACGAGCCTGCGGTCGCGGCGTGGAATTGCCGGCCTCTTGGAAATGCTCTCCCAGCACGAGCGGATCGGCTTCTTCCGCATGGAAACCGAGGGAATGACGATGACGTTGAAGGCAAGCGGAGCCCCCGCCAAACGGACGGCAGAGGAGGCTGCGCGATGACCGGCAAGTTCGACGCGCTGAGCGAAGACGACATCTCCAAGATCAGCGAGATCGTTGGTGTCCTCGATAAGTCCGGCTTCGACTATCTCACCTTGGAGCTTGCCGGCTTCAAGATCACGGTGGGCACGGGAGCGGCCATTCCAGAAGGCGCCCCGGAGCCAGCCGTTTCCTCCGGTGGAACATCTGCTGCCGCGCCTGCGCCCGCCGCTCTGGCACCTGCGGCGGAGGGAGCAACGCCCGCGGCGCCTGCACCCGCCGCTGCGCCCGCGGCCGCCGCGCCGTTGGAAGAGGGGCTGATCGACGTCGTTGCGACCACGATGGGAACCTTCTATGCGCGGCCGGACCCGCAATCGGAGCCGTTCATTGCGGTCGGGTCGACGGTTACGCCGGACACTTCCGTCGGGCTGATCGAAGTGATGAAGCTCTTCAACGCGGTCACTGCCGGTGTCGATGGCGTCGTCATCGAGATCTGCGTGGGCGATGCCCAACTCGTCGAATATGGGCAAGTGCTGTGCCGCGTGCGTCCGGCCGAATGACCGGGAAAGCCGCGCAATGAGCATCCGGCGAGTATTGATCGCCAACCGTGGTGAGATCGCGGTTCGCATCATCCGGGCGTGCCAAGGGCTCGGCATCGAGAGCGTGCTTGCCGTGTCCGAGGCCGATCGCGACAGTCTCGGGGCCAAAATCGCCGACCGTGCCATCTGCGTCGGCCCTCCCTCGCCCACGGCGAGCTACCTCCAGGCGAAGACCATGGTCGCTGCCGCCCTCGGTACCGGATGCGATGCGCTGCATCCCGGCTACGGCTTCCTGGCCGAGTCGCCGGAGCTCGCCCAGCTATGCCTGGACAATGGCGTGATCTTCGTCGGGCCGAAACCCGAGCAGATCCGCAGCATGGGCAACAAGATCGAGGCGCGCCGGCTCGCCGAAGAATATGAGATTCCGACGCTTCCCGGATCCACCCGCGTGGCGAGCTATGAGGAGGCGCGGTCGGTCGTCGACGACATCGGCCTGCCGGTGATGATGAAAGCGGCTGCCGGCGGCGGCGGTCGCGGCATGAAGATCGTCACCGAAATCGGTCAGTTGAAAGATCAGATCGCCTGGGCCAGCTCGGAGGCCGGGGCGGCATTCGGCGATAGCACCCTCTATCTAGAGAAATTCATCGCCAACGCCCGCCACGTGGAGGTTCAGATTCTGGCCGACACATACGGCAATGTCATTCATCTTGGCGAACGCGACTGCTCGCTGCAGCGTCGGCACCAGAAGATGGTCGAGGAAGCGCCGGCCCCGAACCTGTCCGACGACCTGCGTGAGGAAATCCGCGCCGCCGCTGTGCGTTTGGCGAGCCGGTTCGGATACCAGAATGCCGGCACCGTGGAGTTCATCCTCGATCAGGACGAGGGACGCTTCTACTTT
Source organism: Amorphus sp. 3PC139-8 (assembly GCF_040750475.1). NCBI lineage: Bacteria > Pseudomonadati > Pseudomonadota > Alphaproteobacteria > Hyphomicrobiales > Amorphaceae > Amorphus > Amorphus sp. 3PC139-8. Next base: position 107,379 of record NZ_JABJVY010000003.1, on the reverse strand, counting down.
CTCGAAATGAACACCCGCATCCAGGTGGAGCATCCGGTCACCGAAACCATCACCGGGATTGACCTCGTCGAGGAGCAGTTCCGCGTGGCCAGCGGAGAAAAGCTCCGCTTTGCCCAGGATGAGATCGTCTTTCGCGGCCACGCGATCGAATGTCGGGTGAATGCGGAGATGCCGGCGGAAGGCTTCCGGCCGAGCCCCGGCCGCATCACGGCCTGGGAGCCTCCGCAGGCTCCCTATATCCGGCTCGATAGCCACTGCGACGAGGGCTACGTCGTGCCGATCTTCTACGATTCCATGATCGCCAAGTTGATCGTCTATGGCGGGGACCGGTCCGAAGCGATCGAGCGGATGCGGCGTGCCCTGCGACGTTTCCAGATCGAGGGTCCGGCCACGACGCTGGCTTTCCAGCATCGACTTCTGAGCGAACCGGATTTCCAGGACGGGACCATGACCACCTCCCTGGTCGACCGGCTGGTCTCGGAGAATGGGGGAGGGGTGGCGTCGTGAGCTGCTGCGTTTCAAATCAGTCCGTGATCGTCACGGGAGCCGCGAGCGGTATCGGGAAGGCGTGTGCAACCTACCTTCTGGAAGGTGGCAACCGCGTTCTTGCCGTTGATCTCCGGCAGGCCGACCTCAATGCGGCGTTTCCTGCGCCGAGCCCGGCATTGCGCACGCTTGCGGCCGACATCTCCGACACAGAGACTTGCGCGGGCATCGTGTCGACGTCGGTCGAAGTGTTCGGCCGCGTCGATGGGCTGATCCACTGGGCCGGGCGGCACTCCATCAAAACCTGGGACGAGCTGACGGCAGAGGATTTCGACGCGCTGCTGCGCGTGAACGTCACCGGCTCCTTCCTGATTGCGCAGGCGGTCGCGCGCCGGCTGATCGCGCAAGGCGAGGGCGGCGCGATCGTCCTCACAGGCTCCACGGCCGTGATCCATGCGCCGATCGGCGGTACCGCGGGCAATGGCGGCCCGGCCTACGTCACCTCCAAGGCGGCGATCGGCGGCATGGTGCGCACGCTCGCCCGTGCCCTCGGGCCGCACAACATTCGCGTGAACGGCGTCGCCCCGGGCGTCACCGAAACCCCCATGATCTCCAACTATGCGCAGTCGAGCCGCGCGCTGCAGATCGAATCGTCGCCATTCGGGCGGATCGGCTCGGCGGAAGAGGTCGCCGAGGCCGGCTGCATGCTGATCAGCGCAGCGTCGCGCTACGTGTCTGGCGAGATGCTCATCGTCAACGGCGCAACCAGCTTCGGCTAGAGGCTGTCCGAGCGGGGCCGTCCTGGCCGGAAAAATGTGGCCGCTCCAAAGTCTTGAGCGGTTCGTGCCGGTTCCCGTGGGTCCGATTGGAACCATGCGCGCGACATGTGTCGGGCCATTTATCAGGGAGTAAAGGATGAGGGTCGGGAAACAGGACAACGCGTTCAGTGCGATCTGCACGTCGGACGCTCATTCGATCAACGTGCGCGGCAAGGAGCTCAGCCACGAGTTGATCGGGTGCGTCGACTTCACCAGCTATTTCTTCTTTCTGCTGACCGGCCGGATGCCCGCCGACAATCAGCGCGCGATCCTCGACGCGGTGCTGGTCGCGATCGCCGAGCACGGCTTGGTGCCGAGCAACCAGGCGGCGCGAATGACGCTTGCCGCTGCCCCCGATGCGCTGCAGGGCGCCGTTGCCGCGGGCATCCTCGGCTGCGGGTCGGTCGTGCTTGGAAGCTCGGAGGCTTGCGGACGGTTTCTGTCGGGTGTCCTCGAAACGGCAAAGGACACGGGACAGCCGGTCGAGGCGGCCGCGCGCGCAGCGCTTCAGGAGCTTCGGACGGCCCGCAAGCCGGTGCCCGGCTTCGGCCATTCGCAGCACAAGGAAGGCGACCCTCGGGCGATCCGGCTGCTTTCGCTTGCCCGTACGAACGGCGTAGCAGGCTCGCACGTGGCGCTGATCGAGACCCTGTCCGAGCTTGTTCCGGAAATCTGGGGGCGCGATCTCCCGTTGAATGTTTCCGGCGCCATCCCCGCCGTCATGCTGGATGCCGACTTTCCACTCAATGCTCTCAAGGGCATCCCGATCCTGGCGCGCACGGCCGGGCTGATCGCTCATCTTAACGAGGAAATGAGCCGCTCCATCGGCTTCATCCTGGCCGGAAACGCGACGACGACGATCGGCTATGACGGGCCGGCGCTTGCCGGAGCCTCCACCGAAGGAGACCGCTGAGATGGTGCCGGTGCTCAAGGGGATTCGGGTCCTCGAACAGGGCAATTTCATCACCGGCCCCGCCGCCGGCATGATCCTGGGCGATCTCGGCGCCGACGTGATCAAGGTCGAACGGCCGGGAGTGGGCGACCCTTTCCGATCCTTCAAAGGCGGGCTCTACAGCCCACACTTCCAGGCCTACAATCGCAACAAGCGCTCGATCGCTCTCGACACGACGAAAGTGGACGAGCTGGAGATCTTCGACGAGTTGATCCGGCAATCGGACGTCTACATCCAGAACTTCCGCCCCGGTGGCGCGGAGAAGTTGGGCGTTGGCGCGGAACGCCTGCGTGCCATCAACCCGAAACTGATCTACTGCGCCATCAGCGGCTTCGGTGCCTCGGGTCCGTATGCCGGGCGTCCCGCCTATGACACCGTTGCCCAGGCCGTTAGCGGCTATCTGCACCTGCTCGTCAATCCGGAAAATCCGCGTGTGGTCGGCCCCGCCATCGCGGACGCTACGACCGGCTTCTACGCCGCCTTCGGCGTCTTGGGCGCACTGCACGAACGCAACAGCACCGGCGCCGGCAGGCTCGTCGAGGTCTCGATGCTGGAGGCGATGTGTCACTTCAACATCGATGCTTTTACGCATTATTTCGCCACCGGCGATGTCATGGGACCGTACAGCCGGCCGAGCGCGTCCCAGTCCTACGTTTTGGAATGTGCCGACGGGAAATGGATCGCGCTGCACATGTCGTCGCCCCCGAAATTCTGGGAGGGGCTGGCGAAGGTGATCGAGCGCCCGGATTTGTTCGACGATCCGCGCTTCGCCGATCGTGTGGCTCGGATCGAAAACCATGGGGCGCTGACGGCGGCGCTGGCCGTCGAGTTCGTGAAGCGGCCGCGGGGAGAATGGTGCGCGCTGCTGGAGGCCGAGGACGTCCCCTTCGCGCCCGTCTATCACACCGACGAGGTGTTGCAGGATCCGCAAGTGCGCCATCTCCAGATCGAGACCAGCGCCATGCATCCGACCGAAGGCGCGTTCCACTCGGTCCGCAATCCGATCGTCTACGACGCCGATCGCGCCGCCCTGGCGGAGGCGCCGCCGGTGCTCGACGAGCACCGGGAGGAGATCCTCAAAGAGCTGCGTCGTCTTCCTTAGAGGTTTCTATGGACTTGGAATAGAAGCCGCGTCGGGGAGAGCGGCGCGGACAACAGGAGAAAGGCGATCCGAATACTCTATCGTATTTGGGAGCCCTTCGACGCATTGGCCGACCTTCTCTCTCCGCCCCTTCGGACCAGCCGCTTTGTTTGCGCCGGTTCGTCGCCGATCTCGATCGTACTCCCGGTCCGCGCATCGATCGGCTCCTGCCGGAGCGAAGAAATCGGCAACGGCGCAGCCCTATTCGAAGGTCATGACCTAAACTGGCCGCCTGACTGCACTGCGATGCATGTCAGGTCCTCTCCTCCATGGCATGGCGGACAAGTGCTCCGAACCGATAGAGGCCGTGAACGAACTTGCCGTAGGGCATCGTCAGGAAGAAGGCGAAGACGAAGCCCAGATGGACGGCGAGAAGCGTGCCCATCGCCGGTGTCGTGCGCAGAAAGAGCAGGATGAGACCGCTCGCGCCGACCAGGAACAGCATCGCCACGAACGCCGTGTCCATGCCGAAACGAGAGGGGTTGGAAATCTCGCCGGCCCGCTTCCACTTGGCCTTCAGGAGGCCGATCGCGCCAACCACGAGACCGATGCCGCCGACGGTGCCGAGCAGCACCGGCAAGCTGTACCAGGAATAGGGCGCCTCCCATCCGAAAACGTAATGGTAGATGGTGGCGACCGAAGTTGCGGCCAGGCAAAGCAGGAAGCCGTAAAAGGTGGCGTGGTGGAAATGCTTGCGCCGATCCGCGGGCTTCTCGCTCTCGTTCATGCAGCCGATGCCGCCGCCGTCGAGATAGCGTAGCTGGCCGGCGTCCTTGATCGCCTGCCAGATGGATTGGCCTTCGACCCTGCTCCCGTTGGCGCCGATATCGGACCAGAACGCGCGAAAGCCCATCACAAGCGCCACGATCGAATAGAGGAATGCCGCGCCGAAGAGCGCGGCCATCGTGTTGTGCGGCATGATCGCGTAGAAGGCGCCTTCGCCGCGCTGGACGGAAAACATCACGCCCGGATCGCTCCAGGCCATGAAGCCGATGAGAAAGGCGGCGACAGAGAGCGCCGCGGTCAGCGCGATCATCAGTCCGTTTTTTTCGAAGATCGGGGCCAGGGCGCGCGGCCAGGCGTAGGCGGCATAGGACTCCGCACGGACCTTCGACATCGTCACCGGTACATTGACGTCGAATTCGTGCGGTGGCGCATACTGGCAGTCATAGTAGCAAGCGCCGCATTGGTGACAGAGGTTCGCCAGATAGTTCAAATCGCCGTTGGAGAAGGTGCGGCGCTTCTCCATGGCCGGAAACAAGGCGCAAAGCCCCTCGCAGTAACGGCAAGCATTGCAGATCCGCATCAGCCGATCGGCTTCGGCAAGATTGTCAGTTGCGAACATACGTACCTGCTTCTTTTCCTGCGACGCGGCCGAACACGGCGCCGATCGTCATGCCGATCCCGGCGAGATAGCCCTTGCCCAGGACGTTGCCGGCCATGATCTCGCCTGCGGCGAACATGTTGGCCGAGGGGCGGCCGTCCTCCATCAGGATCTGAGCCTGCTTGTTCACGCGCACGCCGAGATAGGTGAAGGTGATGCCGGGCCTCAGAGGGTAGGCGTAGAAGGGGGGCTCGGTGATTGGCCGCGCCCAATGGGTCTTGTCCGGCGAGAGCCCTTCAGTTCGGCAGTCGTCGAGCACGTTCTGGTCGAAAGTGCCGGGCTTGGTGGCGGCGTTGAAGGATGCCACCGTCTGGCGCAGCTTGGCCGGATCGAGGTCCAGTTTTTCGGCAAGCGCCTCGATCGTGTCGGCCTGAACGGGGGGGAAGATCGACGGCATGAACTTGTCGATCGAGGTGGCATCGATGATGGCGTAGCCGATCTGATCGGGCTGCGCGGCGACGAGTCGGCCCCAGATGGCATAGCGCTTCGGCCAGAAATCCTCGCCTTCGTCATAGAAGCGCTCGCCGTTCCGGTTCACCACGATGCCGAAGACGACGCAGTCGAGCCGGGTTGCGATCCCGCCGTCGAACTTCGGCGCGCGCGCATCGATCGCAACCGCGTGGCATTGGGTGGGGTCGCCGACCGATTTCACACCCCGATCCAGCAGCAGGCGCAGCAGAGATCCGCGATTATAAGGGGTTCCTCGGATCAGGAAGTTCTGCGCCTCCGGCCCCCAGGCCTCGGTCAGCCACTCGATATTGGCTTCAAAGCCTCCGGCAGCGGCGACCAGTGCCTTGGCGGTGACGCGGTGCTCGCGTCCGGAGTGTGTGACGGTGGCGGCGTGAAAAAAGCCGTCTTCAATGTCAAGCTGAGTAGCTTCCGCGTCGTAGACGATGTCCACGCCCAGGCGCTCCGCCGTTCGGTAAAGGGCGTTCAGCATCGATCGGCCTCCGCCGAGAAAGAAGGCGTTGGTCCGCCCCAGACTCAGCGTGCCGCCCAGAGAGGGTTGGAAGCGCACACCCTGGGCATTCATGAAATCCCACAGGCCCTTCGACTCATGGATGGTGAAGCGGGCGAGCTCCTCGTCGGTCTCGCCGCCGGTCACGCGCATCAGGTCGTCCCAAAATTCGTCTTCCGGGTAGGGCCCGGTCAGTACCTCGTTCGCCTCGTCGTGGGCGCAGCGCAGGTTCCGGGTGTGGCGCGTGTTGCCGCCGCGATAGAATTTCGGCGCGGCTTCCACAACCAGCACCTCCGCGCCCTCACGGCGCGCGTTGATCGCGGCGCACAGGGCCGCGTTACCGCCCCCCACGACGAGCACGTCGTAGCGCTTGCCGAAGGGATCGGAGGGAGCGATCCCGGATATGGCATCAGCCATGGCGCATCGCTCCTCCGCCTGAGTAAACGCGGCCGCAACAAGCCGATGCCGCGCGCGGCATCGAAATGCGGTTCGTGTCCATTGAAGGTGACGGGGCGCGTCTGGTCATGTCGTGGAGGAGACCGTCGTGCGTTCGGCGACGGTCGCGTCGCCGGTGTCGTCCAGTCCTTCCGCCGCGATCTTCTCAGCCAGGCAGGTGAAAAACTGGTCTGAAAGCTTCCTTGCCGTGGAGTGGACAAGCCGCTGGCCGAGTTGGGCGATCTTTCCGCCGATCTGGACCTCCACCGTGTAGTCCAGTCGCGTGCCGCTCTCTTCGGGCACGAGCCGGACGTGCGCCTCGCCCTGGGCGAAGCCGGCGACACCGCCTTTGCCTTCGCCGACGATTCGGCAGCTCGACGGCGGATCGAGGTCCTTCAGCGTCACTTCTCCGGAGAAGCGCGCCTTGATCGGTCCAATTTTTGTGACGACCACCGCCGCCATCTCCGTCGGGCTCTGGGCGTCCAGCGTCTCGCATCCGGGGATGCACGCGCGGAGCACCTCCGGGTCGTTCAGCATTTTCCAAACCGCTTCGCGGCTTGCCGACAGGCTGTACGAACCTTCGATATCCACCGTCTTCTCCTCCATTCCTGACCCTTTGTTCGTGATAACGGCATATGTGCCAAGAAATCAACACACGCTTCGCGCTTCCGGATGGCGGTTTTTTCCGCAAGATGCCTAGAAATGTAGAGTTTCGGCGGATTGTGGCGTTATTGCCTTGGAGAGAAGGTTTCCAAAAAATGACACGCCTCTTGATTTTGAGACGGCCTTTCGGCAGACATGTCATATTGAATCCGTCATGACGGCCGAGACGGCCGATCCTCAAGGAGAGGCAAGTGGGCACCAGCGGCCTAACCGCAAACACCATTCTCAGTCGTCTCAGCCACGACATGCTCAAGCGCAACTACGCGGCCGGCTATTGGCGAGACGACACCCTTTATGCGCTGGCGCAGCGCCACGCGCAGGCTCATCCCGACAAGTGCGCCGTGCGCGACAGCTACGGCACCTTGAGCTATGGCGAGCTGGTGAGAATGGCGGATCGCGTCGCGCGGGAGCTGGACGCGGCGGGGCTGAAGCCGGGCGACAGGGTCGCCGTGTGGCTACCGAGCCGCGTGGAGATCACGGTTTTCGTGCTCGCGTGCTCGCGCAATCGGTACATTTGCTGCCCGTCGTTGCACCGCAACCACACGGTTGCGGAGATCCTCACGCTCTGCGAGCGCATGGCTGCCGCCGCTTTTGTCGGAGAGGCCGGGTATGGCGCGGACGCCGATCGCCACGACATCTTCGAGAAGCTCGGCGATCGCGACTATGTCCGCAAGGTATTCAAATGCGCGCCTCGGAGTGCGGATGGCGTCGATCCCGCCTTGGGTTTGGACGGAAAGCCCAGTACTGGACGCGAGATCTCTGCGATCGAGCAGCCCGATACGGTCGTCTATCTGGCCTTCACCTCGGGGACGACGGGCGAGCCGAAGGGCGTCATGCACAGCGACAACACGCTGTTGTCGAACGCGCGCGAACTGTCGTCCGACTGGGGCCTCAACTCGGGCTCGGTCATCTACACGCTGAGCCCGCTAAGCCACAATCTGGGCTTTGGAGCGTTTACGGCGTCGATCGCCTGCGGTTCGGAAGTCGTGCTGCACGATCTGCCGCGCACGGTCAGCATCCTGGAGCGGCTGCGGGAGGTCGGGGCGACATTTATCTTCGGCGTGCCGGCGCACGCGATGGATCTTTTGGAAGAGATGCGCCGTACAGGGGCCGATGGCCTTGAGAAAATCGAAGGCTTCCGCATCTCCGGCGCGGCCGTGTCGAGCACGATCGTGGAGGGTTTGCAGGCCTTCGGGATCAAGCCGCAAAGCGGCTATGGCATGACTGAAGCCTGCTCCCATCACTATACTCGGCCGAACGATCCCCCCGAGCTCATCTCCGGCAGTTCGGGCCGGAGCTGCGACGGCTACGAGGTCCGGATCTTCTCCGTTTCCGACCCGGACGAACCGGTGGCGCCGGGCACCGTCGGTCAGATCGGCGGCCGGGGCGCGAGCCTGATGCTCGGCTATTTCGACAACCAGCTTGCCACAGAGCGGTCCTTCAACCGGTCCGGCTGGTTCATGACCGGCGATCTGGGCTGGGAGGACGAGAACGGCTATCTGCGGATCACGGGCCGGATCAAGGACGTGATCATTCGCGGCGGGCACAACATCCACCCGGCGCATATGGAAATGCTCACCATGCGCCACCCTTCCGTCGAACGCGCGGCCGCGGTTCCGGTGAAGGATGAGCGGCTTGGGGAGAAGGTCTGCCTCGCGGTCATGCCGCGTAAGGGCCAGACGATCAATCCCGAGCAGCTTCTCAGCTATCTCGACCGCGAGGGGCTGTCCAAGTACGACATGCCGGAATATTTCCTGAGCCTCGACGAGATCCCGCTGAGTGCCAACGGCAAGATCCTGAAGCGGGAGCTGCTGGATCCCATCCAGAACGGGACGCTGCGGCCCACCCCGATCCGGTTCCAGGGTTCGGCCCGCTCGGCATGAGGGGGCTCGGCCAGTCGGAGTTGATGGCAAGGTTGTGCGAGGAAATGCGTCGCCCGCCTTTCCATGGCTGGCTGTTGCCGCGTGCGGTCGCGGTGGATGGCGACCAGAAGGTCGTCGAGATCGAAGTCGATTTCCGGCGCGAGCTTGGCTTCAGTCGCGATGCGGATTTCTACCATGGCGGCGTCCTCTCGGCGCTCGCCGACATCGCCGGCCATGCCGCTGTTGCCGTCTGGCATGGCGCGCCGGCGCCGACGATCGATCTGCGCATCGACTATCTGCGCGTCGCACCGGGCGAGACGCTTAGGGCCAAGGGGCTCCTGCGCAAGCTCGGACGCGCGATATCGACCGCCGACGTCGAACTCTTTGTCGGCCAACGCCTCGTCGCGGTCGCGCGCGGCACTTATTCCACTCTCCAGGAGCCTCGCCCATGAAAGCTGTTCTCGTGGAAGACTTCGGACCGGTCGGAACGGCGAAGGTCAAGGATGTGCCGGATCCGGTCCCGGGGCCCGGCGAAATTCTCCTTCGTGTGGAGGCGGTTGCGGCCAACTTCGTGGACATTCTGGTGCTGGAGGGGAAGTACCAATTTCTGCCCGAGCGTCCGTTCGTGCCCGGCAAAGGGCCGGTGGGCACGGTCGAGGCCGTCGGGGAGGGGGTGACCAGCCTCAAAGTCGGCGACCGGGTGACCGCGATGGAGGAGCATGGCGGGTATGCCCAATTCGCCAAGGCGAAGGCGGATCAATGCTACCTGCTGCCGGAAGGCATGACGTTCGTTGAGGCGGCCGGTATGGCGCTGTCCTTCGATACGGCGTGGTTCGCTTTGGAAGAACGCGGGCGCATGAAGCCCGGCGAGACCGTTCTCGTGCTCGGCGCGTCGGGTGCGGTCGGGAGTGCGGCGGTTCAGCTCGCCAAGGCCAAAGGCGCGCGCGTGATCGCGGGCGCCTCGTCGGAGCGTTCGGCGCAGAAGGCGCTCGACGCCGGCGCCGACCATTGGGTCGATCTTTCCAGGGATAATCTGCGCGACACCCTGCGCGAGCAGGTCTACGCGCTGACCGACGGCAGGGGCGTTGATATTGTTCTCGATCCACTTGGCGGGGATATCTTCGATGCCGCCATACGGACGCTTGCCTGGCGCGGTCGGCTCGTCGTGATCGGCTTCGCGGCCGGACGGATTCCGGAAGTTAAGGTAAACTACCTGATGTTGAAGAATATCGAGGTCAGCGGCCTGCAGATCAGCGACTATCGCAAGCGCATGCCGGAGATGGTCCGCCAATGCTTCGATGATGTGTTCGGCCTCTACAGGGCCGGCAAGCTGAAGGCCCCACCGGTGGTCCGTTTTCCGCTTGAAGGATATGACCGCGCTCTGAACGGCTTGACCAACCGGAGCCTCGACGGTCGGGCGATCATCGAGCCGTGGAGCGCCTCATAGAGCTTTTTCAGGCAACGTGAATACCGGGTCGCTCACCGGAAACGCGTAAAAACCGCGGTTCGTGAGGCGCCGGAAAATCGAGGATGCGCCGCGCTCAGGTGCGCAGGGACTCCGCGACGGCGCCGGCTGCCGACAGCAGCGTAGCGTCGGCATATTGCGGGGCCACGAGCTGAAGCCCGATGGGCAGCCCGTTGGGTCCATGGCCGGCCGGGAGCGTGATCGCCGGGCAGTGCAGCATGGTCCAAAGCTCCTGAAGTCTCGGGTCCCCCGCATAGTCGTGCCCTTCCGGCGCTTCGCCCGGGACGGTCGGCGTCAGCAGAAGATCGATATCCGCGAACAGGCTTCGAACCTTCGATCGGAGCGCGTCCACGGCGATGCGCGAGCCGAGATAGGTTTCCCCGTCGATCGCGAACCCGCGCTCGCAGACAGCCACACTGTAGCGCGTCAGCAGATCCCGGTGTGCTCGCCATTCGTGCGCCAGACCATGGGCACGCTCGTAGGCATTGATGGTCGCACGATGCTCGGTGATCGTCTCGAAGCCCTCTGGGATCGCCACATCGACCAGATGCGCGCCCGCGGCTGCGAGACGGGCGCTGCGGCGTTCGAAGAGGGCGGCGGTTTCCGGCAGCACGCTGTCCCACAAATGGGTCCGGAAGATCCCGATGCGCAGGCCGGAGAAGGAGGCGCGCGCCGGTACCGGTTCGGTGTGGGTCAGCACGGCATGAAACAGCGAGATATCTTCGACGGTTCGGGCAATCAGGCCGACCGTGTCGAAGCTTTCCGCAGCCGGTTTCACGCCCGCCGGATTGTAGAGCCCGAAGGTCGGCTTGAAGCCGATAACGCCGCAGAAAGAAGCCGGGCGCAGCACGGAGCCGCCGGTCTGGGTACCATAGGCGACGGGCACCATGTGGTCGGCAACCGCCGCCGCAGACCCGCTCGACGAACCTCCCGGCGTATGGGCTAGGTTCAGCGGATTGCGGGTGCGGGTCGGTTCGACGCCGGCAAATTCGGCCGTCACCGTCTTTCCGAGGACCAGCGCGCCTTCCAGGCGCGCGAGCGCTACGCAGGACGCGTCCGCCGCAGGACGGTGGCTGTCATAGATCGGAGATCCGTAGCGCGTGGGCAGGTCCGACGTATCGATCACGTCCTTGACCCCGATCGGGACGCCCGCCAGCAGCCCGCGCGGCCCTGCCGCGTCGACCGTGCGCGCAGCCGCGATGGCTTGGTCCTCGTCGATCTCCGCCCAGGCGCGAACGTCGCCTTCCCGAGCGGCGATTCGATCGAGGCGGGCGCGAACGACCTGCTCGCAGGAGAGCGCGCCTGAGCGGACTTTGGCGCTGATCTCGGCCGCGGATAGCGTTGTCGGATCGATGGCCTGGCCGTTGGCGGTCATGGTGCAGCCTTATCTTGTGCGGCGTCCGGGGAAGGTGGGTGCCGTTGTCCAAGTTGCGGCATTTGTACCATTTTTGAGATAAGGGGCAAGCGGGCAGGCGTCGGGTTTGACCGGCGCGGGCGAGACGCGCCCGCTTACGGATGGTTCCGGGATCGGCATCTTTCCCAGAACGATCGCTCCCGTCGGAAATCCTGAGTTTGGGCGGCTCTCACCTTCGAAAGGCAGCGCGTTTCGATCATTCTCGGAGGGTACTGATCGCGGGCTGCCGCGTGATTGGGCAGGCTGCGTTCGTTCAGTGATCAGTTGTTCATTTTATATTCGTGCACCGGGAAACTGTAATATTTTTTGTATTTTGCCTTGCTTGCGGTATGGTTTTTTGATTGCATGTCGGTGTGGGCGCATCGCTCACCCGTGAGCGCTCAAGGCGCCAAGAAACGCTGGATTCGACACAGCGAAGGGGAACAGAGATGAAACGGATTGCCGGAATCGCGGTCGCAATGACCCTCGGTTTCACCGGAGCGACGCAAGCACAGTCGTTGAACCTTGCCATGTGCGGGGCGAGCCCAGGCGGCCTTTGGTCGCTCGTGGGGGCCGGTCTCGACGCTGCGGTGAAGGAGCAGGTGCCTGGCTCTACGATCACCTATCAAAGCTCCAGCGGCGGCTTGGCCAACGTGGTCCAGGTCAAGAAGGGCGTATGCCAGCTTGGCATGGCCAACGACGGCGACCTGATCTACGCAGTCAACGGGACGGAGCCGTTCAAGGAGCCGGTCAAGGGGTTGAAGGCCATTTCGGTGCTCTACGACTGGGCGCCGGTGTGGTGGATCGCCCGCAAGGATTTCGCCGACGAATATGGCATCGAGAACCTGCAGGACCTGGCAGACGCCAAGCCGCCGGTTCGGCTCGTCTTCAACCGGCGCGGTCTTCTTACCTCGGCGATCTCGGAAGAGACGCTCAAGGCGGTGGGCGTGTCCCTCGACGATATCGAGGAATGGGGCGGGTCGGTTCAGTTCCAGGCCTCCGGCGAGCAGACCGAGCTGATGCGCGACGGGCGTGTCGACATGCTGGCCAACACGTTGTTCGAGGGGCACCGTTCTCTCGGCGAGATGGCCGACGCCGTCGATCTCAAGCTTATCGAGGTGCCGGACGGGGCCGCCGAGGCCGTGATCGAGGAGTTCCAGTTGAAGCCCTGGACGCTTCAGCCGGGGTCCGTGCCGGGCCAGACGGAGCCGGTCAAGACGGTGACCACGAGCATCATCTTGTTCGCCGACGAGTCCATGTCGGAAGAGACCGCCTACGAGATCACCAAGGCGATGATCGATCACCCCGACAGCATGGCGGCGGTCTCCAACGCCATGAAGCGCTTCACGCCGAAAGGAATGGTCGATCAGGGCGCCATTCCGTTCCACGCAGGCGCGATCAAGGCCTACAAGGAAGCTGGCCTGATGTAGGTCCCGGGTTCCGCCTGGCCTCCGTTGATTGGGGCCGGGCGGAGCTTTGTTCGTCTCGCTTTTGGCATTTGCCTGGGAGAGTTCGTCTTGGCAAGACCGATCAGTCTGGCCCGGCTTGCGCTGAGCACCGGTGCCCGTCGCCGTCCGACCGGATGGTTGGCGGAGGTTCTTCGGGCCTATGCGGTTGCGACCGCGGGCTACACGATCTACGCGGCCACTATGTCCACATGGGACGTGCTTGCGCGCACGATCGTCTTTCTCTGTTTGATGCTCGTGATGGTGTTTCTCCTGGTCGGTCCGACGGAGAACTCCGATCCGAAGAAACCCACGATTTTCGACTACGCGCTTTCTCTCCTAAGCCTGGCGTGCCTGGTGTTCTTCATCTTCGAGATGGAGGAGATCGCCCAGCGGATCACGCTGTTCGATCCGATGACGCCGAGCTATTGGTTCTTCGGCTATGCGCTTCTGTTCCTGGCGGTCGAGGCCGCGCGACGCACGGTCGGGGTGGGGCTGACGCTGATCGTGCTCGTCTTCATGGCGTACAATCTGTGGGGCCATCATTTCGATGGACCGCTGTCGCACGGCGTCATTTCCTATAGCCACTTCCTCGACATTACCGTTTTCACGACCGACGGCATCTTCGGCGTGCCGGTGCAGGTGACGGCGACCTATGCATTCCTGTTCGTGATGTTCGGGACCTTGCTGGAACGGTCCGGCGGCGGCGCCTTCTTCTTCGATGTCGCGGCCGCTGCCACGGGGCGCCGGGTTGGCGGGCCGGCCAAAGTCGCCGTGTTTTCGTCCGGCCTGTTCGGGATGATGTCCGGCAGCCCCACGGCTGACGTCGTGACGACCGGATCGGTCACGATCCCGATCATGAAACGTCTTGGCTACAGCCCGACCTTGGCCGGCGGGGTGGAGGTCGCGGCCTCGACGGGCGGCTCGATCCTGCCTCCCGTGATGGGCTCGGCAGTCTTCATCATGGCCGAGTTCACCGGCATCGACTATCTGGACATCGTCATCGCCGGTTTGGTGCCGGCGCTGCTCTACTATGCCGGCATTTTCCTGCAGGTTCATCTGCGCTCGCGCAGGCTCGGCCTGCTCGGCCTTCCGCCGGAGCAGATTCCGAGCATGTGGTCGGCGTTCAAGGGCGGCTGGTTGTTCCTCGTGCCGCTCGCGACGCTCACGACGGCGCTCGTGGTGCGCTATAGCCCGACCTATGTCGCGCTCTACGGGGTCATCTCCGTCATCGCTGTGTGGCTTGTGCGCTGGTCGCGTTTTTCCATCCGGGACCTTTATGACGGGATCGCCCAGACGACCTTTAACATGGTCGCGGTGACGGGTGCGTGCGCGGCCGCCGGCATGGTCATCGGCGGTATCACGATGACGGGCCTCGCCGGTAAGGTGTCGGAACTGCTGCATCTGCTCGCCGGCCCGAACTTGGGTTTGACGCTGGTTCTCTCCGCGGTGATGACCATTATTCTGGGCATGGGCATGCCGACCCCGGCCGCCTACGCCCTGGCGGCCGCCCTGATCGCGCCGACCCTGACGGGAGACTTCGGCGTTTCGCTCATGCAGGCGCACCTGTTCCTGCTCTATTTCGCCGTCCTGTCGGCCATGACACCGCCGGTGGCGGTTGCCGCCTATGCGGCCGCCGGCATCGCCGATGCTCAGCCGGTCGCGATCGCATCGGTCGCCTGCAAGTTCGCGGTGGCAGCCTTCTTCCTTCCGTTCGCGTTCGTCTACGATCCGGGCATTCTATTAATGGACTCCCCGATCTGGATCGTAATGGCGGTGCTGAGCACGACGGTGGCGGTGTTCCTGATTTCTGTCGGGTCGGAGGGCTTCTGGCTGCAGGCTTTCGGCTGGCTGCCGCGGGTCCTCATGTTCGCGGCCGCGGTCTGCTTTCTTGCGCCGCAGATCGTTACCATGGCGATCGGTTGCGTGCTCGCGGCCCTCGCGGCCTTGATGCTCTACCGGCAGTCCTCCAGCCGGTCCGGTGAGGCGGTGAAGTCGGCGCCCGCCGATGGGAGCGTTTGATGGCACCTAAGACGATGGAGGGTAGGTCCGACGCGGCGAAACCGCCCCATATCGGACGGTCCGTCACGCGTCTCGAAGATGGTCCGCTGGTCACGGGCAGAGCCCGGTTCGTCGCCGATCTCGACATGCCGCATCAGCTCCATGCGCGCATCGTGCGGTCATCCCACGCACACGGCCGCATCGAGGAGATCGATGTCGAGGAGGCGCGGGGTATGCCGGGCGTCCTCGCGGTGTGGACCGCGGAGGATCTGCAGGATCTGCCGCCAATCCCGTTCCGGGCGACGGCAATCCAGGGCCTGTTGCCCTACAAGCAGCCGGTCCTCGCAAATGGCGTCGTTCGCTATGTGGGAGAGCCGGTGGCGATCGTCATCGCCGATGATCCCTACCGGGCGGAGGATGCGGCGGAGACGGTCATGCCGCAGATCGCCCCGTTGCCTCCCTATCTGGACGTGGAGACGCCACCCGCCGAGTTCGCACCCGGCCTCGATTGCGAACCCACCGTGATCCGCAAGGGCTATGGCGACGTCGACGCCGCCTTTTCCTCCGCTCCGGTGGTGGTGGAAATCCGCCCGTCCGTCGGCCGCCATTCCGCCATTCCGTTGGAAACGCGGGGAGGGCTTGCGCGCTTCGATGCCGCCAGGGGCGTTCTGGAGCTGCATGGCGCGGCCAAGCGCCCGCATTGGAATCGCGACCAACTGGCCGAGATGCTCGGTCTGGCGCCGTTGGAGATCGAGCTGTTCGAGAACCATGTCGGCGGTGGTTTCGGGGTCCGCGGCGAGATCTATCCCGAAGATGTGCTGCTCTGCGTTGCCGCCCTTCGGCTGAATCGGCCCGTCAAGTGGATCGAGGATCGCCGGGAACATCTCATGTCGGCGAACCAGTCGCGCGGACAGAAGCACGTGATCCGCGCGGCGGTGGACACGGATGGACGTATCCTCGCCCTCGATGAGACGCTGTTTCACGATCAAGGGGCCTATGTCCGCACCCATGGTGCCCGCGTGGCGGACATGACGATCGGGCTTCTGCTCGGCCCGTACCGGGTACCCGCCTATCGGGCGACGGCGCATTACCGCCTGACCAACCGCACCCCGTGCGCGACCTATCGCGCGCCGGGGCGGTTTGAGGGGTCGTTCGTGCGCGAGCGGCTGATGGATGCCGTCGCCGATCGCCTCGGGCTCGATCCGATCGAGGTGCGTCGTCGCAATCTGATCGGTAAGGAGGAGATGCCGTACGAGCGCGGTCTGAGCGCGCTGGAAACGGAAGTCGTGCTCGACTCCGGCGACTATGCCGGGCTGATCGACAAGGCGCTCGACTTCTCGAAGTTGGACGAGCTGAAGGCCGATGCCGCTCGGCGCCGGAGCCTCGGCGAAAGCGTCGGTGTTGGCTTTGCCATGTTCGTGGAGAAGAGCGGGCTCGGGCCATCGGAAATGGTCAAGATGTCCGTCGACACCACGGGGCGCGTGGAAATCGTCACGGGGGCGGCCTCCGTGGGTCAGGGCATGGAGACGGTCATCGCCCAGATCGCGGCCGACACCCTTGGCGTCGACTATCGCAACATCCGCGTTTTGCACGGCGACACGAACCGGATCGCCTACGGTTTCGGCGCCCACGCCTCGCGCGTGACCGTCATGACCGGCGAGGCGACCCGGCGCGCCGCTGTGGCGGTACGGGAGAAGGCGCTCGAGCTCGCCGCTGAAATTCTGCAGCAGCCGCTGGACGCGCTTCGGATTGTCGATGGGCAGGTCTTCGCACCGGCGGGAGCCTCGATGGATCTCGGCGACGTCGCCCGCCAACTGGCGCCGAATGCGCCGGCGCGCGGAGAGCGGCTTCCCGGCCTCTCCGCCGAAGGTTGGTTTCACTCGACCCATATGAACTACCCCTACGGCGTCCATATCGCGGTGGTCGCGGTCGATCGGGAAACCGGGGGCATCAAAGTGGAACGCTATTCGATCGCCTATGATGTCGGCCGCGCGGTCAATCCGGCTCTCGTGGAGGGACAGATTGTCGGCGGGCTCGCCCAGGGGCTCGGGGGCGCGCTCCTTGAAGAGTTCGCCTACGACAAGGAGGGCCAGCCGCTTTCGGTGACCCTGGCGGATTATCTGATGCCGAGCTCTATGGAGATGCCGCAAGTCGACGTTCTGATTTGCGAGGATGCGCCAAGCCCGCTGAATCCGCTCGGTCTGAAAGGAGCGGGCGAAGGTGGGCTCAACGCCGCTGGCGCCGCGATCGCGGCGGCTGTGGACGATGCCTTGCAGATGCCGGGTTTCGTCACGGCGTTGCCGTTGACACCGCAGCGGGTCAAGGCGCGTCTCGCCGAACTCGCCGGGACTGGCACATGAGCGAGACGACATCTGCGAAAACGTTCGGCAAGCCGGTCCCGCGTCTGGAAGATCCGCCCCTGTTGCGGGGGGAGGGCCGCTTTCTTGACGATTTGAGGCCGGCCGACTGCCTCGCCGTCGCGTTTCTGCGCAGCCCCTACGCGCATGCGCGGTTCACTAAGATCGACACCGCCGATGCGGTGGCTATGACCGGCGTCGTCGCCGTCTACACGCTGGAGGATCTCCGGCCATATTTGGCCCAGGACCGGCTGGTTGTCGCGTTGCCGAGCGCGAGCATCCGTCATCCCGCCGACCGTCCGATCCTCGCCACCGGCGAAGTCGTCCATGTGGGCGAGCCAGTCGCGCTCGTCGTTGCGGAGACGCGCGCTGAGGCGGAAGACGCCGCGGACGTCATCGACGTCGATTTCGAACCGCTCGAGGCAGTATCCGATTGTCGGGACGCGCTGGCGGAAGGGGCTCCCCGTGTCCACACCGCGCTGCCGGACAATCTTCTGGCCCGGTTCGACTTTGATTATGGCGACTGCGATGCCGCGCTCGCCAAAGCAGCCCACACCGTGACGGGGTCCTATTGGGTCCACCGGGGCGGTGCGCATTCGCTGGAAGGGCGCGGCGTTCTCGCTTCTTTCGATGCCGCCCGCGATCTGCTGGAAGTCTGGAGCTCGACCCAGACTCCCTATGCGCTGAAGCGGCACCTGTGCGACATGCTCATGCGTGAGGAGGATGCCGTCTCCGTCGCGACGCCGGATCTGGGGGGCGGCTTCGGGCCCAAGCTCGTCACCTATCCGGAAGAAATCGCGATCGGTGTCGTGGCGCTGAAGCTCGGCCGTCCCGTGAAATGGGTGGAGGACCGCAGCGAGCACTTCGTCGGTACCACCCAGGAGCGCGATCAGCACTGGGCGATGGAAGCCGCTTTCGACGACGAGGGACACATCCTCGCCGTTCGCGGCCATCTCCTGCACGATCACGGTGCCTACACCGCGCGCGGCCTGAACGTGCCTTACGGCTCTGCAGTGACCGTACCGCTGCCCTACAACGTGCCGGCCTATCATCTCGATATCGACGTCGCCTTGACGAACAAGGTGCCGACCACGCCGATCCGGGGGGCGGGGCAGCCGCAAGGCGCGTTCGTCATGGAGCGGCTCTTGGACCTCGCCGCGAAGCGGATCGGGTTGTCGCGTGAGGAGATCAGGCGGCGCAACTTGGTCCGCCCCGACCAGATGCCGTGCCGGAAACCGCTGCGCCTGCGTGGCGGAACCGATATCATTCTCGACAGCGGCGACTATCCCGCGACCCAGGCCAATGCGATGCTTGAGGCCGGGTGGGACACCTTCGAAGCCCGACGCAGCGAGGCGCGCGCACGAGGCCGCCGTCTCGGGATAGGGCTGGCGAACTATGTCGAAGCCACCGGACGCGGCCCTTACGAGCAGGTCACCGTCCGGATTGCTCGCTCGGGGCGCATCGTCATCACTACCGGCGCCTCTGCGATGGGCCAGGGCACTGCCACCATGCTTGCGCAGATCGTCGGCGAGCAGTTCGGCGGCAATCTCGACCTGGTCACCGTGCGGACGGGGGAGACCCATCCAGGCACCCTCGGTTTCGGTGGCTTCAACAGCCGGCAGACGGTGGTTGCCGGCGCATCCGCCCATGCCGCGGCTCGCGAAGTGCGGTCTAAGCTCCTGACCGTCGCCGCCCACATGCTGGAGTGCCGGCCGGACGAGCTCGACGTGACTGAGGATGGTCATGTCAGCCTGCCTGGCCTGTCGAACAGAACGCTTTCCTTTGCCGAGATCGCGCGCGCCGCGGATGGCCTCCCGGGCTACACGCTGCCGGGGATCGAGACACCGGGCCTGCAGGCACGGGGCTCGGTGGTCACTGACGATATGGTCTATTCGAATGGCTGTGCGGTGGCCGAGGTCGAAGTCGATCCCGACACCGGTGCCATCACCGTTCACCGTTTCACCATCGCGCATGACTGCGGGCGGATGGTCAATCCGATGACCGTCGATGGTCAGGTGGTCGGCGGGATCGCCCATGGCTTGGGCAATGCCCTGTTCGAGTGGATGGGCTTCGACGAAAGTGCCCAGCCGATCACCGCCACCTTTGCCGACTACGTCCTTATCTCGGCCGCCGAGATGCCGGAGATCGAGGTGATCCATACCCAGGCGAAGAGCCCGTTCAACGAGCTCGGGGTGAAAGGGGTCGGCGAGTCCGGCGTCATTCCGACCACGGCAGCGATTGCCTCCGCGGTGGACGATGCGCTGCGCGACCTCGACGTGCACGTGGAGCGGATGCCGATGCTGCCGCAGGTTCTCCGCAGGATTATCAAGGACAAAACGGCGCAGGCGGTGCACGCCGATGCTTGAGGCACCCGAAGCCCTGCTTGCGGATCTGGTCACGGCGCACCGCATTCTCGTCGGCGAAGGCGTTCTCGACGCGTTCGGGCATATCAGCGTGCGCGATCCGCGCCGGTCCGACCGGTTCTGGCTTTCCCGCGCAACGCCGCCGAGCCGGGTGGTGCGGGCGGACTTCGTGCCCCTCACGCTGGATGGCGAGCCGGCCGCCGATCCCGGCGGACCGCTATTCTCCGAGCGCTTTATTCACGCCGCGGTCTATGCGCAGCGTCCGGACGTCTTTTCGGTCTGTCACCACCATTCCCCGTCTGTGATGCCGTTCTGCATCGCAGACCATCCCCTCGTCGCGGTGTCGCAGACCGGGGCGTCAATCGGCGCGGAGGTGTCGCGGTGGGACAGCCGGGACGAATTCGGGGCCACGGCCATGCTGGTCAACGACATGGCGCAGGCGATGTCGCTTGTGCGCGCGCTCGGATCCAATTCGCTCGTGTTGATGCGGGGGCATGGGGCGACCGTTACCGGCAGCGGGCTCAAGGAGCTCGTGTTTCGCGCCGTTCATGCCTGCCGCGACGCCGACTATCAGCTCGCGGCGGCCCCGCTTGGACATCTGCAGCCGCTGTCGTCGGAAGAAATCGAGATGGCTACGCCTCCGGCCGTGCCCGCGATCGAGCGTTGCTGGTCGCATTGGACGGCCGCTCTCGACGGGGACGGGAAGAGCACAGAGAGGAGCTCGCGTTGAAGCCTGCGCCGTTCGAACTTCATCAACCGACGACCGTTGAGGACGCCCTTGCCGTGCTTGGCGAGGTCGCCGAGGAGGGCGGTCTCGTTCTGGCCGGCGGCCAGAGCCTCGTGCCGATGATGGCGCTTCGCGTCGCCTTTCCGCCCCACCTCGTGGACATCAACAAGGTGGCCGGGCTGGATGCGGTCACGACGGAGGGCGACGAGCTGGTGATCGGTGCGGTGGCGCGGCACGCGACCTTCCACCGTCCGCTTGCGCCCGGGCCGCTCGGCCACCTCATGGCCACGGTGTCGCGCTCGATCGCCCACTATCCGATCCGCATGCGGGGCACCTTTTGCGGCAGCCTTGCCCATGCCGACCCGGCCTCCGAATGGTGCCTCGTCGCGGCGACGCTGGGGGCGCAACTCGAGGTCGCTTCGGCATCGCAGCGGCGGCGGATCGCGGTCGAGGACTTCCTCGAAGGGGCGATGACGACCGCCCTCGACACCGGCGAAATGCTGCTGCGGGCGCGCCTTCCGCTGCTTTCGCCGGACGTGCGTTTCGGCTTCTACGAATTCTCCCGACGCGCCGGCGACTACGCGCTTGGCATGGCGCTGGCGACGGTCAGGGTCGAGGACGGACGGATCGTCGAGACCCGCCTTGGGCTCGGGGCGATCGAGGAGACGGCGCGCCGCATCCCTGAGGCGGAGGCGGTCGTTGTGGGCGAGAAGCCGAGTGCGGACCTTTGGCGCGCGGCAGGAGACGCGGCCGCGGCCGCGGTCGATCCGATGGAGGATGCGGCGACGTCGGCCGACTATCGCCGCGATCTCGCTTCCGTCTGCCTGCGGCGTGCGCTGGAGCGCACGGGGCTGGTGGACGCCGGTAGACACGAAAGCATCTGATTATGGACAAGAGCGACATCGAACTGACCGTCAACAAGTCCACCTACAAGATCCGGGTCGAGCCGCGGAAGACGCTGGCGGATGCGCTGCGCGAGGACTGCGGCCTGACCGGGACGCATCTGGGATGCGAGCACGGCGTGTGCGGGGCCTGCACCGTGCTTGTTGACGAAAGGCCGGTGCGGTCATGCCTCATGTTCGCGCACCAGGCGGTCGGGTCGGAGATCCGCACCGTGGAGGATCTTGCCGACGGCGGCACGCTGCATCCTTTGCAGAAGGCGTTCATGGACAATCACGCCCTGCAGTGCGGCTTCTGTACGCCGGGCTTTCTGATGTTGATCGTTGGGGCCTACGAGAACGATCCGGACGTCACCGACGACGACCTCGTCGACATCCTGTCCTCCAACCTGTGCCGCTGTACGGGTTACCAGAACATCGTCAAAGCGGTGCGTGCCGTCTCCACGGAGCTGCGTGGGGCGTCGCATCGCAAGGTCGAAGCGTGATGATCGAGCTCAAAGCCCACGACCGCTACGACTACGTGCCCCTCGTCGACCGGGCGGACTATACTTGGCCCGATGGCAAGCGGCTTGCGCTCTGCATCTGCAATAACATCGAGATCTTCAGTTTCTGCGATGGTCTTGGCAGCGACAGCGCGACCGTCGGAGCTCCGCAGACCAGCCGGAACTTCGCCTGGCGTGACTACGGAAATCGCGTCGGCCAGTGGTATCTGTTCGATCTCATGGAAGATCTGGGCCTTCCCGCATCTCACAATTTCAACTCGCTGCTGTTCGATCACTGTCCGCAGATCGCGGAACGGATCCTTGAACGTGGCGATGAGTTCGTCGGTCATGGGCGGACCAATGCGGAGCGCCAGGATGTCTTCGGCGAGGATGAAGAGCGCCGCATGATCGCCGAGGCGACGGAGGCGATCCGTCGTTTCGCCGGAACGCCGCCGAAAGGCTGGCTCGGCCCGTATCTGGCGCAGACCGACGTCACGCTGGATCTTCTGAAAGAGGCCGGGTATGACTATGTGCTCGATTGGCCTGCCGACGATCAGCCCTTTTGGATGAAGACGCGGTCCGGGCCGATCATGTCCGTGCCCTATTCGATCGAGCTCAACGATTCTCCCTCCATGGTCTTTCGGCAGGAGGGCGCACGGAACTTCGAGGCGATGATAGTCGATCAGTTCGACGAAATGCTGCTGCAATCGCGCAAACGGCCGCTCGTCTTCACGATCGTGTTGCACTCCTTCGTGATCGGTCAGCCCTATCGGTTGCGCGCCTTTCGCCGGGCCATGGAGCATGTGCTGAAGCGCCGCGACGATCTTTGGATCACCACGCTCGGAGGCGTCGCCGAATACTGCAAGGGGCAGCCGATTCCCTGAATTTTATGTGAGAATAGGGTGCGTTTCCCGGTCGTCGAAAATGAGGCTACAGGCGGTGCGCGCCAATCGGTCCTCGAACGTGCCCCTTCTCCGGATATCGCTAATCCCGGTTTCGACTGCCAAAGGAGGCCGCTTTCTGCGGACAATGAGGTCCGGTCGCTGGCAATCCTGCTTGCCGAAACGGTGTCATCCCATGTACGCGAAGAGGCTATGCATTGAGTTTGCCGAGAATCGATGAGCTCATTGTCCGTAGACGCGCAGGGCCTAGGTCATGGACTCATAAATGCGAACGTTCTTGCTCCTGACATTCGGCCAAGTCACCTCTGCCCGGAGCGCCCGGATTTATGAGCTCATAACCTAGACTGCAAAGTGCGGTCCTTCGCAAAAGAGGGCAGCAGCGTTCGCCAGGGAGAGACTCGGATTTGAGCATTCGCTATTCGGAGATCGGCCAGCGGCTGCGGGCATTCAGGATGGGCTCTGGTTTGAGCGCCGAACAGATCGCCCGTCGGATCGGCATTTCGCGCACCGCGCTCTATCGGCTCGAGAAGGGCGAAGTCGTCAAGATCGAGACGCTGACCAGCCTCTCCGAGCTTCTTGGCGTCTCGCTGCCGACGTTGCTTGGCGTCGAAATCGAATACATTTCCTCCGCCGTGACCTATTTCGAGAGGCTCAGGCAGCTTGAGGAGGACGCCGAGCGCATCTTCGTGCTGGCCGGGCCGATCTCTTTTCTCCTGTCGTCGCCACAGTTCGAGGCCGGCCTGGAGCCGATCCTTCTGGAAAGCGTTCCCGACAATGCGACCGATCGGGAGAAGACGGTCGCCGACATCCACAAGATCATGGAGATCCTGGCCAAGCGCCGTCGCGTGTACGAGGAGCGTAGGCCCTCCATCGTCAATCTGATCTCCGCGCTGGACATTGAGCGGCTGCTTCGCTCCGGCTTCGTCGGCCGGCCGTTCGTCACGGCGGCCGATATCCGCAAGCGGCGCGAGCGGGCGCGCGCGGAAATCGAGCATTTCGCTGCGGTCGTCGAGGCCGAGCCGATTGGCGTCCAGATCGGGCTGGTGACGGACTCGCTTCCGCACACGGCGTTTCAGATCTTCCGCAACGGCGACAAGAAAACGCTCTCCATCAGCCCCTTCCGGCTCGGCGAGCAGCCCAACGTGCGCCTGGGTGTCGCCATGATCACCTCCTCCAACGAAGCCGTCGATCTGCATGAGAAGGTCGTCACGGAGATGTGGCGTGCCGCGCTGAAAGGTCGGGACGCCGCCGCCTATCTGCGCGAGCTGTTGGATTCGACGGCATCGGAATAGATCTCGTACCAGTCGCCTTGCAGCCTTCGCTCCAGGCTACGGAGAACGGCTGAGGCTGAGATTTACGTTTTTTGTCTGCGTGTAGCTCAGCAGGTCCTCCAGGCACTCCTCGCGGCCGAGCCCGGACTGCTTGTAGCCGCCGAACGGCGCGCCGACGAAGTGGGCTCCAACACCGTTGATCCAGATATAGCCGGCCTCCGTCTTCGCTGCGCAGCGATGGGCGGTCGCCAGATCGTTCGTCCAGATTGAGGCGGCGAGCCCATAGTCCAGCGCGTTGACTTCGGCGAGCATCTGTTCTTCGTCAGACCAGCGGAACACGGCCATCACGGGACCGAAAATCTCCTCTCGGGCGATCGTCATACCGGGGGCGACATCGGTGAAGAGGGTCGGCAAGACGAAATATCCGCCAGCAAGGGCCGGGTCTTCCGGTGCGGCGCCGCCGCACACGAGCGTGGCCCCTTCCTGTTTGGCCGTGGCGACGTAGGACAAAACCCGGTCGCGTTGGCGTTCGCTGACAAGGCAGCCCATTTCCGTGGCGGGGTCGGTCGGAGGCCCCAATCGGATCTCCGACAGGAGCTGCTTCATCTCTTCCACCACCGCGTCGTGGACGGCTTCGTGGAGGAAGATACGGGTGGTGGACCCGCATGACTGGCCGGCCGTCCAGTCGAGGTTCATTCCTTTGACCGCGGCTTGCGCAATGTCGGACGTCCGCGCGTCCGGATAGGCGATGAGCGCATTCTTGCCGCCGAGCTCCAAGGTAACCTTCTTCAACGTGTCGGCAGCGCTGCGCATCACGGCGCGGCCGGTCTCCACGCTCCCGATCACGCCGACCTTTGCCACACCGCAGTGAGCGACGAGGTGCGCCCCACACTCCCGCGAGCCGGTGATCAGGTTGAAGACGCTCGGCGGAAAGATATCCTTCCAGATCTCGGCGAGGGCGAGCGCGGAAAGTGGCGTCTGATCGGCCGGTTTCCCGATCACGACATTGCCCGCGGCGAGGGCTGGGGCGACCTTTGCCGCCGCGAACATGATGGGATGGTTGAAGGGGTGAATGCGTACGACGACGCCCAGGGGTTCCCGGACGGAATAGTTGAGAGAACCGGGGCCCATCGGGAGCGTGTCGCCCTTCGTTTCGCGCACCAGGCCGGCGAAATACTCAATTTGGCTGGCGGCCATCTCCACGTCGTTGGCCATCATGCGGATTGGCAGGCCGGCATCGAGCGCGTCGAGATAGGCGAGCTCGTCGGAATGGGATCTCAAGGCGTTGGCCGCCTTGATCATCAGCTTGGCGCGCTCGACCGGGGGCAGATCCCTCCAAGCCGGAAAGGCGCGCCTGGCCGCTTCAACGGCGGCGTCCACATCTTGTGCGTTCGCATCGACGACAGAGCCGAGTGGTGATCCGTCGGCGGGATTGACCACGTCGATCCGGGCGTCGCTGAACGGCGCCTGCCACTTCCCACCATAGAACAAGGCGTTGCGACCGATGTCGATCATCGAGAGCGCTTGATGGGGCATCGGTCCATCTCCCCGTGTGCGGATGCGGCCAACCATCTTCGGAGAGTCGTAGTGGCATGCCGATTGCTTTGCAATATAAATTGTACAAGTCCCAAAAATTTTCATTACGGCGACGCCGTCGCCGATGAGCCGGCCGAAGCTGCGGCCCATGCCGCCCAAAATGAGCGAAATTTGCGGGTCTCTCCCGTCGCCAAAGCAGCGATTTGCACCAAGAACTGCCCAACACTTGCCGGTATTGGTCAATTTTTGTGTCTTGTCCCGATTTTCGGTTCACAAGTGTTCCAGAGTGTGATCTCATCCACTTGCCGCACAAAATAAGAGGGGATTGGTGTGGGCGTTCTGAATGTCTCCGGCGTAAGCAAGAGCTTCGCCGTAAAGGGCCAAGTCGTAAAAGCTCTCGATGCTGTGGACCTTGAGGTTCACGAGGGGGAGTTCGTGTCGGTGATCGGCCCGTCGGGGTGTGGGAAGTCCACACTGTTTTCGATTATCGGGGGGCTGCAGCCGGATTACGATGGTCGGATCGAGGTGGACGGTCGGCCGGCGGTCGGTTCTCACCATGACATCGGTATGGTGTTTCAGGAGGAGTCGACTTTCCCCTGGCGCACGGCGTTGGAAAACGTCGTTCTGCCGCTCCAGGTCTCGGGTGTGTCAAAAAAAGAGCGCGACTCCCGCGGTCGCGAGCTCATCCGCATGGTGGGACTGGAGGGTTTCGAGGGGCACTACCCCTCACAATTGTCCGGTGGCATGAAGCAGCGCATCTCGATCGCACGGACGTTCGCGTTCGAGCCGCGCATCATGCTGATGGACGAGCCCTTCGGTGCGCTCGATGAGCAGACCCGGCTTCTCCTTTGCGACAAGCTGCTCGAGATCTGCCAGTCCATGCGGCAGACGACGCTTCTCATCACGCACAACATCACCGAGGCGGTCCAGATGAGCGACCGCGTCGTGATCATGAGCTACCGTCCTGGTCGCATTAAGCGGATCATCGACATCGATCTGCCGCGCCCGCGAACGTCGGATGCGCTGAGCTCGCCGGAGTTCGGTGAGTATGTCGGCGAAATTTGGCGCGACCTGCGGACGGAGGCCTCCAAGGGCATGGCGGCCGAGGGCGGTGCGCGTGCCGCGTCGGGGGCGGCATGAGTGGGCTGCTCTGGTATAAGCGCTCGCTAACGCTTGCCGTGATCGTTGCGGCCGCGCTTGTGCTTCAGGTGCTGGTCTCGCTGCAGATCGTTTCGCCCTATGTGGTGGCGTCTCCGTCCTCGGCGCTTGCGGCGATTGTCGATCTCATCCGCTACGAAGGGCTGCCCGTTCTGTTTGCCCGCACGTTTGCGATGACCTTCGTCGCCGCGCTGGTGGCCATCGTTGTGGGGCTGCCGTTGGGCGTGATCGTCGCTCGCAGCGAATTGCTTCGTCGGTCGTTCGAGGGCTGGCTGGGCGCGGCCTTTTCCGCGCCGATCATCCTGCTCTATCCGCTGTTTCTCGTGGTCTTCGGCCGGGGCTACGTGACCCTCGTGGTGATGGGCGCGCTGGTCGGCGTGGTGCCGATCGCTTTGAAAACGATCGAAGGCTATTTGGCGATCCCGCGGGTCCTGGAGAACGTGGCGGTCAGCCTCAACATGACCGAGCGGCAGAGGCTAAGGCATGTGACGGTGCCGGCGGTACTTCCGCATATTTTTGCCGGAATTCGTATTTCTCTCATATACATACTCATAAATATTGTCGCGATCGACTTCTTGGTGAGTATTGGTGGGCTTGGGTATTTGGTCGGGGCGATGTACGACCGGTATGACATCCCCGCAATGTACGGCGCGATCCTGTTTGTCGTGCTCACGAGTGTCATCTTCTTCACTATTCTTGAGCGGTGTGAATCGTGGCTGAGCAAGCGCTGAAGTCGTATTCGAAAACGGTGCGATGGCAGCCGTCGCTCGGCGCCAAGGTCGCCATGGTTCGTATCGCGGCGGTGCTGCTCGCGCTCGTATGCTACGAGGGGCTCTCGCGATCCGGCCTCTTCTTCGAGGGCATTCTTCCCTCGGCGCTCGAGATTGGCGATGAGACGGTCAAGTTGCTGACCAGCAGCGAATTTTACGGCCATCTCGGGGTAACGGCGACGGAGGTGCTCGCGGGTTTGGCCATTGGCACCATCGCGGGGCTGGCCGTTGGCATCTATTTCGCGGCAAGCCGCCTGGTTGGCGATGTGCTCGAGCCGATCCTTCTATGGATCTCTCCCACTCCCAAGATCGTCTTTCTTCCGATCATCATGCTGATCTTCGGCTTGGGCATGGAGGCGAAGATCGCGAAGGCCGCGATGTCGGCTTTCTTTCCGGTATTCGTGGCCTCATATGCCAGCGCGCGTGGCATTCGGCCGGTCTATCTCCGTGTGATCGAAAGTCTCAACGGCACCGTGCTGGATAAGATTCGCTACGCCTACTTCCCCTCCATGCTTCGAGGCGTTCTCGGAAGCCTGCGCCTTGCGCTCGGCGTCGCGATCGTGGGGACCCTGCTTGCTGAAATAAAAATGGCGAATGCGGGGCTCGGTTACTTAATTATACAGTCTTATAATTTCTTCCGAATCCCGGAAATGTACGCAATTCTTCTCATTACATTTGTCATCGCACTCGGCGCGAATGCGATCATCGATCGGCTTGTCAGTAAAGTCGAGATGAAGTGACGGCCCACGCATCGACCTCGGGCCGTCGAACCAAAACTGCCAAGAGGGGAACTAAACATGGCCAAGCTATTCGCACGTCTGGCGGCAGTCGCCGCCGCAGGTACGCTGATCGCGGCTTCGTCCGTTGCCGGCGCTCAAGATATGGACACGGTGAAGGTTGCGAGCGCCCAGCGTGGCCTCTGGACGACAACGCTCGTCTATTTCGGCAACGAAAAGGGTATCTTCGAGAAGCACGGGCTCAATCTCGAAATTCATTGGGCCGACGGCGGTGCCAACACGCAGCAGGCCGTTATCTCCGGTGCGGCGGATGTCGCCGTGGCGACGGGTACCCTCGGAGCGATCACGGCCTGGGCGCGCGGTGCCCCCGTGCAAATCATCGCGAGTGACTTCACCGGCGGGTCCGACCTGTTCTGGTATGTCCGCGGCGACAGTGAGATCGAGAAAGTGGCCGATCTTGACGGGCATTCGGTGTCGTTCTCGCGGCCCGGGTCGTCTTCCCATTTGATGGCGCAGGGCGTGGTCGACAATGCGGGTGTGGACGCCGAAATGGTTCCCACCGGCGGTCCGTCGGCGACGCTGACGGCGGTAATGTCCGGTCAGGTCGATGTCGGCTGGACTGCGCCTCCGACCGTCGAGGAAGAGCTCGCAAACGGTAAGATCCGCCTCCTCTTTACCGGGAATGATGCGCCCGGCATCTCCGATCAATCGGTGCGCGTCGACATCGCGAACCGGGCCTTCCTGGAAGAGAAGGAGGAGGTCGCTAAGCGTTTCCTCGCAGCACTCAAAGAAACGATCGATTGGGCCTACGACACCGACGAGGCCGTCGAGATGTGGGCTCAGATGCACGACGTGAGCGTGGAGGTCGCCAAGGCGGCGCGCGATCGTGGTTATCCGCGCTCGGCGATGGTCCTCAAGCCGGTGTCGGGCGTCGATCTGAGCATCGAGCAGGCCGTCGCCTCGCGGCGTCTCGATGCGCCGCTGACCGACGCGCAGGTGACGGAGATGCTCAAGTGGGTCGACATGCTCAATAAGTAATCGCAGAGCGGCGGCGTGTGTCCGGGCGATGGAACCCATGAAAACGCTTACTGAAATCGTCGTGGAGGCACGCCGCCGGCTTGAGCCGTCGGCCTGGAACTACTTGATGGGTGGTGCCGACAGCGAAGCAACGCTCCTGCGCAACAGGCAGGCGCTCGATATGCTCACGCTTTGTCCGCTGGTGCTGAACGATGTCTCGTCAGTCTCGACCGAGGCGGAGTTTCTGGGCCGCCGGGTCGCAGCCCCGTTCTTTCTGGCCCCAATCGGCTCGCTGGCCCTGTTGCATGGGGACGGCGTGCTCGCGAGCGCGGCGGCGGCGGCCCAGTTCGGCGTGCCATGTTTCGTCAGCATCATGTCGCGCCCTCATTTTCGCGATGTGGCGTCGACCGTGGATGGAGATCTCATCCTCCAGATTTACGCGCGCGGCGATGGCACATGGCTGCTGAGACAGAGCGACATGGCCGCCGATGCCGGGTTCAAGGCCGTTTGCTTGACCGTCGATACGGCCTGGTACGGTCGGCGGGAGCGCGATCTCGCGTTCGGTTTCGCGCCGGTGGAGGCGGTCGACCGGCCGGCCGTCGCCGATCGCGTCGGCGTCGAGGGGGATCTCTGTCAGGCGCGTTTCGACTGGCGTGGTCTCGAAGCCTTCATCGCGCGCTCCAGCCTGCCGGTCATCGTGAAGGGCGTGCAGCGGGGCGACGATGCCCGACGGCTCCGCGATCTCGGCGCCGCTGCGATCTATCTGTCGAACCATGGCGGTCGACAGCTCGATCATGCGCGGGCGCCGATCGATGTCCTGCAGGAGGTTGGACGGGATCTGAGTGGGCGTGTCGACGTGTTCGTCGACAGCGGGTTCATGCGCGGGGCCGACATCTTGAAAGCGGTCGCACTCGGCGCACGCGGGGTGGGGCTTGGGAAGCTCCAGGGGCTGTCGCTCGCTTGCGGCGGCCAACCGAGCCTCTTTCGGGCGCTGAACATCCTGCAAACGGAGCTCTCGCACAGCATGGCGCTGTGTGGCGCGACGTCGTTGCAGCAAGTGACGGCGGACCTCGTGGCGCCCGCTCTTCCCTTCGCCGCGCCCCGATCGATCGTGTCGATCTCGCCGGAGGCGTGGGCCTCCGCGATAGGTCCGGATACCGCAGATGGCGGGTTCACAGATGGAGTGACGACATCATGACCGAAGTGCTCATCGGCCGGTCGGACGAGTTCGGAGAGGGCGATCGCCGGCTGGTGGTCCATGGCAACCACGAGATCGTCTTCATGAAGGTCAAGGGGAAGAACCGCGCCTTCCTGAATACGTGTCCTCATCAGGGGGGGCCGGTCTGTGACGGGCTTCTGGTTCACAAGGTGGAAGAGGTCATCTCGCCGACCCGGGAGTATATCGGAATGGCCTTCTCAGAAGACACGATCCACATCGTTTGCCCGTGGCACGGCTGGGAGTTCGACGTGGAGACCGGTGCGTGTGCGGGCGATGGGGGCCCGAAGCTGCGGCGGTTCGACGTGATCGAGCGCGACGGACTCCTCTATGCCCGACTTTGAGCAAGAGCGGATCGAGCGCGCGCGGAAGCTGATCGCGGACGCGCTTGCTCCGGCCGCCCGTGACCTCGAACGCGACGGGCCGGGGGAGGAGCCGCTTGCGACGGTGATCGCCTCGGCGATCCGCCTGTTCCACCACGCATCGGAACAGGGCGAGACATGGCGGGCTCTTCCGCCGGATGCCCAGATGTCGGCAACCGAAATACTGACTCTCGTCTCCGCGCTCCTGCGGGAGGCGCAGATTGAGCCGTTCGAACTGGCGCTCTGGCAACAATGGAACAAAGGGTGAGGCGACAGATGCGAATTCGATCGAGTGATCCGATTTTCGATCAGGACTTGTCCGGGTTCGATGTAACGGCCCACCTGCGCGCGGCGCGAAAGCAAGCGGAAAGCCGCGGTCTGGACGACGTGCTGATCGTGGACGTCGATGCGCATCACTACGAGACCGACAATCTCGCGCAGATCCTGGAGGGCATCGAAGATCCCGCAATCCGTCAGGTCGCCCTCAACAACTACGCCTATCGGGGACCCGGCGCCGTCCTGATGGACCAGCCCGGTGCTCAGGATATGGGGGGTAGGGTGGCGCGCTATCTGGCCAGGCGGTCGGACGGGGATCGGATTGCCGCGAAAGGCGGCAACCGCGATGTCGAGCAGGCGCTTGAATGGATGAATGCGCTCAGCGTCGACTACGCTTGCCTGTTTCCTACGCCGATGCTGCTGCTCGGCATGCACCCCCAGGTCGA
Source organism: Amorphus sp. 3PC139-8 (assembly GCF_040750475.1). Taxonomy (NCBI): domain Bacteria; kingdom Pseudomonadati; phylum Pseudomonadota; class Alphaproteobacteria; order Hyphomicrobiales; family Amorphaceae; genus Amorphus; species Amorphus sp. 3PC139-8. The sequence continues at coordinate 75,857 of NZ_JABJVY010000003.1, read as the reverse complement.
AATGGAGGTGCAGATGGCGCGGGCTTACAACAAATGGCTGGTGGAGAACGTGCTGGCGCAAAATGACCGGCTGGTCTCCATGCTGTACCTGCCGTTCAACGATCCGGAAGCCGCCTATCAGACCGTCAAAGACTTCGCGGGCTACAAGGGCGTCTGCGGCTTCATGGTCTGCTCGACCCGCTACAAGGGCGTCTACGACAACGCCTACATGAAAACGTATGCGCTGCTCGAAGAGGCCGGCCTGCCGATCGGATTCCACGCCGGGTACTATTGGAACGATCCGCTCTCGTCGATGACGAACCGGTTCATCACGGCCCATGCGCTCGGGTTCACTTTCTTTAACGCAGTGCACTGCGCCAACTGGGTGGTGAATGGTCTTCCGGAGCGCTTTCCGAACCTGAAAGTTATCTGGATCGAGTCCGGACTCGCCTGGGTGCCGTGGCTCATGCAGCGCCTCGACAACGACTTCCGCATGCGGACCTCGGAATGTCCGTCGCTGAAGCGACTGCCGAGCGACTATATGCGCGACATGTTCTACACCAGCCAGCCGATGGAGATGGTCAACAACGGCAGTATGTTGAAGGCCACCTTCGAGATGATCAACGCCGGGACCCAGCTACTTTATTCGTCCGACTATCCGCATTGGGACATGGATCTGCCGTCGGTGATCTGGGATCTGCCGTTCCTGAACGACGAGCAGAAGAAGAACATTCTCGGGCGCAACGCGCAGCGGATCTTCAATCTCCCGGATATTCGGCCTCAGGTGGCGCGTGCCGGGCACGAAGCCTTCGTTTGAACTCCAACACAGGACAGGTGGAAGTATGGCAGGGGCAGACCGCAGCGAGATCGAACGTCCCGTCTCGGGCAACCAGTATCCCGCGGGGTGGGGAAGCGATGCGGTCGCGGAGGTGCTGCGCGACCTCGATGTCGAGTACATCGCCATGGTGCCCGGGGCCAGCTACCGCGGGCTCCAGGACAGCCTCGTCAACTTCCTCGGCAATCAGCGACCTCAGATGCTGGTGTGTCTGCACGAAGAGCATTCCGTGGCGATCGCCCACGGTTACGCCAAGGTCGCTGGGCGGGCGATGGCTGCCGGGCTGCACAGCAATGTCGGGCTGATGCACGCCTCGATGGCCATTTTCAACGCCTATTGCGACCGCGTTCCCGTCCTCATGCTCGGGGCGACCGGTCCGGTCGACGCAATGCAGCGACGTCCCTGGATCGATTGGATCCACACCTCGCGCGACCAGGGCGCCCTCGTCAGGCCCTACGTCAAATGGGACGACCAGCCGGCCTCTCCCGCCGCCGCCGTGGAATCGGTGTTGCGCGCCTGGCAGTTGATCCATGCCGCGCCGAACGGCCCCGCCTATATCTGTCTCGACGTGGCCGACCAGGAGCGGGCACTCGACGCGCCGTTGGCCATCCCCGACGTCTCGAAGTTCCGGCCGGCGCCGGCACCGGTCGCGTCTCCGACGGACGTTGCGGCTGCGGCCGCCCTTCTCACCTCCGCCAGCAAGCCCGTCATCCTCGCCGGCAGGGCGTCGCGCAGTCCGGAGGTCTGGTCGGCCAAGATCGCGCTGGCGGAAGCGCTCGGCGCGCGCGTCATTACCGACATGAAAACCGGCGCCTCGTTCCCGAACCAGCATCCGTTGCATGTGGGCGGCGCCTCGCAATTCCTGTCCGCAGATCAGAAGGCGGTGCTTGCGGAGGCGGACGTGGTGCTGTCGCTCGATTGGATCGATCTCATGGGATCGCTCAGGCAGTCTCTGCCGTCGGGCGCGCCGTTTCCGAAGATCGTCAATGCCACCCTCGACGATCACATGGTCAATGGCTGGAATTACGATCACTTCGCGGTGCCGCCGGCGGATGTGCGCCTGTCGTGCGCGGCCGACGTGGCGGTCGAGCTTCTGTGCCAAGAGCTCGCCATCACGGCGCGGTCGGAGGCGACCGTGTCTCCGGAGCCCGCGTCCCCGGCGGGCGACACGCTGGATCTTGCCTTTCTCGCCAAAAGCCTGGCCGTGGCGGCACACGGGCATACGACGACCTATATTCGCTTCCCGCTCGGCTGGGCGTCCGAAGTCATTCCGTTCGACGAGCCGCTCTCCTATCTCGGCGGTGATGGCGGCGCGGGGATCGGGTCCGGGCCGGGCCTGGCGGTCGGCGCCGCACTTGCTCTGGAAGGGCTGAAACGGCTTCCGATTGCCGTGCTCGGCGATGGCGATTTCATCATGGGGGCGAGCGCGATATGGACTGCGGCCCACTATCGGATTCCGCTGCTCGTGATCGTGTCCAACAACCAATCCTATTTCAACGACGAGACCCATCAGGAGAACATGGCGATTGCGCGGGGGCGGCCTGTCGAGAACCGCTGGATCGGTCAGAGGCTGGATCAGCCGCCGGTCGATATTTCGGCTCTCGCGCGCTCCTTCGGTGCCCAGTCGCCGGCGCCGGTGACAGAGACGGCAGAGCTGCAGGGCGCGTTGGCGAAGGCGGTTGAAGCCGTCGAAAACGGTGCGCTCTACGTGCTGGACGTACGCGTTCGTGCCGGATACGCCAGCGCGATGCCGGCGACCAACGATGAAACCTGAGGTCCGGTCGCCGTACCAGGCGCCACGGAGTGTGGCTGGAATGTTCCCGCGGCTCTCCGCGCTGCGGGAAAGGCAGGGCGAGAGCTCGTCTCGGAGTGACGGTCAGTGTCGATCTCGCGGCTTCGCCCTTCGCCGTTGCTCATGGTCAATCTCTCGGCCTTCTTCAGCTTCGGCTTCGTTCACATGGTCGCCTTGGCGACCCCGATGTGGGGGAGCCATTTGGGGCTGTCGGCGGCGCTGATCGGATTGGCCGCAAGCTGTCGGTCCGCCTCTCCGTTCGTCTACGCCATCCACATCGGCTCGCTGCTGGACATCGTCGGGGTGCGCCGCGTCCTGATCTTCTTCTCGCTGCAATGCGCGCTGCTGCCGCTTCTCTATCCTTTGCTCCCGTCGGACGTGCCGTTTCTGGTGCTCCAGATTTTTCTCGGCCTGGCTTGTGCGATGGCCTGGATCGCCGCCCAGACGGCCGTTGCACGCACGGCAGGGGGCGACGCGCAGAAAACGGCCTGGTTCTCCTTCTTCGCTTCCGTGGGGGCGGTGATCGGCCCGCTGGCGCTGGGCGGCGTTTGGGCTTGGCTTGGGGCGGACAGAGGCTACGGGTTCTTGGCGCTTTGGGGCGCGGGTTTGTTGGCCAGTAGCCTCGCGCTGTCGAAACGCGCCGGTATCGTTCGGCCCCGACTGAAGGCGGCCCACTTCGTGCCGCGCCTTGGCATTTACCGCCAGGCAATCGCGAGCTTGAAGCAGCCCGTGATCGCCTTCGTGATGGCGTGTGCGTTCGTCCGTCTCGGCGCCGTGGCGATTGTGGAATCCTTCATGCCTCTCTTGGTCCAGGATCGCGGCTTTTCCCCCGCGGTGATCGGAACCCTGTTCGCGCTCGGCAACCTCGTGGCCTCGCCGTCGTCGCTTTTAACGAGCCAGTGGCTGAGGATCTGCGGAACGGCGCGCAGAGCGCTTTTGATGAGCGTGGCGGTGTCAGCGGCGAGCCTGGTCGCGGTGCCGTTCGTCAGCGGGCTGGCGCCGTTGGGTCTGGCGATGATCGGATACGGCTTCGGCATCGGGATCGGGATGCCGGTAACACTCACCTTGCTGTCGCAGAATGTGGATGCCGATCAGCAGGGAATGACGGCGGGCATGCGCGCCACGGCCAATCGGCTTGGCGCCCTGGTGGTGCCGATCATGGTCGGACTGCTTGCGGAGCTTTCCGGTGTGGCGACCGCCTTCTGGACGAGCGGGCTGATCCTGCTTCTGACCTTGTTTGTGACGGGAGTGACGCTCGGACGACGGAGTTGACGCGGAAGATCGACGGTTTGGTCCGGCGGTATCGCGCTCCGTGACGCGTCTCACCCTCCCGCGCCTCTCACCCGGCTCGGCGCGCGAACGGTTGCTCGTGTCAGGTGAATTTCTTGGTGATGTTGTATTGCTCCATCTTGCGGTAGAGCGTCGGCCTGGAGATGCCGAGCCTCAGCGCCACTCTGCTGAGATTGCCGCCTTCGGCATGAAGGGCGGCGCGCAGTGCCTCTTTCTCCGCATCGGCGAAGCTGGTGAGCGGTCGGGCCGCTGCCGGATCGGCATGAAGGGCCGCGTCCCGGTCGTCGGAGGCTTGCTCGGGTTCACGATCCGGCGCCGTGATCTCTGACGGCAGGTCCTGCAAGCCGACCACGGACGTTTTCGCCAGGATATGGAGCCGGTCGATCAGATTGCGCAGCTCGCGGACATTGCCGGGCCAGGAATAGGCCAGCAGTCGCTCGACCGCTTCGTCGCTGAAGTGCAAAAGATCGCGTCCCATCGCCTCGGCGCATTTCTGGTTGAAATGCTCCATGAGAAGCAGAACGTCCTCGCCGCGGGCGCGCAGCGGCGGGACCCGGATCGACACCGTCGCGAGCCGATAATAGAGATCGAGCCGGAAGCGGCCGGCATCGCTTTCTTCGCGCAGGTTCCGGTTGGTCGAGGCGATCAGCCGGGTGTCCACGGGACGGCTCCGGGCCTCGCCGATGCGCCGTACGGCGCGCTCCTCTAGCACCCGCAGCAGGAAAGGTTGCACCTCCAGCGGCATTTCGCCTATTTCGTCCAGGCTGAGGGTGCCGCCATCGGCCTGCTCGAAAACCCCGGGTTTGCCGTCGCGGCTTGCCCCGGTAAAGGCGCCACCGGCATGTCCGAAAAGCTCGCTCCCGAACAGCTCGCGCGTGACGGCGCCGCAGTTGAGCGCGACGAACGAGGAGGCCGCCGTCGTCGGTCCGCTGTCGTGCACCAGACGTGCGAACAGCTCCTTTCCGACGCCGGTCTCGCCTTCGATCAGAAGCGATGTCGTCGTTGGCGCAGCGGCGACGCTCAAGGCCACGTCGATCGCTTCGAGCAAGGCCTCGCTCTCGCCCACGATGGATGTTGCCGGCCGGCTTGCCAGACGGCCTGAGCGGGCGGATTGCCGGCGTCCGCCGCCGCGTGGCGGGCTGGTTCCCGATGCCGTGGACGGGAACACCAGCGCCAGCCCGCTGCGTCCATCCGCCAGCGTCAGCCGATTGACTTGAAAGTCCGTGGTCGCCTGCGACGACGCATCGATCAGCGAGTAGGCGGCCTCGGCGCGGTCGTGGTCGAAGCGGGGCAGCGTGTCGCCGAGATCGAACGCGTTGAAGGCAATCTCGTCTGCGATCTTTTTCGGAACGTTGTTTTGGTAGATCACGCGCCCGCGCTCGTTGAGGATGAGAAGGCCGTCGGCGCTTTGGTAGCGCGGCGCGAGATTGACGAACGCCTCCAACAGGTTCGCGCGCTCTTCGCGTTGCCGCCCTTCCAGCGCCTTCTCGATTTCCCGCGCGGTCGCCATGACAAGGGCGATGTTGTGCGGCTTGAAGATCGACGGATGGCCGGACAGGTCGACCACGCCGATGATGCGGCCGTCGAACGGATCGCGGACCGGAGCGCCGGCGCAGGTCCAGGACTTGATGCCGGCACAGAAATGCTCCGCGGCATGAACGACGACCGGCTGGCCGGCCCAGATCGCGGTGCCGATGCCGTTGGTGCCGACATCGTCCTCGTTCCATTTGCCGCCGATCACCAGATTGATGTCTTCGCCGTCGGTCAGCACCTTGCGGTCGCCGACAGCTTCGATCATGACGCCATCCCGGTCCGCCAGGACCAGCATGGCGCCGGAGCCTTCAAGCATGCGGCCGATGGTGGCAAACGGCCTCTGGGCGGCCGACAGGAGCTCCACGTTGGCCATCTGCAGGCGTTCGATCTCGCCGTCGTCGATACACAGCGGCGCCTCGGTTCCGTTGGCGTCGATGCCGCCGTCGGCGCTCCGGCACCAGGAATCCTGAATCAATTGGCGAACCGGCAGACCGGCGGGCTTCGTCTCGCCGCGGGCGACGAAGTTTTCCCAGGCGTCCATGGTGCTGCGAAAGTCGTAGATCCGTTCGTCCGGCAGATAGGAATAGAGGTTGCCGAGGTCGGAAGTGGCCGCATCCTGGGGCTTTTTGTCGGAGCGATATGTTGCAGTCGGTCTGGACACTCGTCCCATTGATTGGTTCCAACTTGGGCTTCGTCCTGGCCTGCCAGATCGCGGGCGGCGCAAAGACGGTTTGGAAGCGTCGAGTGGTTCGGCCAGGTCGCGCGGAAGATTCGCTAAGGGGCGCGCGTGCGTGGTGCGTGTCCGATCAGTCCGGGATCTGGCCCGGTTCGGTTTCCGCCATGCCGGCTGCGTCAGCATCGTCGAGCAGCCGATCGACCAGCGTGGCGCACAACCGCTCTTCGGGAAAGTCGGTGTCGATATAGATCCCGTCGAGGTCGGCGAGCCGGCCGACGATGTCGTCGTCGAGCGGGCTGAAGAAGCCGTTTTCCCGTGTCGCAAGCACGAAGCAGAGCGCATCGCCGAAACGCCGGAGCTCGCCCAGATGTTCGAGCTGGCGTCCGCTGGTGAGGTCCATCAGGATCACACGCGAATTGTGGCTGACCCGCACATGGGGGTCGACGATGTCGGGTTTGGCGGGGCCGGCGCCGACATGGATGATGAGGCCCTCTGGCTGGGGCGCCGGTTTCGGTCGTTTGGACGCCGAATAAGCGCCCTGGCTCAACTGGTCGGCCAACCGAACGATGGTCGAACGGTTTTCTTGCACGACTTTGCGGAAACGCGCTTCGTCGCGCCCGGGTTCGTTTCGTTTCGAAAAGATCTCCACCATCGACCTTTCCACTCCTCCCCTTGGAATTTTTCTGATTTTTTTATGCGTTCGCGGCAATCACGATCCGGTGTAGAGCCGAAGCGCGCGAACGCGCTGTCCAATACGCAGGCTTTGCGGCGGCTTGGACACTGCCGATCTTCGCCGGCACAAGTCCTTGTTTACCCTTTCTTTTTGGCGACAATCTCGCGCATTCCAGGTGCGCGACATCTGCCGCAGATCCGGTTCCCCCTAATCTAACTAACCATCGTAGCAACAGCTCACCCGGCTTGGTAGTATGCCGTTGCGACAGGTTGCCCGATTGAATTTTTCCAGATCTGATTTTCGCTATGCCGCCCCCGTTTCGGGTGTGATCTTGCCGTAGCTGCAGTGCAGCAATCGACGTGTCACAAAATACCCGGATTGCGGCGTTTGATTTTGGCTTTGATGCCGATGAGAGGACGCGATACCTCTTGCGGGCGCTTTGGACGGCGGCCGCTGTGCCAATTGCGCGCCATCCCGCGCGCGGGTCGGGTGCCGCTTTAGTCCATGACCTAAAGGGGGAAAAGGGGAGCTGTCGCACCAAGATAACAAAGAGCTGTCGTCCTCGTCGTGTTGAGGGCGGAGCGCTCAGGGGAAATGTCCATGTGTCGTATCTTTGCCGATCAGCCACCCGATAGCTACGTTCTGGAAACGCGCTCCATGCGCCTCAACGGCCAGGGCACGAGCATTCGCCTCGAGCGGGTGTTCTGGACCGTTTTGGAACGCATCGCGGATGAGCAGGGGTTGAGCCTGCCGAAGTTCATTTCGACGCTGCACACCGAGATCTTGGAGATCCGGGGGGAGGCGCCGAATTTCACCTCGCATCTGCGCTGCATCTGCATGGTGTTTCTGGACCGGCGCGGCGACGCCTTGCTGGCGTTCGAAACCGAACGGGACCGTGCGGCGATCCTGCCCGCGGAGGCTGCCGAATAGGGAGCGCTGCGGCTCTTTCGCGCGGTGGTATTCCCTTAATGCACTTGGCGCGGCCGCCTTTGCTAACCTCCTCGGACACTGAAACTTTTTTGCGAGGGGTGCATCGTGGCGAAGGCGATCCATGCCATGTTCCGCGTGCTCGATGAGGCGCGGTCCGTGAACTTCTACGAGAAGGCGTTCGGCCTCGCGGTCGCGGACCGCATCGAATTCGACGATTTCACGCTGATCTACATGCGCAACGGGGAAGCCGACTTCGAAGTCGAGCTAACCGTCAACAAGGGCCGGAGCGAGCCCTACGACCTCGGCGATGGATACGGCCATGTCGCGGTCGTCGTCGACGACGTCGACAGCGAGCATGCGCGCTTCACCGATCTTGGTCTTGCGCCGCGCAACGTGGCGCAGCTCGAGCGCGACGGAAAGCCGTTCGCGCGCTTTTTCTTCGTTCAGGATCCGGACGGCTACAAGATCGAGGTGTTGCAGCGGGGCGGGCGGTTCGTCTGACCTCGCCGGACTGTGTAAGCTCTATGTCGGTCACCGACCATCGCCGGCGTCTCTCTTGGAGGCGCCGGCTTTTTGAGGTCGCAGGACGCCGGCCTACCCGCCGGATTTGGCCCCGTTGGAGGGGTCGGGCACGGTGATTCGGTTTTCCGCGATCCAGCGGGCCGCCAGCACGAAGGCGCCCATGCTGAAGTCTTTCCCGTGCCGGGCAAGCATCGCTTCGGCGAGCTCGGCGATCTGGCGGAAGAACTCGTCCTTGCTCTGCTCTTCCTCGCTCAGCCCGATTTCGTTTGCTTCGGCCATGATCGTTTCCTTCTTTCCGGAGAGACCGGCATGGGCGATGGCCGCCGCCGGTCGGAGGGGCCGTTTTGGTCCCGTGCCTATTTGAAGATCTGGGGCGGAAAGCTGCTGAGCGCCGCCTTGCCGGCTCCGTCGCCGATCGACAGGTGCTTGCCGTCGGGTGCCCAGGCCAGCGCGGTGACGGGCGCGCCGGAAGGGCGCAGCACCAGCTCGTCCCCGTGGCCGATCTGGGCGATCACGATCTGGCCGTTCTCGTAGGCGGCGGCGACGAGCTTCTTGGTCGGATGGACTGCGATCCGGTCGATAACGACGAGACCGCGCCGCCCGGTTTCCAAGACGCCGGCCTTCGCATCGTCGAAGGGGAGTTCCGCCGTCGACCACGCCGTTATTCGGAACGCGCCGGAGGTAACGAGTGCGTGCGCAGCCGTGCTGAAGGCGGCTGTGGCGACGGGGCCGGGATAGCCGCCGACCAAAGCGGAGCGCCCGGTTTCGGCCTCGATCAATCCGAAGCCTGAGGTCTCAAGCGGGCAGGCGATCCAGCGTCCGTCGCCCGACCAGGCCATCCCGGTGACGGCGGCGGGAAAGTCGGCCGCGACGGAGGTCTTCTGCGAGTCGGAGAGGTCGATGATGCGGACGGTGTTCCCCTCCGCGACCGCCAGGCGGCTTGCATCGGAGGAAAGCGCGAGACACCCGACTGCGCCGCCGGCGAGGCCCTCGAGCTCCCGCGCTTGTCCGTCCCGTGCGATCTGGATGCGGGTTCCGTCGCTTGCCGCGGTGATGTCCGCGCGATGATCGAGCGCGGTGACGGGCCCGTCGAAGGCGAGGGGCGTCTCGTGGGCGGCGCCGTCAGCATCGATGGCGCGGACCTCTCCGGCGCTGGTCCCGGCGAGAAAAACCCCGTCGTGGGTTGCGACGATCGGCATTGGCCTCTCGCTCAAAACGGTGGTCTTGATCAAAGGGCGGGGCGGAGCCGAGCGCGGTCGGATCGTTGCCTTGCCGACAGAGGGCGTCATCCGGATACGCTCCTGCGGGGGCTCTTCGTCGGCGGTGACGGCGAGCGCAACGGTGCCGTCGTCCAGCGAAAAGGCCGTGACCGAACCGTCATGAGAAAAGCAGGCGTCGCTCACCGCCGCCTCGCACGCCCATTCGCGCGCGAGAAGGTCGTAGAGCGTCACGTTCGCTCGGGGTTGCTGGTTCATTCTCGTTCCTCCCGGAGCAGCGCCTCATCGGTGCGATCGACACGGTCGAAGAGAGCTGCGCTGCTGGCTTGATAGAGACCGGTTCCGATCATTCCGCCGCGTCGAGGCGACGATCGATGTCCGCGACTTCGTCCTCCAGCGCTTCGATCCGCTCCTCGCAGTTCGCCAGCTCTGCTTCGGCTTTAGCCAATTTTGCCTGCGCGTCTTCGAAGACTTCGCCGGCGGTCCCCTCGTCCTCGTTCGTCTCGAAGATCGTTACCCTTTGTATTTCCATATGGAGCGCGCCGATCTTCTGGTTCGCCTTCAAGGCTTCCGCATTGACGGACGACAGGGAAGCGACCAACATCAGACGTCGCTCGAGTAGTTCGCTGGGCTCTTCACGGTCGGCGTCCATTCGAGCCTCCTGTTTCGTTGGGAGTAGAGAGGGATATCGTTCGTCGCGAACAGAGAGGTGATGTGGTGCTTCTAGCCGGCCCACGTTTTTTCAAGACGCTGTGCGACGTCGCCCGTGACCATCTCGGCGAGGCGGGCGCCCGAGCCGCCGGCTTCGAAGCGGCGATCGAAGCCGATGACGGCGTCGCCACGGCGCGTGCCCAGGATGCCCTCTCCGGGCTGGAGCCGGAGATGCGGGAGCGCATCCTGGCGGCGACGCACAAGCGGTTGCGCGAGGATCCGGAGTCCATCCTCCAGCATTGGACTCCGCCCCACTCACTCCCGCAATGAAGCCGGTGGTCGCTCACGATCGCTCTCCCTCATCGTTGGTTCGCGAGGGCGCACGATAGGCTTCGAGCTGGCGCTCCAGACCCGGCGCCTGGGTTTTGAACTGTCGCTCGGCCATGTCGATGTGGCCGCGAAGCTGGTCCCAGATGTCCACGCGTAGAACAGACGTGGTGTCGCCGAGCAGGCGCTCCATCTCGTCGATGCGGACCTGATGGGTCAGCGCCACGCCGGAGAAGACGAAGTCGCGCATCACCAGCGCATGGGTTTCCACGAAGCCGCCGATGAGCGGATGGGTCTCTTTAGTGAAGCCCTGCCGCGCGAGTTCCTCGGCGATGAAATCGTGGAAGTGCTGCTGAAGCCGGTACTGGCTCTCGCCGAGAAAGCGCATCACGAAAACCAGGTCTCGCGCCATCAGTCGGGCGAGGTCGGCCGTCACATCGTCGCCGGCGGTTGCCTTCGGCCAGGACGATCCGGCTGGGCCTGAGCTTCCCTTGGTCATGGCGCTCGCCATCGGTCCTTTCTGCCTGCTGCTTCTTTATATAGATTCACGTTACGAAATAAATCATGTCAACAATACCGAGAAAATAAATTTAGTTACTCGTGATACGAATTTTGCGCTGCAATAATTGTATTTCTTTACAGGTGTAAATTCTATTTGTCTCAAAATTTTACAGAATCTGCTGTGCCGTTCAGGGGGATTTTGTCCTTTGATTTGAATTATTATTGTTCTTCAAGGGCTTAAAAAGTTGGCACGGCGATTGCGATAGCTGGGGTCAAGAAGAAGCCGTCGCGTGGCGGTGGCCCAATCCCATCGGTTGTCGACCGGTGCCTTTGGGCTCTCACGGGGCGTCACAAGAACGAAGGGACGGGAGGAGACAGGGCGCGTCGGATGCGGGCCTCTCCTTGAGCACCTTTGCCGTAGTCGAACTACCGCGCTTGGGCGGTCGGGTGCGTCGTTGCCCGCCGGACCGGTGACGGGAATTCCGAAACTTGCGGCATGCAGGCCGCTTCTCGCGGGCGACGGCTCGCGACCCAGAACCTTTTTAGGGGAGAAGAAGCATATGACGTCTTTGACGCTCAACAAGATCACGTCGCAGCGGGGCATCTCTGTTGGCGAAGCGACCAAGAAGATCTCCGATCTCGGCTGGAATCCCAGCTACGTCCAGGAAGCGATGACGTTTCCGACCGACTACAAGATCTCCAAGGCGCCGCGCGACCCGATGAAGCAGGTGCTGCGCTCCTATTTCCCGATGCAGGAGGAAAAGGACAACCGCGTCTACGGCGCCCTGGACGCCGCGCTGCGCGGGGACATGTTCCGCAACGTGGAGCCGCGCTGGGTGGAGTGGATGAAGCTCTTCCTGGCGATCATCCCGTTCCCGGAGATTTCCGCCGCCCGCTCCATGGCGATGGTGGCCCGGCTGGCGCCCGGGGAGGATCTCAGGACCGGCTTCACCATGCAGATGGTCGACGAGTTCCGCCATTCCACGATTCAGATGAACCTGAAGAAGTGGTACATGGAGAACTATATCGATCCGGCCGGCTTCGACATCACGGAGGAGGCGTTCGGCAAGTGCTACGCTACCACCATTGGTCGGCAGTTCGGTGAGGGCTTCATCACCGGCGACACCATGACCGCCGCGTGCATGTACCTCACCGTCGTGGCGGAGACGGCGTTCACCAACACGCTGTTCGTGGCGATGCCGTCGGAAGCCGCCCGCAACGGCGACTACGCCCTGCCGACGGTGTTCCTGTCGGTGCAGTCCGACGAAAGCCGACACATCGGCAACGGTCACTCCATGCTGATGGCCGCCCTCAAGGAGCCGGAGAACCATCTGCTGCTGGAGCGCGACCTGCGCTATGCCTTCTGGCAGAACCACGCCATCGTGGATGCGGCGATCGGGACGTTCATCGAATACGGTACGACCAACCGCGACAAGGATAAGGAGTCCTACGCGGAGATGTGGCACCGCTGGATCTTCGAGGACTACTACCGCACCTACATGCTGCCGCTGGAAAAATACGGCATCAAGATCCACCACGACGACGTCCAGGAAGCCTGGAAGCGGCTGACCGAGAAGTTCTACGTGCACAACGTGGCGCAGTTCTTCGCCGTCGGCTGGCCGGTCAACTTCTGGCGCATCGAGGCCCAGACCGATCGCGACTTCGAGTGGTTCGAGGCCAAGTATCCCGGCTGGTATGCCCAGTTCGGAGAGTTCTGGCGCTGGTATGACAAGCTCAGCCACCGGGGCCAGAAGATCATCACGTTCAACGAGGATACGGGCTACGTTTATCCGCACCGGTGCTGGAATTGCCTGGTGCCGTGCCTGATCCGCGAGGACATGGTGGTCGACGAGATCGACGGCAAGCTGCACACCTTCGCCCACGAGATCGATCGCTGGACCGCGGTGGAGGCCTTCGCCGACGAGTACGAAGGGCGCCCGACCCCGGCGATGGGCCGCTTCAGCGGCAAGCGCGAATGGGAGACGCTCTATCACGGTTGGGATCTGGCCGACGCCATCAAGGATCTCAACTTCGTGCGTTCCGACGGCAAGACGCTGGTGCCGCAGCCGCACCTGCGCTTCGACGACAAAGAGATGTGGACCCTCGACGATGTGCGCGGGTACACGCTCCAGTCGCCGCTCACGCTGTTGCGTGAGATGAGCCCGGAGGACCGCGAGCAGCACATCGCGGAGTACCGCGCCGGGTTCACGATCAACCCCTGCCGCTAACCCGCAAGCCCGAAGACGGAGGCCGGCCGACGGCCTCCGTCCCACGGACATCGTTCGCCGCCATGGACCCGTTTGGTCCGTGAACGGCGGAGCTTTGGGGAGACCAAGCTCATGAGTACAACGCATACCGTGCGCCTGGAGCCGGTCGACGTCGAATTCGAGGTCGAAGACGGCGAGACGGTACTCAACGCGGCGTTCCGGCAGGGGATTTCGTTGCCCCATGGCTGCAAAGAGGGCCAATGCTCGGCCTGCAAATGCATCCTTCTGGACGGCGAAGTCGATCTACTCAAATATTCGACCTTCGCGCTCAACGATATGGAGAAGGAAAGCGGCCATATTCTGCTGTGCCGCTCGATTGCCTACTCCGACATGGAGGTCGAGCTCCTCAACTACGACGAGGAGATTCTGTCGAAGTCGATTGCCGTCAAGACGTTCTCAGGCGAGATCACGCAGATCGATCGGCTGACCCATGACATCCGCGGGATCCGGATCGCACTGGACTCGCCGATGAAGTTCTGGGCGGGGCAGTATGTCGACATCACGGTCACCACGGAAAAAGGGGAGACGATTACGCGCTCGTTCTCCATGGCAAATACGCCGGACCAAGCGGAAGAACTCGCCTTCATCATCAAAAAATACCCGGAAGGACGCTTCTCCGGAGAACTCGACGCCGGCGGAATCCGGGCTGGAGCAGCCGTCTCCGTCACCGGACCCTACGGAACCTGCTTCCGGCGGGAGGACCGGGAAGGACCGGTGATCCTGGTTGGCGCGGGATCCGGCATGGCGCCGATCTGGTCGATCCTTCACGACCATCTGGCGAGTGGCGAAGACCGCGCGGTCTATTTCTTCTACGGCGCCAGGACGCAGGACGACCTGTTCCATCTGGATCGGATCGAGGCGCTTCTTGCCGATCATCCCGGCGTCCACTTCATCCCGGTGCTGTCCCATGCCGACGACGACGCCGACTGGTCCGGCGATCGCGGCTTCGTCCACGAAAGGGTCGATGCCGTTCTCAAGGACCTCGACCTGGACGGAGAGGGCGACGTCTATGCCTGCGGTCCGCCACCGATGATCGATGCGCTGCAGCCCGTCCTGTTCATGAACGGCTTCGACGCGGAGCGGGTGTTCTTCGACCGCTTCACGACGTCGACGGCGTCGGTGGAGGAGCCGGCGCTCGTTTCCACCGCCGCGCGCTAGAGCGGCGGACCGTCACCAGCCAACCACCATCCAAGCAATAAGCGAATGAGAGGGAGTGAACACCATGACAGTCTTGTCGAGCTCGGTCGGATCCGGCGCAGCCGGAGCGGCCATCTTCGCCGACTCCGATAGCCGGAAATATCGCTATTTCCAGCCGCGCGGGAAGCGCGCCACCCACTACGAGGACGTAACGGTCGACGTCCAGCCCGATCCGGAGCGCTACCTGATCCAGGACTGGATCATCTCGTTCGCCGACGCGAAAGGGGCCTACGACAAGGGCAGCACCGCCGCGAAGAGCTCCAACTGGCATGCTTTCCGCGCGCCGGATCAGGAATGGGAGCGCACCCACTACCAGCGTCAGTCGAAGATCGAGACGATGGTGCAGAGCGTCATCTCGAACGGCCGGAAATCCGGTGCGGTTCGGGCCTTCGACGGCGCCTGGATCAAGCTTCTGCAGACGCATCTGGGCGCCTGGAAGCACGCCGAGTTCGGCCTGGGCACCTCGCTGATGCAGGCCCAGCGCTACGGCTACACGCAGATGATCAACAACGCGACGCTGACCAATTCGTCGTACAAGCTGCGCCTCGCCCAGGACATCACCCTCTATCTTGCCGAAATCGGCATGGACATCGAGGGCTGGGACGACACCCGCGGCAAGACGGCTTGGCTGGAGGACGGGATCTGGCAAGGGACTCGCGAAGCGGTCGAGACGATCATGGGCTGCGCCGACTATCTGGAACAGTATTTTGCCATCAACATCGTGTTCGAGCCGCTGGTGGGCGAGTTGTTCCGTTCCGGATTCCTCATGCAGGTCGGTGCCGCAAACAGTGACTTCATGACACCGGCGGTGATCTCGGCGGCTGAGGCGGACTACGAGCGCAATCTCGCCAACACCATCGACCTCATGTACCTGCTCGCCAACGACGAGACCTATTCCAACCACAATCGCGGTCTCTTCGAAAGCTGGCTGATGAAGCACCGCACGCTCGCCGAGAAGGCGGCGCAGGGGCTGCAGCCGATCTGGTCCATGCCTCATTCCAAGCCGGTGTCGTTTGAGGATATGCGCGCCGTTTCGCGCGAACGCTTCGGACAGATCGTGTCCGAGCTCGGTCTCTGAACCTCAACCAGCCTCGGTCGTCCGGGTTCTGTCCCGGCCGCCACATGCCGTGGCGGCGCGGTGCCGGATCCGGATCCCCCATGAGCCTGAGCGGACTGCGGTCCGAGTATATCTGGAGCAACCGAAATGTCGAATACAGCCCGCGACTCCTCACACGCCAATATCTTCAAGTCGATGAAGGACATCACCTTCGAGCAGACCATCTCCGATCAGTGCGGCGTGACCATGAACGACTCCGTCGAAGCCCGCGCGATCGCCGAGTTCATGTCGAAGAAGGACGGTGTCACTGTCACCTATCAGCCGGCTCTCATCCGCATCGACGGACACGACAAGCTGATCTTCAAGATGGATGAGATCAGCGACTATCTCGGTCGCGACATGACGGCGGAGATGTTCGAGGTGAATACCTCGACACACTACGGCCGGATGGTTCGTGTCGACGACAATACCGTGATCCTGTTCGGAAACATGGATGAGGTGATGGAATATATCTGAGCCGAAGAGCAAGGCCGCGGCTCTTTGGTGATCTGCCGGCGAGCCGCGGGTATCCGCGTAATCCTGGGGAGGAAACCAATGTTTATCACGCCCGAAGGCAAGGAAATCTTCGTCGTCGACGGCCACGCCCATTTCTGGGATGGCTCGCCGGAAAATCAGCGCAACATTCACGGCAAGCAGTTCATCGAATGTTTCTATGCCTATCACATGGCGCTGAGCCCGCCGGATCAGCTCTGGGACAAGGCGAAGTTCGAGAAATACACCGAGGAAGATCTTTACCGGGATCTGTTCGTCGACGGTCCGGACGATGTCGCGATCATCCAGTCCACTTACCTTAAGGACTTCTACAAGAACGGGTTCAATACGCTGGAAAGCAACTCGGTGATGGCCGAGCGCTATCCGGATCGGTTCATCGTCAACGGCTCCTTCGATCCGCGCGATGGCGAACTGGCGCTCGAATATATCCACTTCATGAAGGAGACCTACGACATCCAGGGCATCAAGCTCTACACCGCCGAGTGGCGAGGCGAGTCCAAGGGCTGGAAGCTGAACGATCCCAACGCCTATCGTTGCTTCGAGCTCTGCGAGAAGCTCGGCATCAAGAACATCCACGTCCACAAGGGCCCGACCATCCTGCCCTTGAGCAAGGATGCCTTCGATGTCCACGACGTGGACTATGCCGCCACGGATTTCCAGAATCTGCGCTGGATCGTGGAGCATTGCGGCCTGCCGCGCCTGGACGATTTCTGCTGGATCGCGGTGCAGGAGACGAACGTCTATGGCGGTTTGGCGGTGGCGCTGCCGTTCATCCACTCGCGGCCGCGCTATTTCGCGGAGATCATGGCCGAGCTCCTGTTCTGGGTCGGCGAGGACAACATTCTGTTTGCCTCCGACTATGCGATCTGGACGCCCAAGTGGCTGGTGGAACGGTTCTGGGATTTCGAGATCCCGGAGGACATTGCCCAGGCCCGCGGCGTGCAGCTCACGCCGGAGATCAAGGAGAAGATCCTCGGGCTGAATGCGGCCGCGCTCTACGACATCGACATTGCGGCCAAGCGCAAGCAGTTCGCGGACATGCCGGTCACGGTGGCGGCGGAGTGAGCCCCATGGTCTGCGAGAGAGACAGGCGGGAGGTCGAGGCGTGGGAACGCCTCGACTTCGTGAACGACCCGGAGCTGGACGAGCCGGTGACGGACATGGGCTTCATCGAAGCGCTCGGCGTGGCCGACGACGGCGATGTCGAGGTTGCCTTCCGACTGCCCACCTACTGGTGCTCGCCCAACTTCGCCTTTCTCATGGCCGACGATATCCACCGAGAGCTGTCGGCGCTGCCGTGGACGCGTGAGGTGCGGGTGACCCTGCACGATCACATGTTCGCCGATCGGCTGAATGCGGCCGTTGCGGATGGGCGGGGGTTCGAGGAGATCTTCGACGACCTCTCCACCGGCGAGGACATGGATGGATTACGGGCGAAATTCGCGCGCAAGGCGTTCGACCGTCGGCAGGAGGCCTTGCTCTTGGGGTTGCGAGTGGCCGGGTGGTCGGCGGAGGCGATCGTCGCCATGACGGTTGACGAGCTGGCCGAGGCGGACTTCACACCGCTTTCCCGGACGGACGCCTCCAACGAGATCGCGGCGGAGGCCCGGCGTCAGCGCCCGCGCTATCTGATGCTGGCGCGCCGGCAAGGGCTTGTTTCCGGGGCGGAAGACCCCGCCTTCGTGCAGTTCGATGGCGCCCCCATCCCCGCCCAGGAGCTCGACGACCACCTCGGACGGCTGCGGGCCGTGCGCGTCAACATGGAGTTCAGTGGCGCGTTATGCCGGGGGCTCAAGGCGAGCCGCTACAAGGAGCGGCCCTCGGTCAAGGGCGACCTGACACTGGTGGATTTCATCCCTGGTTCCGTGCCCGCCGCAGAGATGGACAAGCACGATCGGCGCGCCTGAGGCGCGGCAACGATGGCCGAGGGTCGCCGGACCTCCGGCGGCCTTCAACACCAACCAGAACAGAACACGAGCGCGCCGGCTGGACACGCAGCGGTGCGGGAGGAGCTCTTATGTCCAAATATCTGCTTCACAAGTCCGCCGCTCGACGAGCGCTCGCCCGTGGCGTGGCGCAGCTTGCCGCCGCCGTCGAGCCGACACTTGGCCCGAAAGGGCTGAACGCGATGATTGATCGGCCGATCGGAACGCCGATCATCACTCGCGACGGCGTCAGCATCGCCAGCGAGATCGAGCTTCCGGATCGCTTCGAGAATATGGGCGCGCAGGTGGTGCGCGAGGTCTCCATGCAGACCAACGAGGTCGCGGGCGACGGAACGACCACGGCGATCGTGTTG
Organism: Amorphus sp. 3PC139-8; assembly: GCF_040750475.1. NCBI lineage: Bacteria > Pseudomonadati > Pseudomonadota > Alphaproteobacteria > Hyphomicrobiales > Amorphaceae > Amorphus > Amorphus sp. 3PC139-8. The sequence continues at coordinate 57,559 of NZ_JABJVY010000003.1, read as the reverse complement.
GCCAACGCGTTGATCCAGGGCGGTGTCGATGCCGCGGAACGCGGCAGCAAGCCGGTCGATCTGTGCAAGGGCATCAACCTTGCCGTGGAAGAGGTCGTCAAGGCGCTGACGGCGTCGGCCCGTAAGACCCAGGGCAACGGAATGTTGCGCGCGGTCGCCGATATCGCCGCCACGGACCCGCAGCTCGGGGCGCTGGTGGCGGAGGCGTTCGAGCGCATCGGCAGCGACGGTGTGATCTCCACCGACTTCAGCGTGACGACCGAAACCTGGCTCGACGTCGTCGAGGGCATGTCGTTCGATCGCGGCTATCTCTCCCATCACATGGTTACCGATCAGGAGAAGATGGAGGTCGTGCTGGACCGGCCGCTGATCCTGATGACCGACCTGAAGATCAAGGATCCCGTCGAGCTCGACGCGGCCCGCAAGATCGCCGACGAGGCCGGGCGGCCGTTGATGATCGTGGCGGAGGAGGTGGCGCCGGACGTCGTCGTCACGTTGCTCGGCAAGGGCGGTGTCGGCCGCTATCTGGTGGTGCATCCGCCGGAGTATGGTCACTGGCGCAAGGCCATGATGGAGGATTTGGCGATCCTCACCGGTGGCCGCGTCATCGCCAAGGATCTCGGCGGCTCGCTGCAAGCTGTCACCGCGGAGGATCTCGGCACCGCCGAGCAGGTGCGAACCAGCGCCTCTTATACCTCCGTGATCGGTGGGGAAGGGGATCAGGCCCAGATTGCCGCGCGCCGGGCCCAGGTTCAGCGCCAATATGACAATGCCCCGCCCAACATCGAGCAGGACAAGCTGCGCGAACGCCTCGCCAAGCTTTCCGGCGGCACGGCGGTGCTTCATGCCGGCGGCGTGACGCCGGTCGAGCAGAAGCGGGTGATCCAGCTCATCGAGGATTCGCTGGCGGCCGTGCGCGCGGCGTTCGAGGACGGCGTGGTGGCCGGCGGCGGCTCGGCGTTGGCGCAGATCGCGCCGGTACTCGATGCGATCGAGGACGCAGTCGACGGCGATGTCGCGGAAGGCGTGCAATTGGTGCGGGCGATCCTGGTTCGCCCGCTCTGGATGATCGCCTCCAACGCCGGCTCGGAAGCCGACGCGGTGGTCGCCGAGGTGACGCGCGTCAACGGCGGATATGGCTACAACGCCGCCACCGGCACCTTCGGCAACATGTACGAGGCCGGCATCATCGACCCGCTGCGCGTGACCGTCTCCGCGCTCAAGAACGCCGCCTCGGTGGCGACCTTGATCCTGACCACGGAGACACTTGTCGGCGATTTGGCGGAAGACGAAGACCCGACCGCCGGGCCGACCCGCGGTGGCGGCGCGGAGCTGCTCGGCCGTCCCTGACGGCCGGGTGCGTTCATCCAAGACAACCGAAGATGTGAGGAGGCGTCCATGAAAGCGGCCATGCTTTACGAATACGATCCGGCCATGAACGTGCAGCTCAAACTGGAGGAGGTGAAGGAGCCAACGATCACGGAGCCCGATGAGGTGATCGTCCGGGTGGGAGCCGCCGGCCTGTGCCGCACCGACCTGCACATCATCGAGGGCATCTGGAAGCCGACGATGGATCCGGACGGACACCTGCTGCCTTACATCATGGGGCATGAGAACGCTGGCTGGGTCGAGGAGGTCGGCCCGAGCGTGAAGTCCGTGAAGCCGGGAGACGCGGTGATCTGCCACCCGTTCCGCTCGTGCGGCGTCTGTCTCAACTGCCGCCATGGCGAAGACATGCATTGCGAGAACGGCAGTTTCCCGGGCCTCGGCATGAATGGCGGCTTCGCGGAATATTTCGTGACCTCGGAGCGGTCCCTGATCAAGCTGAAGAAGGGCATCATGCCGATTGAGGTAGCGCCGCTGGCCGATGCCGGCATCACCGCCTACCGGGCCGCCAAGCGTGCCTCCAAGCTGTTGCGGCCGGGAAGCTACTGCGTGCTGTTCGGGATCGGCGGGCTCGGCCACATCGCGCTGCAGTCGCTGCATGCGATCTCGGGCTGTCGGATCATTGCCATCGACAAGGAGCCCGCGGCCCAGCAGCTCGCGAAGGAGCTTGGCGCGGATTTCGTGCTGTCGGGCGGGCCGGACGTCATCGAGGAGGTCAAGGAGATCACCAGCGGCGGCGCCCACGTGGTCATCGATTTCGTCGGCGAGCTCGGGCTGGAGAATGTGTGCTGGAAGATGGTGCGCAAGGGCGGCCAGCTTTTCGTCGTCGGCTATGGCGGCACGATCGAGGTGCCGACGATCCAGCTCGTTATCGAGGAGATCAACATCGGCGGCAGCCTGGTGGGCAACTTCACCGAGCTGGTCGAGCTGATGGAGCTCAACGCGGACGGCAAGGTGAAGATGCACTACAGCGAATACAATCTCGCGAACATCAACACTGCGATCGACGACTTCAAGAATCGACGCTTTCCCGGCCGTGGGGTCATCGTGCCGTAAAGCGTTTCCAGGAAAAGTGGGTACCGGTTTTCCGTCCGGAAACGCGGCAAGCGAATAGGTCAGGGTCGTCGTCTATCCGGTGAAGTTCATCGCGACGGCCCGGTCCCTTCAAAGGCGGCGGTGCGGTTTATTCCGTGTCGCCGCCTTCGGTCTGCCGCCGGGCCGGTTTCAGCTCCGACCACAACGACCAGATCAGAGAAATCGCGGCGAGCGCCAGGAATGCGGCACAGACCGGCCGGGTGATGAGCGGCAGATAGCTGCTGTCGTAAATCACCAGCCCGGAGCGCAGGTTGGTTTCTGCGATCGGCGTGAGAATATAGGCGATGATGAACGGCCCCGCCGGCATGCGGGCCTTCGCCATCACGTAGCCGAGGACGGCGAAGCCGAGCATCACCCAGATGTCGAAGAACCGGCTCGATACGGTGAAAGCTCCGATGAAGCAGAACACCACGATCGCCGGAAACAGGTAGAATTTATTGACGTACATCAGCCGGGAGAGGAGCGGGGTTGCGACCCACATGATCGCGAGCATGGCGACATTGGCCGCGAACGCGCCGGCAATGACGGTGTAGGCGACCTCGGGATTTTCCGCGAACAGGAGCGGCCCCGGATTGAGGTTGTGGATCACCATCGCGCCGAGCAGGATCGCGGTGATGACGGAGCCGGGGATGCCCAGCGTGATGAGCGGAACCAGCGCGCCGACGGTGCCGGCGTTGTTGGCGCTCTCGGCCGCGATGATCCCGCGCTCTTCGCCGTGGCCGAAGCGCTCCGGCGTCTTGGACAGCGCCTTGGTGACCGAGTAGGCGGCGATCGACGCGGTGGTGCCGCCGACACCGGGAAGAATGCCGATCCACGAACCGATTACCGACGAGCTGATGAAGGTTCCGGCATAGGTCTTCAGGTCGCGCAGTCGCATGGAGACGCGCGCCGAGGCGCGGACCCGCTCCGTGATGGGCGAGCCGGCATTCTCGCAATCGACGAGCACCTGGCCGAGAACGAGCACGCCCAGAATGACAGGCAGCAGCGCGAAGCCGTTGTCGAGGCTGGAAAGGCCGAAGGTGAGCCGGAGACTGCCGGACGACGGATCGATGCCCGGCATCGAGAACAGGGCGCCGAGGGCGGCGGCAAGCAGGCCGTTGAGGAGCGACCCCCGCGACACCGCCGCAATCAGCGTCAGCGCGACGACGGTCATTGCGAAGATCTCGTAGGGTCCGAACCGAACCGCGACCAGCGAGAGCGGTGGCGAGAGAGCGGCCAAAATCGCCCAGGCGATCAGGCCTCCCACGAACGAGCCGAGGACGCCGAGGCCAAGCGCGCGGGCCGGCTGTCCGCCGGCGGCCATCGGGTAGCCGTCCAGCGTGGTCATGATCGCGGCTTCCGTACCCGGCATCCGCATCAGGGTCGCGCTGATCAGTCCGCCGGTCGTGGCGCCGATATACATGGAGACGAGCAGCAGAAGCGCATCGCCTCCGTCCATGAAATAGGTGGTCGGCAGCGCCAGCGAGATCACCACCGCGCCCGACAGGCCGGGAATGGCGCCGACCAGAATGCCGACCGCCGTTCCGATCAGGACCCAGACGAACCCGGTCGTGAAAACGTAGAGATAAATGTCGAGCATTGTGCGCCTTTAGGGCGTTTCCAGGCCAAGTGGACCCCGGTTGGCCGTCCGGAAACGCGTCGAAACAATAACTGAGACCCGCTCGGTGGTTCCGTGAGAAGCGGAACGGGGCTAGCCGCTGTTCGGGCCGTACGTCTCAAAGGTCGACGTAGAGAAAGTGCTTGAACAGAAGATCGAGCCCTACGCTGGTTGCAATGGCGAAGGCGAGGAGCACCACAAGGGCGCGAGCCGAGAGCCGGCCGACCATCGTCCACGTTGCGACGAACAGAAAGAGGCTGGTGACGATCCGAAAATCGATCTCTGTCCTTGAAAGCGCCAGGAGGTAGAGGACGGCGAGCCCCAGCATTTTCGCCGGCCCAAGATGCAGGCGTCGGGTCTCCGGCTCTTCCTCGTGGGATACCGCGGACCGCACCAGGGCGAGGCTCTTCATCAGCACGAGTGCCAGCGTGATGATGGCCACGGCCCGCGGAAATGCGGCGGTTCCGAGCGGCTCGTAAGGGGAGCTGGCCACCGAGGCCAAGGCATAGAGCCCCAGCCCCGCGACGACGGCCGCGATGGCCAGGAAGACCATCGCAGCCGCATTTTTCCCAAGTCCGGCGAATGTCATCCGATCTGCCCTTTGGATGGGGATGGCCGGATCAGTTCTTCGTCGAGGTTTGTTTTACCAGGTCGGCCAGGTCGAGATAGGACTGGTAGTCTGCGTCGATCGCCGCCTGCAATTCCTCGCCCACGAGGATCTTGAGGTCCTCGCTGTTGCGGTCGAGGTAGGTCTGGACTTCTTCGCTCTGAAGCGCCTTCGTCAGAACGTCCGCGAGATAGGCGACCCGCTCCGGCGGCGTGCCTTCCGGCGCCCAGTAGCGCCGACGCAAGCAGCCTTCGACGTCATAGCCCTGCTCCTTGGCGGTGGCGAGGTCGGGCTTGTCGTCGAAGCGCTCGCTGCCGAGGGCGGCGAGCGGGCGCAGGTCGTTCTTGCCCTTCGTCAGCCAAGGTGCGGACATCAGCGCCATGTCGGTGAAGCCGCCCTTCATGGAGGCAAACCGCTTGGACGTGCCGCCGGTGGGCACGATCGCCCATTGGGTGTCCGCCTGCTGCATGAGCTGAGCGGAGGGGAAGTGGGTGGAGCTGCCGATGTCGTCGGCCTGCTTGATCTCGCCGGGATGCTCCTTGGCGTAGGTCAGGAACTCCTCGAGAGTCTGGAACTCCGATTCGATCGGAACCGCGACGAACAGGCAGCTCTCGCTTGCCTGGATGACCGGCTGCAGGTCGGCGGGCGTGTACTCGACACGGCCGAGGGCGGAGACGGCGAACATCTCCTGGTGGATCTGCAGAAGCGTGTAGCCATCCGGCTCGGCATTCAGCACCTGACGGGTGCCGACCGTGCCCGCGGCGCCGTCGGCGTTGACCACCACCAGCGGCACGGGCAGCAGGTCGTGCTTGTCGACGGCGGCTTGCACGGCGCGCGCGAGCCCGTCGCTGCCGCCGCCCGCGCGGAACGGAATGATCAGTTTGATGGGCTTATCGGGATATTCCGCTTTCGCCGGATGAACGGCTGCACCGAAGCCGAGGGCTGCAGCGACGGCGGCGACTATGAAGGGTCTCATCGGTTTCCTTCCTCCCTGTGGGATCGATCGGGCGCATCGACGCGCCTCTTGCTTGATCTGCGCCGATTAGTTTTTTATCCAACTTTCTTGTTGTCAACGATCTCGTATGGTTTTTTTCAAAGTCGCATCTGCCGACGCAGTGAAACGAGGAAAAGGGAGAAACGCGTGAACCTGACGATCGAGGAGGTAACGGCCTATCCAGCCTACATTCCCGTCACGTTGCCGCTCGGCGAGGTGAGGGCGGAAACCGCCCTGTCGTGCGTCGTGGTGGAAATTCGCACGGCCGACGGGGTCGTCGGGCACGGCTATACCGCGATTACGGACGAGGAGGTCGTTGCGGCTGCGGTGCGCGAGGTGGCGGCCCCGAATCTGATCGGGCTCGATGCTCTCGATCGCGAGCGAATCGCGGAACGCCTCTATTGGTTGCTGACGCCGCGCGGCCAGACCGGCTATGGCAGCCACGTCGTTTCCGCCGTGGACCTGGCGCTGTGGGATATCCTGGGCAAGGCGACGGGCCAGCCGTGCTGGCGGCTGCTCGGCGGGGCGCGGAACGAAGTTCCGCTCTATGTGACGTTCGGGTTCGGCTCGCTGGACCGCGACCAGCTCGCCGCTGCCGCAAGCCACCTCAAAGCCGATGGCGTGACGCGGTTCAAGATGGTGGTGGGCCATCATGCGTTGGCACGGCGCGGCCACAACCGGGATCTGCGCGAGCATGTGCTGGAGGACATTGAGCGCGTGCGCGTGGTGCGTGAGGCGATCGGTGCGCAGGCGGAGCTCTATATCGACGCCAATTGCAGCCTCGACCCGACCTGGGCGCGCTTCCTCGCCGATCGGTTGGCGGAGTTCGACATCTCCTTCTTCGAGGAGCCGGTGCGCGACAACGACGTCGCCCATATGCGCGGCTTGCGCGAACAGACCGGCCTTCCGGTGGCCGCGGGTCAAAACGAGGGGCAGCTTTTCCGCTTCCGGGATCTGTTGACGGGGGGCGCGGTCGACGTGATCCAGCCCAATGTCGTGATCTGCGGCGGGTTCACGGCGGGCCTGAAGATTGCCGGCATGGCGCAGGCCCACAATGTCGAGATCGCCAACGGCGGTGCGTTCCCCTTCCACAACATGCATCTTCATGCGGGACTGGCCAATGGCGGGCTGGTCGAGTGGCACCTCATCTCCGTGGAAATGTGCAAAGCGCTCTATGGCGACCTGCCGGAACGCTCGGGCTCGATGCTCAAGCTTCCCGACACGCCAGGGCTCGGCTTCACCGCTAACGGGGACGCGTTGCGCGCGTTTGCGCAGCGGCCGACGTCGCGCGGAGCCGGCAAGGGCTGAGGCGATGGCGGGAAGCTGGAGTTCGGTCGACGATCTTCGTCTCAGAGCGCGGCGGCGGCTGCCGCGCTTCGCCTTCGATTTTATCGATGGCGGGGCGGGAAACGAGGCCAGCCTGGGCCGCAATGTGGAGGCCTATCGGCAGGCGACGCTGGTGCCGCGGATCTTGCGCAACGTCGACGGCGACCTTGCGACCGAAACCACGCTTTTCGGCAGGACGTGGCGGGTGCCATTCGGTGTCGCGCCGATCGGCATGGCCGGCATCGCCTGGCCCGGCATCGATGGCTGGCTTGCGGCGGGGGCGGAGCGCGCTGGCGCGCCCTACACGGCCTCGACGCCGGCCACTGCCACGCTGGAAGAGCTTCGTACCGCTGCGCCGACGGTCTCGTGGTTCCAGCTTTATGTCGGGCGGGAGCAACGGATCGTCGACGATCTCCTGCATCGGGCCGAGGCCGCCGGCTACGAGACGCTGCTGGTCACCGCAGACGTGCCCAAGCCGGGCAAGCGCCTGCGCGATATCCGCAACAGCTTCATGCTGCCCTTGCGGCCGAGCGTGCGGATGGCCCTCGACGTCGCGATCCATCCGGGCTGGTCCTGGGCGATTGCGCGCTCCGGATCGCCGAGATTCTGCAATCTGGAGCGCTACACCAAGAACAGCTCCGCCAGTTCGCTTGCCGAGTTCATGGCTTCGCAAAGCTCCGGCCGGCTCGACTGGGCGCTGTTCGACCACATTCGCAAAACCTGGAAGGGCCGGATCGCCCTGAAAGGGGTGCTGTCGCCGGAAGACGCGGTGGAGGCGGCGCGCCGAGGCGCCGACGCAGTCGTCGTGTCGAACCATGGCGGGCGCCAGCTCGCGTCCGCACCGGCCACGCTGCATGCGCTCGGAGCCGTTCGCGACGCGCTCGGGCCCGATTTCACCGTGCTGCTCGATGGCGGCATCCGCAGCGGGGAGGACATTTTGAAGGGTCTGCTCGCTGGCGCCGACTTCGTGCTGATGGGCCGGCCGTTCGTGTTTGCCGTCGGCGCCTATGGACAAGAAGGGGCGGAGCGCGTGTTCGAGCTCTTGAGAGCGGAACTCGTCAATGCCATGGGCCAAATCGGTCTGAGCGATATCGCCGACCGGGGGGCCTTTACAGACTGCCTGTGCCTCGGCTGAGGTGGTGAGCGCGTGCCGGCTCGGTCCGGGCCCATTGGAGATGGATGACGTCGTGACGATTGTAGAAAGCACACGTGAGGCCCGCCCCCAGTCCGAGGTCGAGCTCGGCCTCCTGGAGGAATTTATCGGGTTCTACCTCCGTCTTGCCTACGAGAGTGCGTTCCACGACTTCTCCGAGGTGCTTGGCCCCGATTCGCTGAAGCCCGGCAATTTCGCTTTGCTGTCGCTCATCTTCGAAAATCCCGGCATTACCCAGACGGTGCTGGCGCGCACCAGCGGGCGCGACAAATCCAGCGTGACGGCCGGGCTTCGACAATTGGAGGACAAAGGGCTGATCGAGCGGGTCCGCCTCGAGGACGATCGCCGCTCCTATGCCAGTCACGTCACGGCCGAGGGCCGGATCGTCTACGAGCGTATCGCGGTGAAGGCGCACACCCATATGCGCCGGCTCGACGAGATCATTGGCGCGGACCGCAAACCGATGCTGCTGGCCGCCTTGAAAGACATCGTCGCCGGTCTGAATGACGCAAAGATGGATGCGACGCTCGCCGGATCAGATTGATTCGCTGGAGCGTTTCCAGGCCAAGTGGAAACCCGTTGGCCGTCCGGATTGTGGGTCCTGACCCTAGCCGCCGATGATCGGCGGCTTGCCGGAATCGACGCGGCGGATGCCTTCCTTGGCGGGAGCGTAGCCGGGCTGCAAGGTGAGGGCGCGGTTGTAGGCCGCGCGCGCCTTGTTCAGATCGCCCTTGGCTTCCAACGCCAGGCCGCGGTTGGCCCAGGCCTCGGCGTAGCTCCGATTGAGCGCGAGCGCCTGGTTGAAGTCGTCGAGCGCCGAATCGATGTCGTTGAGCGCGAGATAGGACACGCCGCGCCCGTTGTAGGGCTCCGGATTGTTCGGGCCGAGCCCGATCGCGGTGGCGAAATCCTCAATGGCGCGCTGGTGCTGGCCCTGGGCCTGGTAGATCAGGCCGCGATTGTGGAACGCACGGGCATCGGAGGAATCGACACGGATTGCCGTGTTGAAGTCCTGCAGGGCGCGGCTGTAGTTGCCGTTCTGGCGAAACAGATTGCCGCGGCCGATCAGGGCGACGTCGTAGGACGGGTCGATCGCGAGCGCGGAGTTGTAGTCCTTCAGCGCCGCGTTGAGTTCGCCCATGCGGCGATAGACCAGCGCCCGATTGGCATAGGCCTGGTAGTAGCGCGGATTGAGCTGGATCGCCCGGTCGAAATCCTCCAGCGCACGGCGATTGTCGCCGGCCTGGCCGTAGGCGGTGCCGCGGATGTTGTAAGCGGTCGGATCGTTCGGGTTGGCCTCGACCACGCTGGTGAGGGAGGCGATGTTCACCGAAGAGCCGGCCCGCGGGTCGAGAACGCTGCTTGATCCCGAGAGGCCCGCGCCGCCACTCTGGCACGCTGCCAGGGCTATCGCAAGCGAGCCCAGGAGCGCGACGCGTCCCATCGCGCCAAAGCGATTCCGCGTGGATGACACCATCACCCGCCTCTTGCGTTGCATCGTCCGACCTGCCTTCTGGCGCGTCCGAAGCGCGATGTCACCCGCAGGATTTCCGAGTCGCAGTCTTGTGATCGGTTGATCGAAGGCCTTGAAGCGGTCGCTTCGGTCTCAGAAAAAGGCGTGGGTCCGCCGCGATCGCCAAATGGGGACCGTTGTCCCTGATCCAGGACCGCCTTGCGGCGGACACCCTTCCCCCGACCAAAAGAAATGCGATCGATCGAGATCCAGGAGCGGGCCACACGGACATCAGCCGCCGCCCGCTCGGGGAAGCGCCTTAGCGCTTCTTGCCCGGAAGCAGACCTTCGCGCTGCGCCCGCTTGCGTGCCAACTTGCGCGCCCGGCGAACGGCTTCCGCCTTTTCGCGCGCCTTCTTCTCCGACGGCTTCTCGTAATGATTGCGCATCTTCATCTCGCGGAAGATGCCCTCTCGCTGCATTTTCTTCTTAAGTGCCTTGAGAGCCTGGTCGACGTTGTTGTCACGAACGAGAACTTGCACGTATCTGCCCTGCTTTCGCCTGTCTCAGTTTCGGTTCTGGACCCGTTTCCGATCCCGAAGAGAACGGCGGGAGCCGGAAATGGTTCGAAGCCCGACCGTAAGAAACGCAGGTCCGCCGGATGAAGCCATCCTGCAGCCGCGCCAGATCGAGCGGAAAAATCGGATCGCTCTCGCACCTGAGAGCGCAAACTAAACCCGCCGGCCTCGCTTCCGAGACGGCGGCCCGTGCCGCGCAGAAAGCGCAACAGAGCGGGCTATCTATCAGATCGGCCCGTGCCTGTCCACGCTCAGCGCATGCTTTTCGGCGCGTTTGCGATCGGGCGCACGCGGTTCACGTGCCCCATCTTCCGGCCCGCACGGGCCTCGCGCTTGCCATAGAGATGGAGATGCGCGCCCGGCTCGGCAAGAAGGGCGGGCCAGCGATCGACATCGGCGCCGATCAGGTTTTCCATCTCCACGTCGAAATGGCGGGCAGGGGCGACCAGCGGCCAGCCCGCCACGGCCCGGATATGGTTCTCGAACTGCGAGGCGGCGGTGCCGTCCTGGCTCCAATGGCCGGAATTGTGAACGCGCGGAGCGATCTCGTTGGCGACCAGCCGTTCGTCCGCCCCGTCTCCCACCACGAACAGTTCCACGGCGAGCACGCCGATATGATCGAGGGCGGTCGCCACCCGCCGACCGAGCTCGCCTGCCTCCGTGGCGGTCTTTTCCGAAATTGCGGCCGGCACGCGGCTGAATTTCAGGATGTGGTTGGCATGGGCGTTTTCCGCGATGTCATAGACGGCGGTCGCGCCATCGAGGCCGCGTGCGACGACCACGGAACACTCGATGCGGAAATCGACGAGCCCCTCCAGCACGGCGGGCTGGCCGCCGATTTCGTCGAAGGCGCGCGCGGCGTCATCGGCGCTGTGCAGCTTGGTCTGGCCCTTGCCGTCATAGCCGAACCGGCGGGTCTTCAGGATCGCCGGGGCGCCGATGTCGGCGAGCGCGGCCTTCAGATCGTCGACGCTGTCGATCGCCGCATAGGGGGCGACCGCGATGCCGGCCTCGGTCAGGAAGTGCTTCTCGGAGAGCCGGTCCTGGCAGATCGACAGCGAGCGCTCGCCCGGCCGAATCGGCGCGTGCGGGGCGATATGGGCCAGGGTCTCCGCCGGTACATTCTCAAATTCGTAGGTGACCACGTCGACGGCTTCGGCGAACGCCTTGAGCGCGGCGGCATCGGTATAGTCGGCGACGGTCGCGGTCTTGGCGGCCCGGAAGGCGGGGCTGTCGGGATCGGGGCAAAAGATGTGGCAATCGAGGCCGAGCGGGCCTGCGGCAAGCGCCAGCATGCGGCCGAGCTGTCCGCCGCCCAGAATGCCGATGGTGTCGCCCGGCGACAGCGCGCCGGCGGTCGGGATGTCAGACATCGTCGGATGGAAACTCCGCAACGGCCTCGCTCTGGCGGGTGCGCCAGGCGGTGAGCCGATCGGCCAGGGGCGCGTCGGAAAGGGCTAGCACCGAGGCGGCGAGAAGGGCGGCGTTGACGGCGCCGGAGCGGCCGATCGCCAGCGTGCCCACCGGAACGCCCGCCGGCATCTGCACGATCGACAACAGGCTGTCCTCGCCGGAGAGCGCCCGGCTTTCCACCGGCACGCCGAACACGGGAAGCGTGGTGAGCGCCGCCGTCATGCCCGGAAGATGGGCCGCACCGCCGGCGCCGGCGATGATCACCTTGACCCCGCGTGCCTTCGCCGACTTGGCGAAGTCGACCATGCGTTCGGGCGTGCGATGGGCGGAGACGATGCGCGCCTCGTAGCCCACGCCGAGCGCGTCCAGGGTCTCGGTGGCGTGGCGCATGGTGCTCCAGTCCGACTGGCTGCCCATGATGACCGCGACCGGGGGCGCGGATGAAGCCATGGCGGAGGGCTCCTCTCGTCTCGATCCAATCGGCGAGCGGCGATCGTCACACCGCGATGCCGGTTCGCACGAACTGCGGAAAGCCGGCGATGTAGCGAAGCGGAGGCGCGGGCGCAAGGCGGCCCGTGCGGATCTCCTCAGCCGGAGACGGGATCTCTTCGTGCCCGACGCGGCAGGCGAGACGCAGCGGGCGATCGGAAGACCGCAAGGCGTCAGGCGATAATGTCGGGAAGCAGGACGTCTTGAAGATAGTGGATGCGGTCCTTCAACTGGAGCTTGCGCTTCTTCAGCCGCTGGATCTGGAGCTGGTCGCTGACGCCCTTGCCCGCCAGGGCTTCGATCGCCGCATCCAGGTCGCGGTGCTCCTCCTTCAGGCGCACCAGCTCCTGAAGCGGCGTCTCCGCATTCTCCTCACTCATGGCCGACCAACTCCTGCCGTGCCGGGTCGTGATTTCGACAAATTGAGCCGTTCCCATCTCGTTCAGCGCCGGGAGCTCCGAACGGAAAATGCACCGGGGGGCGTGCGGGGATATCCGCGCGCATGCTGCCGGCGCCGCCAACCTAACGCTTCGCCTGAAGCGAGGGTGCTATAGCATGGATCACCGCTTTTCGGGAGGTTTTCGCATGCCGGGCGCGAATGGATGATTTGTTCGCCGGCGAACCCTTTCCAAGCTGGCCAAGAGGCCCCAACTCTAATTGTTGCAGCCCCTTGCGGCTGTGGCAGACTGTCTTTGTTGATACCCTATTCGGGAGGTACGCGATGACGATGGAAGCGCACGTTGCCGAGCTCGAACGGCGCCATGCGGCGCTTGAGCAGGAGCTCCACACGGCGATGATGCAGCCTGCGACCGACGACCTCACCGTCGCCTCGATCAAGCGCCGAAAGCTGGCGCTGAAAGACGAGATCGAACGCCTTCGAGGCGGGCCTATGAACGGGAACCACAGCGCGGTCGCGTCGTAACAGCGGACCGGAGACGCGGCGAAGGCCAAGGCATCCCAAGGCGGCCTTCGCCGATCTCGACATCGACAAAAATCCGTCGGCGTCGCCTTCCGAGGGAAGGCGGAGAACTTTTTGTTTTTCTATTTTTGATTGATTCGATGCCGCCTCACATCAAGAGGCTCGTGGCGCCGTCCCATATCAGCTTCAGCCCGACCACGAAGACGAACACGTAAAGCACCCGGTAGAACGCTTCTTGGGGCACGACCTTCACGAGCCAGATGCCGAGCAGAATGGCGGCGATCGCCACCGGAAACAGCACCGCCGAGGTTTCCAGGTTGGCGGTGGAGAACTGGCCGAGCAGGAAATAGGGCACCAGCTTGGTAACGTTCAGCGCGAAGAAGAACATCACCGCGGTGCCGGCGAACATGCGTTTTTCCATCTGCAGCGGGATCGCGTACATCTGGTAGGGTGGACCGCCGGCGTGGCTGACGAAGCTCGTAAAGCCGGCAAGCGCGCCCCAGAGCGTTCCCTTCACGGGGCTGTGGGCGGGCGGCACATGGTCGCTCGGGCGCCTGCGCTTCAAAACCCAATGGTCGAGCGAGAAGACGACGGCGACCAGCCCTACCATCAGGCGCACCATGGCCTCGTCCACCGACGACGCCAGCGCATAGCCGAGCGCGATGCCCACGAATGCGCCCGGTAGCGTCATGATCAAGACGGTCTTGTCGAAGGTCCGCCGGTAGCTCGCGACCGCGATCAGATCCATCAGCACCAGGATCGGCAGCATGATCCCGGCCGCCTGGATTGGAGAGATCACCAGCGTCATCAGCGGTACGCCCAGCAGCGCGATCGATCCTCCGAAGCCGCCCTTGGAAATGCCGACGACGATGACGGCGGGAATGGCGCAAAGATAAAAGATCGGATCGGTGATCATGGAGTCCTTGGTTCGGCAGACGTCGATTTGATTTTTGGCAAGGCGGGCGAGGATGGTTTCGTGTCATCGCCGATCGATCGGCGCGCCCGGCGAGCGACTTGTCAGCGGGCGATGATCTAACCCATTCTCGTCGCCGGCGGAACGATCTCGGGAGGACGCCATGACCAAAACAACCTATCGCGCAGTCTACGATGCCTGGAAGGCGGATCCGGAGGGGTTCTGGCTGAAGGCGGCCGACGCGATCGACTGGATCACGCCGCCGGAACGGGGCTTCGATCCGGACGCCGGCGTCTACGGCCGCTGGTTTCCCGATGCCGTCGCCAACACCTGCTACAATTGCGTCGATCGCCATGTGGAGCGCGGCCGCCCCGGACAGGCGGCGATCATTTACGATTCCCCGATCACCGGGAAGCAGCGCACCATTACCTACGCCGAGCTTTTGCGCGACGTGCAGGCGATGGCCGCCGTGCTGGCCGACCAGGGTGCCGTCAAGGGCGACCGGGTCATCCTCTATATGCCGATGATCCCGGAAGCGCTCGTCGCCATGCTTGCCTGCGCCCGGCTGGGCCTGGTCCATTCGGTGGTGTTCGGCGGATTTGCCGCCCATGAGCTTTCCACCCGGATCAATGACAGCAAGCCGAAGCTGATCGTGTGTGCCTCCTGCGGCATGGAGCCCGGCCGCGTGGTCGCCTACAAGCCGCTGGTGGACGCGGCGATCGAAGAGGCGACCCACAAGCCCGACGCCGTGCTGGTCTGGCAGCGCGAGGAGCATCCGGCCACGCTCGACAAGCCGATCGACCGCGACCTGACCGCGCTTGCGGCCGGGGCGGAGGCGGAAAACCGCACCGTTGCGTGCGTGCCGGTCGCTGCGACCGATCCGCTCTATATTCTTTACACCTCCGGCACGACCGGCCAGCCCAAGGGCGTGGTTCGCGACACGGGCGGCCACATGGTCGCGCTCGCCTGGTCGATGAAGAATATCTACGGCCTGGAGCCGGGGGAGGTGTTCTGGACGGCCTCCGATGTCGGCTGGGTGGTGGGCCATTCCTACATCGTCTACGCGCCGCTGCTCTACGGCTGCACCACCGTGGTGTTCGAGGGCAAACCGGTGGGCACGCCCGACGCCGGCGTGTTCTGGCGAGTGGTCGCCGAACACAACGTGGCCGCTCTTTTCACGGCGCCGACGGCACTGAGAGCGATCAAGAAGGAAGATCCGGACGGCAAGCTGATCGCCGACTATGATCTGGCGCGCTTCCGGACCCTGTTCCTGGCCGGCGAACGGGCCGACCCGGATTCCATCCAGTGGGCGGAGCGCGCCCTTGGCGTGCCGGTGATCGATCACTGGTGGCAAACGGAAACCGGCTGGGCGATCGCCGCCAATCCGGTCGGGATCGAGCGGCTGCCGGTCAAGCTCGGGTCCCCAACGGTCGCCATGCCGGGCTACGACATCCACGTGGTGGATGAAGGCGGCCAGCCGGTCGCCCCCGGGGCGCTCGGCAACATCGTGGTCAAGCTGCCATTGCCGCCCGCCAATCTGCCGACGCTTTGGGGCGAGGATGCCCGCTTCAAGCGCGCCTATCTGGAAGCCTTCCCTGGCTACTACCAGACCTCCGACGCCGGCTATGTCGACGAGGACGGCTATCTCTTCATCATGTCGCGCACCGACGACATCATCAATGTCGCGGGACATCGGCTTTCCACCGGCGGGATGGAGGAGGTGATCTCCGGCCATCCGGCAGTGGCCGAATGCGCGGTGATCGGCGTGACCGATTCCCTGAAAGGCCAGGTGCCGTGCGGCTTCATCGTCCTGAAGTCCGGGGTCACCCAGACCCATGAAGAGATCGAACGCGAGCTGGTCCAGCGCATTCGCGGTCAGATCGGTCCGGTGGCGGCGCTGAAGCTGGTCATCACGGTCGACCGGCTGCCGAAGACCCGGTCCGGCAAGATCCTGCGCGGCACCATGCGCTCCATAGCCGACGGCGAAAGCTACAAAATGCCGGCGACGATCGACGATCCGGCGATTCTCGACGAGATCGAAGCGGCGATCCGAGATCGGGGCGTCGGCAAGGCTGTGGCGAGCTGAACCGGTCCGCTCGGGAGGGGCGGAATGCGATTTCCCGCCCGAAATTGCGGCAATGGAACGGCTTTTTCTCTCCGCCGTTCGGGAAACGGCGGAGGGGAACGTCTGCCTAAAATTGGAGCGCTTTCGTCCGATTGAACCGGCACGGCGGTTCAGGCAACGTGAGCCGCGCGACGGGACCCGATGGACCCGTTGCGCGAAGCTGCCGTTTGATCCGATCGGCGGCACGACCGTCTGAACGGAAAAGGAAGCCTCGAACATGCTGCTCCAGAACAAGGTCGCGATCGTCACGGGCGGTGCGCGCGGGATCGGCTACGCCGTGGCGCGGCGATTCCTGGAAGAGGGGGCCAAGGTCGTCATCGCCGATATCGAGGACGAGCTTGCCGAGAAGGCCGCCAAGGAGCTGAAGGCGTTGGGCGACGTCATCGCGATCGATTGCGATGTCGGCGAGCGGCTGGACGTGCGCAACCTGGTGGCGGCGACGCTGGAGGCGTTCGGCGAGATCGACATCCTGGTGAACAACGCCGCCATTCTCGTGGGCGCCGATTTCCTGGAGCTCGAAGAAGCCGATTTCGACCGGGTGCTTCGGGTCAATCTCAAGGGGGCGTTCCTGGTTTCCCAGGCGGTGGCCAAGCATATGGTGGAGCGCGTGGAAGCGGGCGGACCGCCCGGCGCGATCGTCAATATGTCGAGCATCAATGCCGTGTTCGCGATTGCCAACCAAGTGCCCTATTCCGTCTCCAAGGGCGGCATCAATCAGCTTACCAAGGCGTCCGCCTTGTCGCTCGCGCCCTACGGCATTCGCGTCAACGCGGTCGGTCCCGGCTCGATCCGCACGGACATGCTGGCGAAGGTCGCCGAGGACCCGGAAGCGCGCCGCACCATCCTGTCGCGCACGCCGGCCGGGCGGCTGGGCGAGCCCTCCGAGATCGCCTCCGTGGTGGCGTTCCTGGCCTCCGATCAGGCGAGCTATATGACCGGGCAGACCGTCTATGCCGACGGGGGGCGGCTGCCGCTCAACTACGTCGTGCCGGTTGAGGACTAAGCAAAGCCAGGAAAAGTGCGAAGCGGTTTTCCGTCCGGCTTTGCGAGGGTAGAGGGCAAAGCCAGGAAAAGTGCGAAGCGGTTTTCCGTCCGTCTTTGCGAGGGTAGAGGGCAAAGCCAGGAAAAGTGCGAAGCGGTTTTCCGTCCGGCTTTGCGGGAAAGAACCAGCAAAGCCGAAGAAAAGCGGAACGGGTCTAAGGCGCTACTTCGTCAGGAGATCGTGGACGCCGCTCCAGCCGTCAGGGGCGGGGCCTTCGCCATGGATCAGAAGCCGCTCTCGATAGAGGGCGATGATTGTCGCCAGACCGCCATTGTCCGCCGCTTCCACGGCGGAAAGGGTTTTGGCGGCCTCCACGAAGTGGCCGGCCCGGTAGGCGGCGACGAACCGGTCCATTGCCGCCTTCAGCGCCTGGAAGCTCGCGTCGGCGGCCCGCTCAGCGCCGCCCATGAGCGCGAACAGGCTGATCGGTCGCGTTTTGCCCTTCACCCGGACGCGGTCGAACTCGATCAGGGCGAAGTCCGGCACCGCGTGGGCCGTCGCCTCGCCGACGATGATGGAGACGCCGTAGGACTTGGTCTGCCCTTCCAGCCTTGAAGCGATGTTCACGTCGTCGCCGATCACCGAATAGTCGAACCGGCGCACCGATCCGAGGTTGCCCACGCAGCACAGGCCGGTGTTGAGGCCGATCCCGATCGCCACCTTCGGATAGGTGTGATCGCCGGCGTTGAACGCCTCAATCGCCTGGAGCATGGCAAGGGCGGCCTCGCAGCCATGGCGGGCGTGATCGTCGTCGTCCAGCGGCGCATTCCAGAACGCCATCACTGCGTCGCCGATATATTTGTCGATGGTGCCGCGATGGGTCAGTACCGCATCGGTGAGCGGGGTGAGGAAGGCGTTGACGAAGGCCGTCAGCCGCTCCGCATCCATGCCCTCCGAGACGGTGGTGAAGCCGCGCATGTCGGTGAAGAGGATGGTCATCTCCTTGATTTCGCCGCCCAGCCGCAGCCGGTCGGGATCGCGGGCGAGTTCCTCCACCAGCCCCGGCGCCACATAGCGGCCGAAGGCGGAGCGGATCTGGCGGCGGTCACGCTCCTCGCGAATGCCGACATAGCCGGTGGTCGCAAACAGCACCGAGGCAGTGCCAAGGGCGGGAAAGGTCGGATCGACGAGCAGGCCGGCACGGGAAAAGGCCAACCAGCTCGCCGCGACCCAGCCGGCGATCGCCACCACACCGAGCCCGAAGCTCCAGCGCACCGGCAGCAGGCCGGCGGCGACCGCAATCAGGATGGCGAGCCCGGCGAAGGCGAGGATTTCCAGGCCCGAGGCCCAGTCCGGACGCTTCAGCGTCGCGCCCGACAGGATGTGCTCCAGAAGCTGGGCGTGGATCTCGACGCCGGGAACGGCCGCTTCCAGCGGCGTGGCGCGCAGGTCCAACAGGCCGGGGGCGGTGGCGCCGAGCAGCACGATCTTGCCGGCGACCTCCGCCGGATCGAAGTCGCCGGTATGGACGTCTCCGGCCGACAAGAGCCGGCTCGGATCGGTCTCGGAGAAATGGACCCGAACGGCACCGGCGGCATCGGTCGGGATCACAACCGCCCCGATCTTGACCGCGTTGATGCCGGAGGCAGCGCCGAAGGCGGTCTGGCCGCTGGCGTTGGAGGCGCGCGCAACGAGGGTCGACGCACCTTGCGCAGTGCGCAAGGCCTCTGCGGCAAGCGATGGAACGACTTTGCCGTCGACCAGGAACAGAAGCGGCACCGTGCGCACGATCTGGTCGCGGTCCGGCAGCCAGTTCATCGCGCCGAGACCGCTTGCGGCCTCGGCGAGGGGCGGCAGTGGGGCTGTGACGCTTTCGAAGGCCGGCAGGAATGGACGCGGATCGTCGCCGGCGCTGGCAAAGCCGGCCTTGTGCGGAACCTCTCCGTGCTTCTCGCCGTGGGTCAGGATCAATCCGAGCACGCTCGGAAGATTGGATAAGGCCTTGGCAAGGCTAAGGTCTCCGGCGTCGGCTGGGGGCAGGGCCTGGAGCAGGCGGTCGCGGTCCGCGCTGTCGGGCAGGGTGGCGAGCGCAGCCCTCGGATCGCTCCGGTCCGGCTCCGCGAGCGCGAAGTCGAGCGCGATGGCGGCCGCGCCAGCCGCGTTCAATCGGTCGACCAGCTCGCCAAGTACCCGGCGCGGCCATGGCCATTGGCCGAGGGCGGCAAGTGCGGCCTCGTCGATTGCCACGATCTTGACGGGTAGATCCGGATCGAACGGGCGCGGGGCGAGGCGTTGATATTCGTCGAAGGCGAGGTTACGCAGTTGCGCAAGCGCAGACGGCTCCGCGATGCGCAAAGCGAGTGCGCAAAGCGCGACGGCAAGGGCCACCACACCGACCCCGATGCGGGTCCGCCGCCTGTGCCGACGAGACCTAGCGGCTGGCCGGTTCATACTTGCCGTCCGGACCCGTGGCCCGCCATCAGAAGCGGCCGACGACGCGCCCGGTGACCAGGTGGGCGTCGAACTCCCGGGACGGATCGTTCGAGGTCTGCATCTGGTAGATATAGTCGAGGCGGAGGTCGACGGAGTCGGTCAGAAGGTTGGAGAAGGTGACGTTTACGCCGGGCGCGAAATAGGTGTCCGAGCGGTCGTCGGCGCCAGACATCACCGGATCGGCGAACCAGCGCTGATAAAGCGCAGCTCCAATGCCGGTCGTGACGACATCGGTCCAGGCGATGCGATAGTCGATCCGGCCGCCGATCTCCCAATATTTGCCGACCTCGAACTGGGTCGGAAGATAGGAGACCGGGTTGGAGCCGACATCCGACCAGCGGACCCGGGGGCGGATGAACAGGGCGTCGTTGTCGAACAGCAGGGCGGGGCGGGAGAAGCGACCCGCCAGATCGATCACCGGGCCGGAATCCGACGACCAGTCCTCGCCGTAGTCGCGCCAGACCGCGGCGAGCCGCAGCGCCTGCAGGGCGCCCTGAAAGCGGCCCTCAACCTCGACACCGCCGCCGATCTCGCCGTAGAGATCGGTTCCGTCGAGCCAGCGATAGCCGGCGATCACGATCGGACGCACCGCTGCGCGGCCGGCCACCGGAAGCAGCGGCCCGATCTCGCCGCCGACGTAGCCGTTGCTCATCTGGTGGGTTTTTTCATAGAGCCGGCCGCCGCCGAACAGCTCGGTGCGCCAGCGCCACCAGCCAAGCGGGCGCTCGTCGCGAAAGCGGGCGTCGATCAGCCCGAACACGCTGCCTGGACGGTCGGCGGTGTCCGGCCGCTGCAGCGGATTGGAGTTGTAGCCGATCCCGGTGGAGACGGTGAGGTTGGTCCAGGCGGGTTCGATCGCGCGGCGGACACGGGCAAGCCCCTGACGGGCTTCGGCATTGCCGGGATCGTTGATCAGGATCCGCTCGTAGGTGGCAAGGGCCTTGCGCCGCTCCCCCATGCGCTCGGCGAGCCGGGCATAGGCGAGGTTGGCGTCGACATCGGTCGGGTCAGCCAGAATACGCTCGAAGAGCGCCGTCATCTCCGGCGACCCGTCGCCTGCGGCGAACGCAACAGGGGCGCCCGTCCAGACAACGAGCACGCCGAGCAACCAAAGGATCAGCCCGGGCCGGAACGCCATGCGCAGCAGGTCCACAAGACGAGGGTCGACGACACGCGAAAAGCTATCTCAGGTGAGTCTACGTGTTTTTTGTTCAATTGGCATCTGCAGGAAAAGTCGTTTCGGTCGGAAAATGCAAACATTGTGACTGGAATCACACGACGCAGCGCCCGTTGATGTATTAATCTTGCCAAAATGAGCGAGGTCGCCGTGCTGGAGCGCCGGCGCGGGCAAGACGCGGGGAGCGCGGGCACCATGGCCCAGGTCTTCGAGACGGTGCGCCGACAGGTTCGTTCGATTGCGTTGGCTGCGATCGCGGTGTCCATGGGAGCGGCGCCGGCGATCGCCGCGCCGGATCGAATCGGCGTCAGTTCCACCGTCGTGCGCGATGTCACCGGCGATGCCGGCGGCCAGAAGCGGCCGCTTGCCGTCGGCGGCGAGGTGTTTCGTGACGAAACCATCGTCACCGGCGACCGCTCCAACGCCCAGCTTCTCTTCCTGGACGAAACCAGCCTCAACATCGGTCCGCAATCGGCGGTGATGCTGGATAAGTTCGTCTATGCCGGCAGCGGGCGGGCGAGCGACGTGACGGTCGAGATCACCCGCGGTGCGCTGCGGTTCGTCTCCGGCTCGTCCCGGCCCCAGTCCTATTCGATCGAGACACCGGTGGCGACCATCGGCGTGCGCGGCACGATCCTCGATATCTTCGTGCGTCCGACCTTCGTGATCGTGATCTTGGAGGAAGGGGCGAGCGATGTCTGCGTCGGCGGCCGTTGTGTCGGGCTGGTGCGGACCGGGACCTATCTTCTGGTGCGGCCGGGCGGGCGGATCGAAGGTCCGAAGCGGTGGGACGGCAGTCTGCGCCGGCTGGTCGGTCCGGTCTCGTTCCCGCTTTATGGTTGGCATCTGCAGCTCGACGATCTGCCGCGCTATATCCGTGATCCCGCTCGCGACGATGCCGACCAGATCAACCAGCGCGACGCGGTTCGCAACGCCGAACCGCCGCCGGAGCCGGTCCAGGAACCGACCGTCGAGCCTGAGCCGACCGTGGAACCCGAGCCCGAGCCTGTGGTCGAACCCGAACCCGTTGTGGAACCGGAGCCGGAACCCGTCGTCGAGCCGGAGCCGGAACCGGTCCAGACGCCGGAACCCGATGAGGTCACCGAGCCAGATCCGCAAACCCAGCAGGACCCCGGCACCGCGCCGAACGGCTAGGGTCAGGGCCCCCTCCGCTGGCTGACGGAAAACGGACGCTGGTTTCTCGCAAGAACCGGCGCGGAGATGGTCTGCGTTCGTGTCCCCCGGCTTCGTGATTGTACTTGCGGCCATTCAGCGCCATGTTGCTGCCAAGACCAAGACACCAAGACCAAGGAGATATGGCATGTGTGCTGCGATCGTGGGCTGGTCCCATTCCAAGTTCGGCAAGCTTGAGGACGAGAGCGTCGAGAGCCTGGTCGTTTCCGTTGCCAATGCCGCGATGGAGGATGCCGGGGTCGAGGCGAAGGATGTCGACGAGATCGTGCTCGGCCATTTCAACGCCGGTTTTTCGCCCCAGGATTTCACCGCCTCGCTGGTGCTGCAGGCCAACCCGGATCTGCGCTTCAAACCCGCCACGCGGGTGGAAAATGCCTGCGCCACCGGCTCCGGCGCGGTGCATCAGGGTCTGAAGTCGATCGCGGCGAAGTCGGCCAAGGTCGTGCTGGTGGTCGGTGTCGAGCAGATGACCAAGACGCCGGGGCCGGAGATAGGCAAGAATCTCCTGAAGGCATCCTATCTGCCGGAGGACGGCGACACCCCGGCCGGTTTCGCTGGCGTGTTCGGCAAAATCGCCCAGCTTTATTTCCAGCGCCACGGCGACCAGAGCGATGCGCTCGCCAAGATCGCCGCGAAGAACCACAAGAACGGCGTCGCCAACCCTTATGCTCAGATGCGCAAGGATCTCGGCTACGAGTTCTGCCGCGCGGAAAGCGATAAGAATCCGTTCGTTGCCGGGCCGTTGAAGCGGACCGACTGTTCGCTGGTGTCCGATGGGGCCGCGGCGATCGTGCTTGCCGATACGGACACCGCGCTCGGCATGAACAAGGCGATTGCCTTCCGCTCCGCCGCGCATGTGCAGGATTTCCTGCCCTTGTCCAAGCGCGACATCGTCAAGTTCGAAGGCTGCAGCGCGGCTTGGCAGCAGGCGCTCGCCAAGGCCGGGCTCACCCTCGACGATCTGTCCTTCGTGGAAACCCATGACTGCTTCACGATCGCCGAGTTGATCGAATACGAGGCGATGGGGCTCGTGCCGGAAGGCCAGGGCGCCCGCGTGCTGGAAGAAGGCTGGACGGAGATCGGCGGCCGCCTGCCGGTGAACCCGTCCGGGGGCCTCAAGGCCAAGGGCCACCCGATCGGCGCCACCGGCGTGTCCATGCATGCGATCTCGGCCATGCAGCTTGCCGGCGAAGCCGGAGACATGCAGCTCGACAGTCCCGAGCTCGCCGGCATTTTCAACATGGGCGGCGCGGCGGTCGCGAACTACGTCTCGATCCTGCAGCCGTTGAAGTAAAAATTCGGCCCGCTCGCGCTGCTTGCGGCGCGGGCACGGCCAGTCCATCCCGGCCGTGGCTTCGCGATTTCAGTCGGTCTCACAAAAAGCTGGGCTGGTCGTCGGGCGGATCGGAGGAGGGATCCTCTGAACTCTCGGTCTCAGCGCCCGCGGACGGAGCGGGCGCCACGGCCGGTTCGGCTGCTCCGCGCGTGGCAAGCTCCGGGCCGATCCGGGCGGCAAGCCTGTCGGCGGTGAGTTCTTCGGGCAGCCGGAGACGCCAGTTTGGCCATTCCCGGTCGGTGCCGGGCACGTTGACCGGGGCCTTCTCCGCCAGAAGGTCGGCGGCTTGCAGCATGACCAGATCCGACGGGGTCTTCGCCAGAAAGGCGTGGATGGCGTCGATCAGGGCGATGAGGGCCGCTTCCGACGGGGCGTCGTCGTCGGCGGAGGGCAATCCGCTCATGGTCGCGCCTGCGGTGGCGAGGGCCGACAAGAGCGCGGACCGGTCGCTCCGCCGTGTCGAACGCTCGGCTTCCGGGGCGCCATAGGTGCGGCCGATCGCTTCGTTGATCTCCAGATCGCGGCCGAGCCACCAGCCGGCGAGCGGCGGCAGGTCGTGGGTTGCCGCGCAGGTCGCCGCTCGGGCCGGGTAAGCGGAGGGAGCGGTGAACTGGTCCTTGTCGCGTTCCAGAAGCAGCACGCTGGTGGACAGGATATCGGCCTCGGCAAGCCGGTCGCTGAAGCCTTCCGGCACGGTGCCGAGATCCTCGCCCACGACGCCGCACTGATAGCGATGGCTTGCGAGCGAGAGCGCGGCCAGGTGCGGGCCGATGTGATGGTTCACATAGGCGCCGTCGCGTCCGGATGCGCCGGCCGGAATCCAGAACAGCCGCGTAATCGACATGACATGGTCGAGCCGGAGCAGGCCGGCATAGCGCATGTTGGTCGAAAGCAGAGTGGAGAAGGGGCGGTAGCCGAGCGATGCCATCTGGTGCGGGATCGGGGGGCGGGTATCCCAGACCTGACCATCGGCGGCCAACGGGTCGGGTGGTGCGCCGACCGAGACACCCTCTGCGAGGACATCCTGGCTCGCCCAGGCCTCGGCCCCGTCGGGCGCGCAGCCGACGGCGAGATCGCGATAAAGCCCGATGCCCACGCCGGCCTCGTGCACGCGATCCGCCGTCTCGGCAAGCTGGCGCTCGCAATGCCACTGCAGCCAGCAATGGAACAGGATCTCGCCCGGGCGCCGGGATTGCATTTCGGCGACAGCGGTCGTGTCCGGGCGGCGCAGCGGCGAAGGCCAGCGCATCCACGGCACCTTCGGCCGATCCTCGGAGATGAGCTGGAAGGTTGCGAACTCGATCAGGCTGCGGCCGCGGCTGGTGAGATATGCCTCGAAATCCTGCCGTTCGGCGTCGTCCACGGGTCGCTGGCGAAAGGCCTCGAAGCCGGCTTCCAGCGCCTTTCGCTTGATCCGCCAGACCTCAGGATAGTCGATGGTCTGAGCCTCGGCGAGCGCGGCGGCGTTCAGGTCCGGCGTACCCTCGATGCGGGCGACGTCGAGATAGATCGGGTCTAGAAAGCGCCGGTCCGACGGATGATAGGGGCTCGCTCGGTTGCGGTCGCCGCCGAAGAGGGCGTGCAGCGGATTGATACCGATTGTTGCGGCCCCGGCGGGGGCGGCGTGCTCGCCGAGCTCGGCCAGGGTGGTGAGGTCGCCTATGCCACCGTCGCCGGCGCGCTTGAGGCTGTAGAGATTGGCCTGGATGCCGAACCGGCGCCCGCTGGCAAGAGCGGCCGGACGATAGCAGGCCTTCGGCGCGACGACGATCCGCGCGACGCCGTCGGGGCCCTCATGGTCGTCGAGGCGAAGCCGGTGGTCGCCGATGGGCAGAGGCGGCAGGGTCAGCCGCAGGCGGCGCACGGCGGTGCCGTCCGGTGCCGTTACTTCGTCTTGCGCGGCGTCCGACGGGACCGGAATTACCCGCTCCTTGCCGTCGGCAAGCCGGAGATGCAGGGCGCGCGGCGGGCGCATCGACAAGAGCCGGGGCACGGCGACCTCGACCGACGCTCCCGGCGTGGCCGAGACGAACGGCGGCAGCGCCCGGCGCACCGTTTCGTTCGACAGGGAGACCAGGCTCGCCCGCGCGGCTTCCGCCGAAGTGGCCGGCAGGCCCATGGCGTCGAGCAGTGCACGCTTGGTGTCCGGCGAGACCAGGTGGCGTGTGCCGTCCACGTCCCACCATTCGGGCGCGATGCCGGCCGCCTCGGCCAACCGGTCGACGACCCGGGTTTCCGCCGCACGGGTGGCGGCTGCGAGGCCACGGCCGCCGCTGCGGTCGACGGTCTCCACGGAAATCAGGGCGCTGCGGCCGGCGACCGCAATCTCGCAGCCATCGAGATCGCGATCGGCGGTGCGGTCCTCTGCGCCGGTGTCGACCACGACACGCCAGAGGCAAGCGTCACGGGGCGGGGGCAGGGTTGCCGTCAATTCGTCTGCGCCGGCATTGAAGACGACTGCGACCCGATCCCCGGTGGTGGGCGCCCCGCCGGCATAAAGCACCAGCGTCAGGGTGCGGCGCTCCGGGTCGGTCCAGTCACCGGGCGTCATCGCGCCGCCATCGGCGGTCAGCCACTCGATGTCGGGCAGGCCGCGTCCGTCGACGGCCGCGCCGGTCAGGTAGCTGTCGAGCCGGAGCGCAGGGTGGCGCCGTCTGATGTCGGCCAGGCGCCGGACCAGCGCGATGCGCTCCTGGTTGGCGCTTGCCCAATCCACCCAGGTCATCTCGTTGTCCTGGGCATAGGCGTTGTTGTTGCCGGCCTGGGTGCGGCCGAGCTCGTCGCCCATGGCAAGCATCGGCAGGCCGCGCGAGACGAACAGGGTCGTGAGCAGGTTGGCGACGTCGCGATCGCGGGCGGCACCGATCGCCGGATCGTCGCTCGGCCCTTCCACGCCGTTGTTCCAGGAGAAGTTGGCGTCGTGGCCGTCGCGATTGTCCTCGCCGTTCGCCTCGTTGTGCTTTTCGGCGTAGGCGACGGTGTCGGCGAGGGGAAAGCCGTCGTGGGAGGCGATGAAGTTGACACTCGCCGACGGCAAGCGGTGGGCGGCGGCGAAGAAATCGGCGGAGCCGGTGAGCCGGGTCGCGAGCTCGCCGATGGTGCCGCCGTCGCCGCGCCAGAACCGGCGCACGGCGTCGCGGTAGCGGTCGTTCCACTCCGACCAGCGAGCCGGCATGCCGCCGAGACGGTGGCCGTCCGGCCCGACGTCCCAGGGCTCCGCGATCATCTTCAGGCCCCGCAGCACCGGGTCCTGCTCGATCGCCTGGAACAAGGGAGCCTCGGGATCGTAGCCGTCGGCTCGGCGCCCGAGGGTGGTTGCGAGATCGAAGCGGAAGCCGTCGACGCCGGCCGCAGTCGCCCAGTAGCGCAGCGTGTCCATGGCCAGCCGCAACGCATGGGGCCGGTCGAGCGCGACGGTGTTGCCGCAACCGGTGTCGTTGACGTAGAGCGCCGGATCGTCCGGGCGAAGCCGGTAGTAGCCGGCATTGTCGAGCCCGCGGAAGGAGACCGTCGCGCCGAGTTCGTCGCTCTCGCCGGTGTGGTTAAGCACGATGTCGAGGATCACCTCCAGGCCGGCGGCATGGAGCGTGGCAACGGCCTTGCGCACCTCGTCGATGCCGCCGGGGGCGATCCGTGGATCCGGAGCCATGAAGGCCAGCGTGTTGTAGCCCCAGGCATTGGCGAGGCCGAGGGCGGGCAGGTGACGCTCGTCGATCCAGGCCATGATCGGCATCAGCTCGACGGTGGTCACGCCGAGGCTGGAGAGATGTTCGGTGACGGCGGGATGGCCGAGGGCGGCGATCGTGCCGCGGATGTCCTCCGGGACCTGCGGATGGGTCCTGGTGAAGCCGCGGACGTTGAGCTCGTAGACCAGCGGCGGCCGGTCGAGCCGGCTCACCTGGAACGGTCGCGTGCTGGCGCGGGAGGGCGCGGTCGCGATCGCCTTCGGCACCAGGTCGGCGGTGTCGACGGGATCGGGCGCGCCCTCGTCGGTCGAGCCGCTGAGACGCGGATCGTGCTGGAACGGCCGGTCCAGGGCACGCGCGTAGGGGTCGACCAGAAGCTTAGCGGGGTTGAAGCGCAGGCCGCGCTCCGGCTGATAGGGCCCGTAGGCGCGCAGTCCGTAGCGGGCGCCGGCCCCATACCCCTTGACGAGCCCGCAATGGATCGCGCCGCGCCGAGCGGGCAGGATCGCGGAGCCGATCCGGGTTTCGCCGTCCTCGTCGAACAGAACGACCTCGATCGCCTCGGCGTCGGGCGCGACGACGGCGACATTGAGGCCGCTCGCCTCGACGGTGACGCCCAGCGGCTCCGGCTTGCCGGGAAGGACGGTCAGCTTCTCCGTCATGCCGATTGCGCCGCCACGGCCGGTTCGACGAGATCGCGGTAGAGTGCGGCGTAGGCGCCGGCGGGTGCTGCCCAGCTCACATCGGTGCGCATCGCATTCGACTGCATCCGCCGCCATACCTTGGGCTGCTGATAGAGATCGCGGGTGCGCACCAACGCCTGGTCGAAGGTGTCCTTGGTCACCGGCGAAAACAGGACGCCGGTGCCTGCGCCGGCCATGCGGGCCATCTCGTTGGTGTCGATGATGGTGTCGGCCAGGCCACCGACCCGGGCGGCGACGGGGACCGCGCCGTAGCGCAGCGCACAGAGTTGGGTCAGTCCGCAGGGCTCGAACCGGGACGGGATCAAGAGCGCATCGACCCCCGCCTGAAGCTGATGGGCGAGGCCTTCGTCATAGGTGAACTCGACCGCGATCCGGTCGGGATGGCGCGCGGCGGCTGCCTTTAGCGCCTCCTCAAGGGCGGCATCGCCGGTTCCGAGCACCACGAGATTGCAATCCAGGCCGAGAATGGTCGGCAAGGCCTCGACGATCAGATCGATGCCCTTTTGCCAGGTCAGCCGGCTGACCACCCCAAGCAGCAGCCGCTCGCTGTCGGGATCGAGGCCGAAGCGGCGCAGCAGGGCGGACTTGTTCGGGCGGCGGCGATAGAGCGTGACGCTGTCGAACGGCGCGGCGATGGCGGGGTCGTTCGCCGGGTCCCAGAGACCGATATCGATGCCGTTCAAAACGCCGGAGACGTCCTGGCCACGCGCCCGGATCAGGCCTTCCAGCCCCATCCCGAACTCCGAGGAGCGGATTTCGCGGGCATAGGTGGGGGACACGGTGGTGATGCGATCGGAAAGCCGGACGGCAGCCTTCAGGAAACCGATGCGGCCGAAATATTCCACCCCTTCCACGGTATAGGACTCGATCGGCAGCCCCAGGTGCGGCAAGAGCTCCGGCGCCATCTGGCCCTGGAAGGCAATGTTGTGGATAGTCATCACGGTCGGCGGCCCGGCGCGCTTGGCATAGTGCAGATAGGCTGGCACCAGCCCCGCCTGCCAGTCGTGGCAGTGGACCACATCGGGCTTAAATTCCTCAAGGGCCCCGGTGGCGATCTCCGCCGCCGCACGGCTGAGCGCGCCGAAGCGCAGCCCATTGTCCGGCCAGTCCGTTCCGGTCGGGCTGGTGTAGGGATTGCCGGGCCGATCGAACAGATCCGGCGCGTCGAGCACCAGCAGGGACAGCCCCTTGGCATTGCCGGCGAGAATGCGGGCGGGACGCCCGAACAGTTCGCCCAGGTCCAGAACCGGCCGCCCTTGGCGAAGCGCCGCCATGACCTTCGGGTAGCCCGGCAGGAGGGTGCGGACCGTGACGTTTTCCTCTGCAAGCGCGAACGGCAGCGAGCCGACCACGTCGGCAAGCCCGCCGGTCTTGATCAGCGGAAACGCTTCGGAGGCGACGGAAAGAACCGATAGGGCGGTCATCGCGGGCTTCTTCGGGAGGGCGCGGGGACGCGGCTTGCGGCGAGAGCGTGGGCCGGACGGAATCGAGGCTTCGGATCGTTTCATCGCGGATGTTTTACCCTGTCGCTGCCGCCCTCACGAGAGGGCATCGAGCATCGACTGGGTGATCAGGCAGATGCCGCGGTCGGTGCGGCGAAAACGGCGGGCGTCCTCCTCCGGATCCTCGCCGACGATCAGCCCGTCCGGGATTTTCACGCCGCGATCGATCACCGCGCGGTCGATCCGCGCGCCGCGGCCCACCACCACTTCTGGGAGGACCACGGAGAAGGAGAGCCGGGCATAGGAGTGCACGTGCACATTGGAGGACAGAAGCGATCGGTGGATCGACCCGCCGGACACGATGCAGCCGCCGGAGACCAGCGAGGAGATCGCCTGGCCGCGCCGCTCGCCCATGTCGTGGACGAACTTTGCTGGCGGCGTGAGCTCCGAGTAGGTCCAGATCGGCCAGTTCCGATCGAACAGGTCTAGTTCCGGCACGATTTCCGTCAGGTCGATGTTGGCTTCCCAGTAGGCGTCGATGGTGCCCACATCCCGCCAATAGGCCGATCGCTCGGCGCCGGAGCGCACGCAGCTCGCCTCGAAGCGGTGGGCCCAGGTGTTGCCGTTGGCCACCAGCTTCGGGATGACGTCCTTGCCGAAATCGTGGCTCGAATTCGGGTCGGCGGCGTCCTCGTGCAGAAGCTCGAACAGGAGCTCGCGGGCGAACACGTAGATCCCCATCGAGGCGAGCGAACGGCCGGGTTGGCCGGGAATCTCGGGCGGCGTCTTCGGCTTTTCGACGAACGACACCACTCGATCCTTGTCGTCCACGTGCATGATGCCGAAGGCGGAGCCTTCCGAACTGGCGATCTCCACGCAGCCCACCGTCGCATCGGCGCCGCTTTCCACATGCTGGGCGAGCATCAGCTCGTAGTCCATCTTGTAGACGTGGTCGCCGGCGAGAATGATCAGATAGTCCGGCGCATAGGCTTCGATGATATCCAGGTTCTGATAGACCGCGTCGGCGGTGCCGGCATACCAACGGTCTTCCGAAACGCGCTGGCTGGCGGGCAGGATATCGAAGCCTTCGTTGCGTTCGGGTCGCAGGAAGTTCCAGCCGCGATTGAGGTGGCGGATCAGGCTGTGAGCCTTGTACTGGGTGGCAACCGCAATGCGCCGGACGCCGGAATTGAGCGCGTTGGAAAGCGCGAAATCGATGATCCGGGTCTTGCCGCCGAAATAGACGGCCGGCTTCGCCCGCCGATCGGTTAGCTCCAGCAGACGGCTGCCGCGTCCGCCGGCCAGAACATAGGCCATCGCCGATCGTGCGTACGGGGCGTTCTCCTTCAGGCCGGACATCGGCTCTCCCTCCCAGCCGCCCGACAAGCGCGAGGCGGTCCCGTCAACCAGCTACAACCATCGGGCCACGAAAGATGTTCCGCTATCAGGCGGCGCCCCGTCCAGAGCACTAGGCGTATATTTCGCGTCGCCTGATGCTCTCGCCCTTGATGACCGGCGCACCGCTTGCTCGGCGCGCCAGCCGAAAGCTCAGCTTTCGTTTGCGTCCTCCCAGACGAGCCAAAGCGTGGCAAGTGGCGGGCAGGTGAGGCGTACGGTCGCGCCGCCGTTGCCGTCCTCGCTTGCCTCGACGCCGCCCATGTTGCCCCAGCCGGACCCGCCATAGATTTCTGCGTCCGTGTTCACGACTTCGCGCCAGCGACCGGGGCGGGGAACGGGAACGTCGACATCGGTGCGCGGAACAGGCGTCAGGTTGCAGACCACCAGAACCGGCGATGCATCCTGCGTGCCGAACCTCGTCCAGGCGAAGATCGAGCGGTCGGCATCGTCCACGATCGACCAGCGAAAGCCTTCGCCCTCGTTGTCGCGCTCATGCAGGGCCGCGACATCGCGGTAGGTGCGGTTCATGTCGGCGACGAGCCGCCGGATACCGTCGTGGCCGGACGTATCGAGGAGATGCCAGTCGAGCCCCTGCTCGAAGTTCCACTCGCCGATCTGAGCAAATTCCTGCCCCATGAACAGGAGCTTCTTGCCCGGATAGCCCCATTGTCCGGCCAGAAGCGCGCGCAGGTTCGCCCGTTTCTGCCAGTCGTCGCCCGCCATGCGGGCGTAAAGCGTGCCTTTGCCGTGCACGACCTCGTCGTGGGAGAGCGGCAGCACGAAATTTTCCGTGAAGGCGTAGAGCAGGCCGAAAGTGATCTCGTTGTGGTGGAAGCGGCGGTAGCTCGGGTCGCGGGAGAAATAGTCCAGCGTGTCGTGCATCCACCCCATGTTCCACTTGAAGCCGAAGCCCAGGCCGCCGGCGAAGGTGGGGTGGGAAACGCCCGGCCAGGCGGTCGATTCTTCCGCGATCATGACGGCACCGGGGACGGTGGCGTAGACCACTTCGTTGAGCCGTTTCAGGAAGGCGATCGCTTCCAGGTTTTCGTTGCCGCCGTGCGTATTCGGGCGCCATTCGCCCTGTTTGCGGGCGTAGTCGAGATAGAGCATGGAGGCGACCGCATCGACGCGCAGGCCGTCGATATGGAAGCGGTCCAGCCAGTAGAGTGCCGAACCGACCAGGAAATTGATCACTTCGCGGCGGCCGAAATCGTAAATCGCCGTGCCCCATTCCGGATGACGTCCGCGCAGCGGGTCGGCATCCTCGTAGAGCGGCTCGCCGTCGAACAGGGCAAGGCCGTGGGCGTCGGCGGGAAAGTGCGCCGGCACCCAGTCAAGGATGACGCCGATACCGGCGCCGTGCAGCCGGTCGACGAGGCGCGCGAAGCCCGCCGGATCGCCATGACGGATCGTCGGCGCATAGAGACCGATCGGCTGATAGCCCCAGGATGCGTCGAGTGGATGTTCGGTAACCGGCAGGAGCTCGACATGGGTAAAGCCGAGCTCGCTGACATAGGGCACCAACGCATCGGCAATCTCGTCATAGCTGAGATAGCGGTTGTCGGGTCCACGCTGCCAGGATCCCAGATGGACCTCGTAGATCGACATGGGGGTGCGACGCGGATCGGCGGACGCGCGCGCCTCCATCCAGGCGTCATCGCTCCAGGCGAAATTGTCGGTCCGCGCCACCTTGGAGGCGGTCGCCGGCCGAAGCTCCGCCGCAAACCCGACCGGATCGGCTTTCAGCGGCAGGAGGCGGCCGTCGCGCGCCAGGATCTCGTACTTATAGCGCGCGCCGTCGCCGACGCCGGGCAGGAAGATCTCCCAGACGCCGGTATCGATGCGCTTGCGCATCGGATGGCGCCGGCCGTCCCAGGAGTTGAAGTCGCCGACCACCGACACTCGGCTGGCATTGGGCGCCCAGACCGCGAAATGGGTTCCGCGCACACCGTCGTGGCGCATGGGATGGGCGCCGAGCCGATCGTAGAGGCGATGGTGGGCGCCTTCGCCGAAGAACCAGTCGTCCCAGGCGCCGAGCACGGAGGGAAAGGCGTAGGGGTCGAACAGTTTCCACGAAATGGTGCCGTCGTTGACCTTGAGCCGGTAGCGCGGTTGGTCCTCGCGATTGGGAATGGTGCCGACGAACAGGCCGTCGGGGTGGATCTGCTCCAGCCCGCCGAGCTCTCGGTCGGCTTCGGGCGAAATCACCGCCACCGAGCGGGCGCCGGGCAGGAAGGCGCGCACCTCCCACCGACCGTCCACGCGGTGGGGGCCGAGAACGGAGAAGGGATCGCCGTGGCGTCCCGCGACGATCGCGTCGATGTCCGTGGTGGAGAGCGCCATGGCTAGCGCTCTCCCGCGTCGACGCGGCAGGCGCGGCCGCGACTATTCAGCCTTGATCCACCGGAGCGGCGTTCCAGATCTCGCCGGCATATTCCCGAATGGCGCGGTCCGCGGAGAACCAACCCATGCGAGCCGTGTTCAGCACCGATTTGCGCCACCACGAGCTTCGATCCTTCCATTCGTTGGAGACGTGGACTTGCATGGCCCGATAGGCCTCGAAGTCTGCCGTCACCATAAAATAGTCATGGTGTGTCAAAGCGTTGACAAGATCGCGATAACGGTCCGGCTGATCCGGAGAGAACACGCCGGTGGCGATCTGGTCGAGGGCTTCGGAAAGGTAGCGCGAGGCGGCAATGGTCTCGTGCATGTCCAGCCCGGCCTCGCGGCGCTCGATGACTTCGTTGGCCGTCATGCCGAAAATGTAGATGTTCTCCGCTCCGACATGGTCGCGGATTTCCACGTTGGCGCCGTCCAGCGTGCCGATGGTGAGCGCGCCGTTGAGGGCGAATTTCATGTTGCCGGTGCCCGACGCCTCCATGCCGGCCGTCGAGATCTGTTCGGAGAGGTCGGTCGCCGGGATGATCGCCTCGGCGAGGCTGACATTGTAATTCTCCAGGAACACGATCTTCAGATGGCCGCGGACGGTGGGGTCTGAATTGACCATTTTCGCCACGTCGCAGGCGAGTTTGATGATCAGCTTGGCGGTCGCATAGCTCGCCGCCGCCTTGCCGGCGAAGATCTTCACCCGGGGCCGCCAGTCGTGCATCGGGTTGGAGCGGATCGCATCATAGAGCGCGACGGCGTCCAGGATGTTGAGGAGCTGGCGCTTGTATTCGTGGATGCGCTTGATGTGGACGTCGAACAGGGCGTCGGGATCGAGGGTGACGCCGACGCGCTCCTTCACCAGCTTGGCGAGCGCGACCTTCCGCTCCCGCCGCACGGCGGCCATGGCTTCGCGGAAGCCGGGATCTTCGGCAAAGGGCGCCAACTCGGAAAGCGCTTCCGGATCGTCCAGGAACCGGTCGCCGATCGCGTCGCGGATCAGCCGCGTCAGACCGGGGTTGGCCTGAAACAGCCAGCGGCGGAAGGTGATGCCGTTGGTGACGTTGACGATGCGGTCGGGATAGATGCGGTTCAAGTCTCTGAACACCGTCTCGCGGACCAGATCGGTGTGGAGCGCGGACACGCCATTGATGCGGTGGGAGCCGACGAAGGCGAGGTTGCCCATGCGGACCGCGCGGCCATTGCTCTCGGAGATCAGCGAGACTTCGGAGAGCGTGCCGCCGTCATCGCCCAGGGTTTCGCGCACATGGTCGAGCTCGAAGGCGTTGATCAGGTAGATAATCTGCATGTGGCGCGGCAACAGCCGCTCCATCAGCGGCACCGGCCAGGTCTCCAGCGCCTCCGGCAGCAGGGTGTGGTTGGTGTAGGAGAGCGTCGCGCGGGTGACGTCCCAGGCCTCCGCCCAGGCCATCTCGTGGAGATCCACAAGGATGCGCATCAGCTCGGCCACGGCGATGGCCGGGTGGGTGTCGTTGAGCTGAACGGCGGCGTGGTCCGGCAGCTCCTTCAGACTGTAACCCTGTTGCAGATGCCGGCGGACGAGGTCCTGCAGGGAGGCGGAGGTGAAGAAATATTCCTGCCGCAGGCGCAGCTCATGGCCGGCGGGCGTGGAATCCGACGGATAGAGTACTTTGGAGATCGCTTCCGCCTTGGCGCGTTCGGCGAGCGCGCCGACATGGTCGCCGCGGTTGAATTCCTCCAGGCTGATCGGGTCCTTGGAACGTGCCGACCAGAGCCGGAGCGTGGAGACGTAGCGGCCGCGCCAGCCCACGACCGGATTATCGTAGGCGACGGCCAGCACGGTCTCCGCCGGGCGCCAACCACGAGGGCCCAGATGATGGGCGTCGGCGCTGGATTCCACCGTGCCGCCGAAGCCGATTTCATAGCGCGCCTCGGGGCGGCGGAACTCCCACGGACAACCCTGGGCGAGCCAGTCCTCCGGCAATTCGCGCTGGATGCCGTCCGGCAGCACCTGGCGGAACAGGCCGTGATCGTAGCGGATGCCGTAGCCGTAGCCGGCATAGCCGAGCGAGGCCATGCTCTCGATGAAGCAGGCGGCGAGTCGGCCGAGGCCGCCGTTGCCCAGCGCCGCATCCGGCTCCAGGTTGCGCACGGTCTCCATGTCGGTGCCGAGCCCTTCAAGCGCCTCGGCGACGGCATCGGCGTAGCCGAGATTGAAGGCGGCGTCGAAAAGCTGGCGGCCGATCAGAAACTCAAGTGACAGGTAATAGACCCGCTTAACCGGCTTGGCATAGGTCTGCCGGGTGGAGGGGATCCAGTGGTCCACGATCCGGTCGCGGATCGCGAGCGCGGTGGAGGTGTACCAGTCGTGCAGCTCGGCGTGCTCGGGGTCCTTGCCGACCTGGTAGACCAGCTTGGAGAGGATCCGTTCGCGCCAGAATTCCGGTTTGCAGGGATCGTCGCCAGCGCGGCGGTGCAGCTCGTCCTCGTGGGCATCAGGGGCAAGGAACGGAGGCACGGTCGTTTGTAGATGCTCGGTCATGGCCGCTCGGCTCACGTGAATCTTTAGGGCGACGCTTGCTCAAGGCGCTTTCGGGAAGCTTGCCGCACAGGCAGGGCGCGCCGGACAACATTTGAACGCTGGACGAAGGCAGGCACCGCAGCGGCCTATTGTGGCCCGATGCGTCCTGCGATGCCACCCGCCCGGCTGGTTATCCCAAGGGCTATCAGCCGCAGCGCGGTCGCAGTCAACAGCGAACATGTGACGGCGAAGCGAACCCGCACGCAGAAGGCATGGACGTTCAGGCCTTCAAAGCTCGTTTGAGATCGACGGATTCCCGGCCCGCTGTCGGACGGATCCGAATCCGGTGGGGCCCGCTCACGATGATCTGTTTGGGCCGTGTCGCGCCCGATCGGGTATTCCTGAGCCGTGGTTGAGGGGCGACAACGTGAGGAGCCACGCATGGCGACGATCAGGACACGTCTCAAGGCCGCGCTTGTTGGGCTCGCCCTCGCGGGTGCCCCCGTCGCGGCCTCCGCTCACCACGGCTGGAGCTGGACCACCGGCCAGAATATCGATCTCACCGGCGTGATCATGGAGGCCCGGCTGGGCAATCCTCACGGGGTGCTGGAGGTGGACGTGGAAGGGGAAACCTGGACCGTCGAGGTCGGCCAGCCCTGGCGCAACGACCGCGCCGGCCTCAAGCAGGGCGATCTTGCGGAAGGGGTCGAGGTCCGGGTGATCGGCGAACCGTCGAGCGACGTATCGGCGCGTCGGGTGAAGGCCGAGCGGATCTATCTGGATGGCCAGGAATATCCGCTCTATCCCGAACGCGACTGAGACGGTGGAGGCACTGTTCGCGGCGCTGGAGGCCACGGGCGCGGCAACCTGGTTGCGGATGTCGCGCTGGGGCTACGCGGCGGTCAATGCAGCCCATATTCTCGGTCTCGCCGCCTTGGTGGGCGCCGTCATTCCGCTCGATTTGAGGCTTCTCGGCGCCTGGCCGCAGGTGCTGCGTCGCGATGTGGCGCGTGTGCTCGTGCCCGTCGCGGCGTGCGGACTCGCGGTTGCCGTGACGACCGGAGCCTTTCTCTTTTCCGTTCGACCGCAAGACTATGCTGCCATCGCTATTTTTCAATTCAAGATGGTTTTCGTCGTGCTCGGAACGTTCGCCGCCATCCTCGCACACGTGCGTCATGGCACACTGCTCGATCGGGGCGAGGGTCGCTATCTCCAAGCCCACGCGGCGTTTTCCCTTTTTTGTTGGCTCTCGACCCTGATTTGCGGCCGAATGATCGCATTCGCAGCCGGCTAATCATCTGCTGCAGCGCAGCACCCACAGGGTGAATCCGATCGCAAAACCGCCGTGTTTCAGAGCTAGTGTTCTGTTTAGTCAGGCATGCGCGTGCAGGGACGGAGGCGACGGAACGGGGACCGGCCTCCGCGGGAGTGGAAAGATGGGCGAGTACAGGCCGGATTTTCAGAGCGATGGAGCGGGTTTCGCGGTCGTGTGGCCGATCGCAGCGCCGTATCTTCATGCCCTTCAGGACATGGGGCTGAGCGACACGCAGATTGCGCGCTATTTCGGTGTGGCGCCGCAGCGCGTGAGCGAGCTCAGCCGAGCCTATGAGCAGCGGGAGACCACCGAGGCCTGAGCCCCGATGGTCCTTGCCGGGATCGGCGATCGTTGCCGTCGCCCTGCCGGTCTGAGTTCTTGGTTTGACGCCTTTCTCGAAGGTGAAGCGGCCACTGCGCCCGGAAATGCTCTCTATCCGTTTAGGTTTTCATGGAATCGCCGAACGGCTCTAACCCTTTGTTTTGTCGCATTTCCGGACAGAAAACCGGTTCCCCACTTTTCCTGGAAATGCTCAGACATTTCCTATGAGAATGCCGGCGGCGAAGACAAGCGCGCCGCCGAGAACGATCTGGAGCGTCGCCCGTAGGAACGGGGTGTCCATGTACTTCCAGCGTATCCAGGCGATCGCCCACAGCTCCACGAACACGACGAGAATGGCAATCGCGGTCGCCGTCCAGAAGGCGGGGATCAGATAGGGCAGGGCGTGGCCGAGACCACCGATGGTGGTCATCAGTCCGCAGGCGATGCCGCGCCGCGTCGGGGCGCCCCGCCCGGTGATGACGCCGTCGTCGGAGAGCGCTTCCGTCAGGCCCATGGAAATGCCGGACCCGACCGCCGCGGCGAGACCGACCAGGAAGGTGCTGAAGGAATCCTGCGTCGCGAACGCGGCGGCGAACACTGGCGCAAGCGACGACACCGAACCGTCCATCAATCCGGCAAGGCCCGGCTGGACATAGGTCAGCACGAAGCGGCGATGGGCAACGGCGTTTTCGGTCTCGCGCGCGGACGGCGTCAGGTTCTCCTCGGCGAGGTGATCGGCCCGGTCCATATGCTCGGCTTCGGCGGCGGCCAGATCCGTCAACAGCGACCTGATCGCAGGGTCGCTCGCGCGATCCGCTGCGGCCTTATAGAAGTTGCGCGCGTCGGTCTCCATCAGCTCCGCCTCGACCCGGATACGCTCCAGGCCGAGATTTTCCACCAGCCAGACCGGCCGGCGGGAATAGAAGCCGGCAACGTCCTGCCGCCGGATCGGCAGCACCGCCTTGCCGAACTTCTCGTGATAGAGCGCAAGCAGACGCTGATAGTGACCGCGCTCTTCGCTGGCCATGCCCTCAAAGACGGCGGCCGTCGACGGAAATTCCTCTTTCAGGTGTTCCGCAAACGTCATGTAGATCTCGCGATCTTCCACTTCCGACGAGATCGCGAGCGACAGCACCTGGCGCTCGTTCAAGTCGCTGAAGCGGCGGCGGGAGGAAAAGCCAGGAATCATGTCAGCCCCTATTGCTAGCTCTGGAGGATTTCGGGGTTTTGGAAATCGAGATCCTCGGGGTCGTTCGATTCGGGTCGGATCGGGATCGACGCGGAAAGCCGATTTCGCCGGCCTCCACCCGATCGCGTCAACCGACCGAATGTGCTGGATGTCGACCGCAGATTGGAGCGGTTCTTAGTTCGCCTAGCCCACTTATATGACCGACGTCCGACAGGCTGTACGAACTTAGATCATCAGGCGAACAAACCGTATTGCCTGATGCCCTCGTTCATTCCCTCTCGCGCCGGATTTTGCGAAAAACCGATACCCGCTTTTTCGCTCGGCGCTTTTGGGCGTAGGACCGTGAAAATGGGGGAGGGATGCGAGACCCGAAAAATGCGACCCTCGAGATGCCGGCGGTTCGTTGAGGATCGGCGCGCAAGAGGCGGAGAGGGGGACGTGGCGGCGAGAAGTGCCGGTATCTTGATGTACCGCGAGCGGGCGGATGGGCACGAGGTCTTGCTGGTCCATCCGGGCGGACCCTATTGGCGCAACAAGGATCTTGGGGCGTGGTCGATCCCGAAAGGCGAAGTGGCGCCTGGTGAGGACGACGAGACGGCAGCCCGTCGCGAGTTTCAGGAGGAGCTTGGCTTTCCGGCACAGGGGCCGCTGATTCCGTTGGGTGAGGTGCGTCAGGCCGGTGGAAAGCGCGTGGTCGCCTTTGCCCTCGCCGGAGATCTGGCCGTGTCGAAGGTGCGCTCGAATAGGTTCGAGATGGAATGGCCGCCGCGCAGTGGGCGACGACAAACTTTTCCCGAGGTCGACCGCGCAGCCTGGTTCACGCTGGACGCCGCCCACGAGCAGATTTTGGATGGCCAGCGTCCGCTGCTCAACCGCCTCGCGGCATTCCTCCGTTCAGCTTGAGAAATTCCGCACGGAAACCGGTTTCGACGTTTCTCCGGGCTTTGCGGAGCCAGCGCGCGACGGCGCGCCGGCCGGCAGGCCGCCCTCGCGGAGCCGCGAGCAACGCGAGCTGGCGTGAGCGCCACTTCGAACCGCGAACCGGTTTCGACGTTTCTCCGGGCTTTGCGGAGCCAGCGCGCGACGGCGCGCCGGCCGGCAGGCCGCCCTCGCGGAGCCGCGAGCAACGCGAGCTGGCGTGAGCGCCACTTCGAACCGCGAACCGGTTTCGACGTTTCTCCGGGCTTTGCGGAGCCAGCGCGCGACGGCGCGCCGGCCGGCAGGCCGCCCTCGCGGAGCCGCGAGCAACGCGAGCTGGCGTGAGCGCTACTTCGAACCGCGAACCGGTTCCCGCTTCGCCCGGAAAGACTTGAATTTAACGTCGGGCCTGACGGAACGCCCATGGGGGCGTGACCCGGTGGCCAAGCCAGTGGACGGTGCAGTTTTGGTCGTTCATGACGATGCCGCCATCGGAGTGGACGACATAGCCGTAGAACTTGTCCTGGGCGTCGGCAAAGCTGACGGCAGAATAGGCCGCGCGCGGTCCGTCCTGACAGTAGCCGCCGATGAAGAAGCCATGGTCCGGGCCGCTGACCACTACGTCACATCTGGTGCCGAAGGCGTCGCATTCGCTTTGCGCGGCGCTTCGGGCCGCGCTCTCCGATCCTGCGGCGATCACCCAACTGCGGCCGTCCGGACCGATCGCCATGGCGGCATAGCCCCAGGGATCGGCATTTTGCACGCCGCTGGCGGTTCCGGGCTGATACATCCGGTTGACCGATTCCGGTGCGGGTTTCAGCGAATATTCGGCCTCAGCCGGTGTTCCCAGCATCAGGAGCCCGGCGACAACCGAAGCTGTGGCAAAGACCCAGGACTGCCCCGCCACCTGACCTGCCCGTTTCCGGCAAGCCAATCGTCTTGCGACTTTCGTCGTCATTTTAACGCCTGTCTTCTTACCGTTCGCCCATTGCCTGATCCGCCAATCTTCTTGTGGTGATTGCCGTGCGCGGACTGGCAAATTTGAGGGGAACTGACCCACCTTACATTTCTGATCTCAGACTTCTGATGGT
Organism: Amorphus sp. 3PC139-8; assembly: GCF_040750475.1. Lineage (NCBI taxonomy): Bacteria > Pseudomonadati > Pseudomonadota > Alphaproteobacteria > Hyphomicrobiales > Amorphaceae > Amorphus > Amorphus sp. 3PC139-8. Next base: position 17,378 of record NZ_JABJVY010000003.1, on the reverse strand, counting down.
CTTTGTCTTCGTTTTTCAGTCGAGATTGCGTTTGGACTGTACGAAATTCATTGAGGTTGCGCAAATTTCAGTACCAAAGGCGCCAAGTGCAACGGAGGTGGCGGCCTTCACCGACCTGTCGCGATTGCTATTTGAGTTTCAATTGCGGCGAAGGAAGGGAAGCCGGAGCCAGCTTATTGTCTCGACGCGCTTCCGGACGACGGACCGATTTCCATTTCGTCTGGAAACGCAACTGTGAATGGTGCTTTTGGCTCAAGTCGAGCGGCGCATAATCCGATGACGCAGCGGCGCCAGCACCAGGAGCACGCAGAGCGCCAGAATGACGACGGTGATCGGTCGTTCCAGCAGGATCATCGGGCTGCCGTCGCCGAGGCTCAGCGTTTCTCGCAATCGGTTTTCGATGATCGGGCCGATCACGATCCCCATCACCAATGCCACCAGCGGCCAGCCCAACCGGAGCAGGACGTAGCCGGCCGCGCCGGCGGCGAGCGCGACCCCGCAGTCGAAGAAGCGGGAGTTCACCGCATAGATGCCCACCAGGGAGACGGCGATTACCGATACCGCGATGATCTCCTTGGGGACCTTGACGATCATGGCGAAGGGCTTCAGCCACACCGCCAGCACGATGAAGGCGACGATGTTGATCAGCAGCATCGACCAGTAGAGCGTCGAGATCAGGACCGGCTCCTTGATGAGCAAAAGCGGGCCGGGATAGATCCCGTTCAAGGTGAACACTCCAAGCAACAATGCGCTCAGCGCCTCGCCCGGGATGCCGAGGGTGAGAAGCGGGATCAGCGCACCGGCCGGCACGGCGTTGTTGCCCGCCTCGGAAGCGAGGCAGCCCTCCGGGTTGCCCTTGCCGAAGCTGTCGGGATCCGGTGAGCGCCGCTTGGCCACATCGTAGGCGATGAACGAGGCCAGCACCGAGCCGGGCCCGGGAAGCAACCCGATCAGGGTTCCGATCACCCCGGAGCGGATCAGCGTCTTCCAGTAGATCAACACCTTCGCGATCCGGCTGAAGTCCAGGCTGGAGCGGCTGAGATTGAGGCTGTCGGTCTTCAGGATGCCCTGCTCCAGAAGCAGGAGCGCCTGGCCGATGCCGAACAGGCCGAGCACCAGGGCGACGAGGTCGAGCCCGTTCTGCATGTCCCAGCTTCCGAACGTGAAGCGGGGGCTTAAGGTCGGGCCGTCGATGCCGATGGTGGAGAGCCAGAAGCCGAGGCCGATCAGAAGCACGGCCTGGCCGAGCCGTTCGCGAAACGACACGGCGACCAGCAGGATGCCGAATACGGCGACGGCGAAATATTCCGGCGGGCCGAAATTTGCCGCCACCCGCGACAGGAGTGGCGCGAGCACCACCAGGATCGCGATGGAAACCAGCCCGCCGCCGAGCGACCCGACCAGAGCGGCGGAGAGGGCGGTCTGGGCTTCGCCGCGCTCCGTTAGCGGAAAGCCATCGAAGCTCGTGACGATCGAGGAGGGAACGCCGGGCACTTTCAGGAGGACGGCAGGCACCGCGCCCCCGAAATAGCCCCCGCAGAACACGCCGAGAAGCAGCGACAGCGCCACGTCCGGCGCGAGCTGGAAGGTAAACGGCAACAGCACCACCATGCCCACCATCGGACCGAGGCCGGGCAGAACCCCGACCACGATTCCGACGATCGTGCCGATCACCAGGGCGATCAGATTGCTCAACGCGAAAGCGGCGGCGAAGCCGGCGAAAATTGTCTCCACGTTCACGCTCCGCCGAACGCGGACCAGAGGGTCGGCGCGGGAAACCAGATGTCGAGAACGGTGATGAAGGCGAGGTGCATCAGCAACGTCACGATGGCTGCGGTGAGGAGGGCGCGCAGCGGCTTGAGATAGCCGGCCAGAAGCAGGCCGGCGAACAGGAACGCGAAAGTCGACGCATCAAGGCCGGCAACCGCGATCGCCGGAGCGTAGAAGCACGCCAGCACGAACAGGAGGAGCGGGCGCGGCGGCAGTCTGACGCGTATGGCTTGGCTGGCGCTTCGGGGCGCGCGCAGCAGGCGAGCGGCGGCGGGCACGGCCCCGGCGGCGGTGATAGCGAGCGCAATCAGCGGAAAGATCAGCGGTCCCTTGTAGAAGGGATCGGGGCCGCTGACGTCGACATGGGATTTCGCCGTGACCATCAGGCCCAGCGCTGCCAGGCCAATCAGGGTCGCCAGCGCGTCGCCCGCCCAAGACATGCCCGCGCGGGAAGACGTATCGGCGCCGTCGGTATCGCTCATGAAGGCGCGCTTTCAGCTATCCGCAGGCGGGCTATTGGATGATCCCGAGATTCTTCATGATCGCGCCGAACTGGTCGAGTTCGCTGTCCATGATCTTACGCGCCTCCGCCGGGCCGGTCTTGTTCGGGATCACGCCGACATTCTGGATGACCTCCTGCACATCCGGAGCCTCCATGGCCTCGAAGAAGGCGGAGGAGAGCTTGTCCACGATTTCCGCGTCGGTGCCCTTGGGGACGAAGGCGCCGAACCAGACCGAATAGGCTTCGCCATAGCCCTGTTGGGAGACGGTCGGGGTGTCGGGGTAGTTCTCCAGCCGCTCCGGGGTCATCGCGGCGAGCAGCTTCATCTTGCCGGACTCCAGATAGTCGGTCAGGCCGGGCGTCGAAAAGGTGATGACGTCGGCATCGCCCTGAACCACCAGCAGCGGATTGAGCTGGCCATAGGCCGTCTCCTTCCACTTGAAGCCGCCGATTTCGGCCGCCTTCATGGCGATCAACGTCGGTACGGCGCCAAGCCCCCAATGGGCGAGGCGGACCTCGTTGGTCTTGGCATACTCGGAGAGCTCGTCGAGATCGTCATAGGGGGCGTCGGCGCGGGTCGCGAGCGTGAACGGGCTGGACCAGACCAAGCCGAGCGGCACTAGATCCTGGTTCTTGTAGGGGGTCTTGCCGCGCAGCACCTGGGTGATCATCGGGCCGATGGAGATCAGGCCGATTGTATAACCATCCGGGCGCGACCGGGCGAGCTCGGCCGTGGCCAGCACGGCGCTGCCACCGGGCTTGTTCACGACCTTCACCGGAACGCCGAGCGCTTCGGACATCTTCGGCGCGATAGCGGTGGCCACCAGGGTGGAGGGATCGTTCGTCGCCGGCCACGGGATCAGAATCTGGATCGGCTTCTGCGGCCAATCGGCCATCGCTACGCCGGTCGAGAGCGCAAGGGCCGTCAGCGCCCCCACTAGTGTCTTCAATCTCATGCGGAAATCCTCCCCGTTCGTCAGTCTTCAATGGTTTGCGATCGTCGCGATCGGGCCAGCGATTGCCCGGTTTCCTCGGCGTGGGCCCGGTGTTCCAGGAGCGGATGCAGCTTGTCCAAAAGCCGCACGAGGGTGTCCGCTTCCTCAGGCGTGAGTTCCGACAGCACTTGCTCATTGCGCTGGCGCGCGGCCAGAAGCACCTCCCGGTTGGTCGCGCGGCCCTTGTCCGTCAGCCGCACGATCGTCACTCGCTGATCGCTCGGATCGGGATCGACGGACAACAGATCCTCGGCGGCCAGCGTCTTGACCAGGCGTGAGAGCTGGCCCTTGTCGAGCTGGAGGGTGTGCACGAGTTCGCCAAAGCGCACCGGTTCCAGCGCGGCGACCATGCCGAGCACGCGCCACAGCCGAATGTTCAATCCATAGTCCGATTTGAGCCAGCTCTGCCCCACCCGGTCGATCACGCCGGCCAGCATGGCAAGACGGAATGTCACCAGATCGCGAATATCCGCGACCTGCGGGTGCCTGCCGCTGTTCGCTCCCTCCGTTTCCTCCACGCCGCCTCGTTTCCCGGGCTCGAAATTCGCCGCATCGACCGGGCGCCTTTCCTGGGGGCGCCGGTCGACCGGCATTTTGCGCATGCTCGGAAAGTTCGTTGTCCTTGTCAACGATTTCGGACTGCGGCGCAGCCGGTGCGGGCGATGTTCAACAGGCCCTACTCTTGGGTCTCTTCGCAGACGGTCTCGACCCCGCTGGCGTCGTCGCAGGCGGAGAGCTGGTCGTTGCGTTCGGCCGCTGCTTCCAGCCGCGTGGAGAGGGCATTCGCATCGACCGGCAAGGCGAACTGCTCGTCGACGGCGAATTCGCCGATCGCGGTGCGGATCGCTTCGCGGTCCTCAGGCGAAGTGGAAGCGGGGAGATAGTGAAGCTCCTTCAGGCGTTCAGCCACCGCCGGGTCGGCGAGCGCCGGCTCCATCGCCGCCTCGGTGGCGGGGCGATCGCCGGTGCCGCCCTCGCCCGCGCTGCCATCCGACGAGGCACCGGGATAGACCACGCGCGACACGGTGTCGGTCTCGCTGATCGGGCGCGCGGTGGCGGTGCGCACCGGGCCGCGCTGGTCGGCAGTGGTCGGCTGGGGCGTCGGCTCGGACGCTTGGTTCGGTGCGTTCGGGGCTGCCGCCGTCTGCGAGGAGGGAGGCTGTTCGCTTTGTGTGGGCGAGGCGTCCGCGCTCTGGGCATCGGGCAGCGGCGCGCTTTCCACGGCGTTCGGGTCGAGCACGGACTGCAGGGTCTCGGTCTCGCCGTCCGGGGAGAGCTGAACCGGGCCGCTTTCGCTGTCGCCGCCGGTGACATCGGTCGCATCGGTGGTTACGGTCGGGGGCAGGATCCCGCGCCGGCGCAGCTCGTCCTCCGGCATCTCCGGCACGTCGCCATTTTCCGGCCAGGTGGGTTCGGGGGCGGCCGATTCCCGGCTGATGATCGTCTCCGGCTGGACCATCACCCACAGCCCGTCGCCGCGACGGCAACGGTAGCCTTCCATTACTACCCGCTCGCTCTGGTTGGCGGTGACGTAGTCGATGCGGTAGCCGCGGCACGGGTTGCCGCAGTTGCCGCAAGGCCGGCCGCTGCGCCGCTCCACCGGCGAGAAGGCGCGGATATCGACGCGGGCGCCGGACGGTGCGCGGAACGACTGCGGCGCTCCGGGCGGGGCATATTGCAGGAGCGAGTGAAGCTGCTGGTCGATGGCGCCCAGATCGCGCGGCGGCACTGGGCCTTCCTGAGCAATCGCGGCGAGGGGCACGGCGACCGCCAGCGCGATTACCCCCGCCCACAGCCGCAGCGCGCGCCGGGGCCGGTTTCGCAAGGGGCGCAGGAGGGTCGAAACGTTGATCATCGCACAGTCTGTCCTGTTCGGCTCGCAATCGAAACGGGAACTATTGGCTCCGATCGCGATGATTTTGAGACGACGTCCGCGGTGTCGACGCTCATGTCGGCCTCTCGAAGCTCTCGCCTTCCTTTTCGGCCCGTCTTCTCGAGGCGACCTTTGCGTCCATCCGCCGGCTCCGGTCTCTCCGCGCTCGCGCGCTCCTCACGCCACAGGCGGCGGAAAAGGTCCTGACCGTTGTCTGACGGGTTCGCTTTAGAAAACATGGAAGGGAAAATCCACCGGGTCGGTGGATCGAGGCGATTCCGCCCCTTGCCGTCCGCCGATGCGCTCCTTATAACCCGGCTCTGCCGCGCACATCGCGCTGCCGGCTGCGCCCTTCGTCTATCGGTTAGGACGCCAGATTTTCAATCTGGAAAGACGGGTTCGACTCCCGTAGGGCGCGCCATTCCCTTTTGGGAATGGTCGCCCTCGTCCAAAAGTGGGTTCGAGCGGGCGCGCCAAAACCTTCTGTTTCCGAATCTTGAAAGCTTTGACAAACGTCTTGCTCCCCGTTCGGCGATGCGGGCGAGGAGGTCTTCCATATGGCCGCGAACGTTCCGCACTTCCTCGCGGGCCGTGAGTGCCCGCCCCTCGGCGGACGGGCGCCGCGCTCCGCATGCCACGCGACGCTCAATCGGCGGCCAAACGACCGGCAGGCCCTGACGGCAGCTTGAAACGCGAGGAACTTCGACCCCGACACCAATTGTCCGACCGATGCGGAATGCCTGAGGTCACACGGTCCCATCTCACGCGATCATTGCAACCGAATCGCTGGCGAGGAAGCTTCGGTCCAGCCTTGCAGGTCGCAGGCCTAATTCTGTATAGGAGGGCACTCCTAGCGCCCAGCCGGATGGTCGAACAACAATTTTGTGCTTGCCTTTGGCCCTATAGGCAACGAAATACGGATGAAAAATGTCCCGAAATACTTTTGTGTATGAGGCTTGTGAAAGAAACGATCAAGCTGTACCAGACATTGAGGTCCGTTTTCCGGAACATTACGGGCAAGTCGGGGAAGATCTGATCGTCGAGTCGCTGCTCGCCGCCCGGGCGGCCCGGCTCGGGGAGCCGCTTGAAGGTCAGCGTTATTTGGAAATCGGCGCGAATCACCCATTTGCGACCAGCTCGACCTATTTATTGAATCGTCGCCACGGGATGCGTGGCGTGCTGGTGGAAGCAAACCAAGGGCTCCTCGACGATTTGAGGCGGTTGCGCAGCGACGACGAGGTCGTGCATGCGGCCATCGTCGACTACGATGCCGAATTCGTCGACTTCTTTGTTTCCAGTCAATCCGAACTTAGCTCAACAGAGCGACGTTTCGTCGAAGAGTGGCCGGCGGAAAAACTTGAAGTGACCGAGGTGCAGCAGGCACCCGCGCTGCGTCCGAATGTTCTGCTGGAACGGTATTTCGCCGACCAGGATCCGATCTACGTCTCGATCGACGTTGAAGGCGGCGATCTCGTCGTCATGGAGGATATCGATTGGGCCCGGTGGCGACCCTATATTTTCCAGGCAGAGCCATCGGAACATTTTTACCCCGGTATGCGGGAGAAAATGATCGCGTTTATGCATTCGGTCAATTATATTCTGGCTGCTGAAACGCATGTAAATCTGATTTTCGTGAATCGGGACGAAATCCAGGCGCGAAATCCTGAAAAGCACGCGCCTTGGTATCGGCATGTCTCGTCCACGCAAAAGAAAAACGCAGCTTCAATCTATTCCGAGACCTGCAGCGTCGGGATCGTCACGCGGACCAAAAATCGGCCGGTGCTGCTTCGCCGGGCTTTTGAAAGCGTGAAACGCCAGACGTACCCGCACTGGGAATTGGTCGTTGTGAACGATGGTGGCGACCCCGACCCGGTGAACAGGCTGATCTCAGCCGTCTTCGGTGACGACGAGCGAGTGCGGGTGATCCATCACGAGCAGTCGCAAGGCATGGAAGCGGCCAGCAATGCCGGGATTTCCGTTCTTGGTACGGACCTTGCGATCATCCACGACGACGATGATAGCTGGGCTCCGGAGATGCTGTCGGTCGGGACGCAAATTCTCCGCACGCGCAACCAGCAATTTCCTTCCATTCGCGGTATCGCGGTGGGGCTCAACAACGTCTACGAGACCGTTAGCGGCAATCATATTCAAGTTGATAATCTTACCCCCTGGCAGGCGGGGCCGGACCAGTCCTTAAAGAACGAAGGGGTGTTGGACCTCTCCAAAATGCTGGTAAGGAACTTGTTTCCGCCAATCGCTTTTATTTTCGATCTTTCGATCTGCAAAGACCTTGGAATGTTCGATGACGTCCTGCCCGTGCTTGGCGACTGGGATTTCCATATAAGATTCTGCTCGCAGTACGACGTTTGGATCCATCCGGAAGTGTTGGCTTTTTATCATCACCGGCCGAAGGCATCCGGGGTGATGGGAAATACTGTGCACGCGGAAACCGGGAAGCATCTTATCTATAATACTTTTGTTCGAAATCGATGGTTGCGAGAAGGGATGGCTGGCGCCGGCGTGGGGTCGCCTATGGCGTCCCTGATGCGGGATCTGTCGCTGAAGCTTGAGCACATCGAAGACGGTTTGAAGGGTTCCTAAGATGAACAGAGAATGGTCGCGGCTTCTGAAAGGCGTGAATGTCGTCACATTCGATGTTTTTGACACGATCCTTCACCGTCGGGTGACCGCACCGGTTGATGTCTTCGAATTTGTTCGTCTGCGTGCGTTCGAGCAGGATTTTGCTCTCCTCCATCACGATGCGCTCAATGGATTTACGCAATTGCGGATGTCCGCGGAGGCCGATGCGCGCAAACGCCGGGTGGCGGAGCATGGCGACGAAGGCGAGATCAGCTTTGATGAGATTTACTCGGAGCTCCAGCAGCTTAGCGGTCTCCCGGATGATGTTCTCGCTTGGCTAAAAGCGTGTGAGCTGGAGCTGGAAACTGCGTTCTTGTACGCGTCGCCGACGGGCTTGGACTTCTATCGCGCGGCCAAGGAAGCGGGCGCGAAAGTTGCCTTTCTGAGCGACATGTATCTGCCGTCGGAGTGGATATGTCAGCGGCTGGCTGAGCTGGATGTGCCGGAGGCGGCATCCTGTCCGGTTTACGTGTCGGGTGAGCTCCGGGTTTCCAAGCATAGAGGCACGATGTTTGCCCACGTGGCGGCAGATCAGGGGTGGTCGCTGGACACGACGTGGCTTCATGTCGGCGACAACCGGCAGGCTGATGTCGAAATGGCCGAAGCGGCGGGAGTGCGAGCGTTGTTTGCCGATTGGGCGCAGGTCGAGAACCGGCTTCGCCCGTCCGGTCCGGAGTTCCCGGCGACTGCGGTTCACTCGATCATCAACTCGCTCGAATTGCCTCAGAACCAGGACAAACTGCCCGAGAGCCCGCTCGCCCAGATCGGGTACAAGGTCTGGGGCCCCATGCTCTTTGGGTTCACCTGCTGGCTGATGTCGGAGCTGCGGGCCCGCAAACTGGATCGCGCTCTATTTATTGCACGCGACGGCTGGCTGCCGCTTCGGCTATTTGCTGCCTGTCAGGAAAAAGTCCAATCCTTCGATGTGGAAAGTGAATACTTCTACATGTCGCGTGCCACAGGCTATATGACGGGCCAACGTGATTGGAACCCCGGCAGAGCATGGTACTATGCTGGTAGTCGAACGTCGAAGAGCGCGCGACGCGCCTTGAAGTCTGCCGGGCTTGATGCTTCACAGTATCAGCGAGTTTTGCTTCAACATGGCATAGCGGATGCCGACGCGCCGCTTCATGGAGAACATGAACAACGTTTGGCGGTCAATGCGATCAATTCGCTATTTTATGACACCTTGTGTGCAAGTGGCGAACGCAGGAAGGAATTTGAAGACTATTATCAAGCTGCGTTCGGGAAGTCCGATCGGATTGCGTTGATCGATATCGGATGGCTAGGCAATATTCAAAGATGCTTCGTGCATTCGTTGTCGGACGCGTCGGCGGTTGAGCGCGTAGAAGGCTTGTATCTAAGTCTCCATTCAGATCACGCCGATCATAATTTTCGCCTCGGGCTTAAGATGTCGGGGTGGCTGAATCAGAGTCCGCATTATCATCAGTTCCGCGAAGCGCTGCTGAGTGGCGGGACTGAGCTTATGGAGTTTATCCTCACTGCGGATCATGGTTCGACCATTGCGCTGACAAAGGAAGACGGGGTTGTGCGCCCCGTTTTGGAAGAGCAAGGCGAAGAGGAGCTTGAGCATCAGCGCTTTGCGCTTGAGGCGCAAGAAGGTGTCGTAAAGTTCGTCGAAGATCACCTTTACCTCTTTGACTATTTCTCGCCGGAAACGCTGAATTGCACGGCCTGGGCGGAGCCATTTCTGCGTCTCGTGATGCAGCCGACGGACCAGGAGATCGCGCTGCTGGCGAGCATTACGCATTCGGATGGCCCCGGAAGCAATCAACAGCGTCAACCGTTGGCGATGTTGCTGTCGCGAGAGCAGCGAGCGTCGGCTTCGGCAGTTGAAGAAGCGAGAAATCGATGCTTCTGGAAAGCGGCGTTCGATCGCATCAATCTGGATGTGTCTTCCGGGGCGCGGTCGGATGGTGGGGGCGCGAGTTCTGTCGATGTCCCGTATCCATTGATCGCGGCGGCGCTTCCGAAAAAGTTGAGGAATGAGGCCAAGATTATGGCTCATGCCATGGGTGGGCGCTCCTGGAAATCTTACGCTCTGCGTCACCCAATGGCCGTCAGCGAGTGGCAAGCGATCCGGCGACTACAGCGCCGGGCGAAGCGATTGAATCTGCGCCCCTGACCGCTCTTCGAAGATGCCTCGCGGATTGGGTTTCGGTGCGAGTGTGTCGCTCGGGGGCGCACATTTCGGATGGCGCAAATTTGAAAAAATACGTTCATTCCGAAGATGAATGCAGCAAGCGGGAAATATAACGATGTCGGGCGACGCCATATTGGTAACGGGCGGGGCCGGTTATATTGGTTCGCACGCTTGTAAAGTGTTGGCGCAGGCCGGATACGTGCCCGTCACATTCGACAATGTGTCGACGGGTTGGGAACAAGCGGTCAAGTTCGGTCCGTTCGTGCGGGGCGACCTACTCGACAGGGCGGCGCTAGAGGGAGCCTTTGCGGAACATCGGCCAGTTGCGGTTCTTCATTTTGGCGCTCTCAGCCAAGTTGGAGAATCGGTGGCCAGTCCAGGGTTGTATTGGCGCAACAACGTGGTCGGATCGCTCAATTTGGTCGAGGCGATGACGGCCGCCGGCTGCCGAAATATCGTATTTTCATCGACCTGCGCGACCTACGGCGATCAAGACGGCGTGGTGTTGACGGAAGATAGCCGGCAGATGCCACTCAATGCCTATGCTGCCTCGAAGCGTGCAGTTGAAGATATTTTACGAGACTTCGAGAACAGCAAAGGTTTGAATGCGGTTGTCTTCCGCTATTTCAATGTCGCTGGCGCGGATCCGGAAGCCGAGATTGGGGAATGGCATCAGCCTGAAACGCATCTGATCCCCGTGCTGATTGAGGCCGCGACGGGGAAGCGGGACGCGCTGACGATATTTGGGGACGACTATTCGACCCCGGATGGGACGTGCGTTCGGGACTATGTGCACGTCATGGATTTGGTGGCGGCGCACCTGCAGGGGCTCGATTGGTTGCTCCAACGGAAAGGGAGCAGGGTTTTCAATCTGGGAACCGGGCAGGGCTTTTCGGTCAAGGAAGTCATTTCCGAGTTTGAAGCGGTCACCGGGCGCCCCGTTCCCTTTGTCTACGGGCCGAGGCGCGCCGGAGATGCCGCGTTGCTGGTCTCCGATTGCCGTCGTGCCAAAGAGGAACTTGGCTGGAGCGCGGATCGCTCGATCCTCAAGCAGATGATTGAGGATGCTTGGCGGTGGTACCGGACTGGCGGGTATCGCGCGGAATGAGGCGTTGCAGGCAGCTCTTTTCCAGCCCGGCTGGGAACGTGTCTAAAATGGCGATTTTTTCAGCAATCTGCTGATCTGGGAACGATCCGGTGAAAAGCGCGGTTGGCGAGAGTGTATCTGCCGCTCAGTAGAACGGCATATGGTCCGGATCGAGCTTGAGTTCGATCAGCAACGGCCCGTCCCTCTCTGCGAGGGCGGACTTTACAGCGTCGAAGTCGTCCAGAGTACGCACCTGTACGCCTCTCCCGCCAAGAGCCTGAGCGAGCGGAGCGAACTCGGGCCACTCGAAGAGTGAGACCGCAGGGTTCATTTGCTTGTCGCGCAACTGGACATGCTCGGCACCGTAGCTGCCGTCGTTGCACAGCACCACGACGAGGTTCAGGCCGTAACGCACGGCCGTGTTGAATTCCGCCAATCCGCCTAGCATGAAGCCGCCATCGCCGATGGTCAGCACCACGGTTCGTTCGGGACAGGCGGCCGCGGCGCCGTTCGCGTGGCCCATTCCCAGGCCAATGGAGCCGAAATTCGCCGTCAGCACGAAGTCGGACGGGGCGTTGACGTTAAGATATTGCAGCGCCTTGACCATGTGACGTCCGGCATCCGTCACATAGATCCTGTCGGCCGGCAGCAGCGCGTCGAGGCGCGAAAGCGCGGTGACGTAGTCGAGCCCCATGCTCCTTTGTTGGCCGGACGCCGGGTCCGGATGGTCGGCAAGGCCCTTCGGGTCCAGTTCGGCTCGGAAGCCGGAGGGCGGGATTTCTGCTTCGTCCAGCCAATGGACGAACAGGTCCGCCGTTTCCTTCATTCCGCCGACGAGGCCGACATCCGGCACATGGCGCAGGCCGATATCCTCCTCCCGCGCCATGACCTGGACCACGCGCTTGCCTTTGACGAACCCACCATCCGATGTCGTGTAGGTTCCGAGGCTGGCGCCGAACGCGATCACGCAATCGCTTTTCATGATGGCGTCCACTGATTTCGGCGTGCTCAGGGTGCCGTAGACGCCGAGATTGAAGTCCTCCGAGCGGAAGAGGTCTTTCGCTTTCAATGTTGTCGCCAGCGGAGCTTCCAGCCGTTCTGCCAGGCGCAGGAGCGCCTCCCTCGAGGCCGGATCGGTTGCGCCGCGTCCGGCGAGAACGATCGGCCGCTTTGCGGCCGCTACCAGTCCGATGGCGTTGTCCAGATCGTCGCCCGTCGGTGTAATCGTCGGCACCGAGAACGAGACCAGCGGCGTCGACGCTTCCGCCTCGACTTCGCGACGTTGAATGTCGACCGGAATATTCAGGGCGATGGGGCGGCGTTCGCCATAGGCACGCCGGATCGCGCGCGCCAGATCGTCGGCGGCCGTTTCGGCCGCGTTGACCTGGTCGAAGCCGGCTCCGGTCGACAGGATGGCCTCGCGTTGGGCAATGTTCTGCAGGTTCTCGCGATCATGGTAGGCGGTGTCGCCGCACATCAACACGACGGGCAGCGAGGCCTTAACGCCCTCGGCCAGCGCGGTCAGCGTGTTGGTCACGGCCGGGCCGTGCGTGACGCTTGCGATGCCGACCTTGCCGGAAACGCTGGCATGGCCGAGCGCCATCAAGACCGCTCCGCTCTCGTTTGCCGCGCCGTAGTAGCGGCCGCCGCAGTCGCGCAGGAAACTGTCGATCATGTAGAGGTTCGCGTCGCCGACGAGCCCGAACAGCGGCCCCTGTCCAGCATTCGCCAGGCTCCGCGCCAAGATTTCAAATACTTTCATGCCTCACCTATTCCGCAGGGTGGTGCCCGCGACGCAGCGTCCGGAAAGATGTGTTCCGGACGCGATCTCAACCGCTGCTCTGGCTCGGAAGCCACGTGACGATGCCGGGGAAGAAGATGAGCAGCAACAAGACGACAATCGCGGTCAATGCGAACGGAGCAACGCCTTTGAACACAGTGCCGAGGCTTATCGGCTTCCCAAGGTTGGCTTGTGGATCCAGCGCTATTCGATGGACGATAAAGGTCAGAATGCCGAGCGGCGGCGTGAGCAGGCCGACCTCCGCCATGACGACAAGGAACACGCCGAACCAAAGCGGATCGACTCCCACTGCTTTGAGTGGGGCAAGGAGGACGGGAATCGTGAGCAACATCATGGCGAGCGTGTCCATGAACATGCCCAGAAGCAGGTAGACGAGTATCAGGATGAGCAGCAACTCGATCCGGCCGAGGCCCATATCCACGATGCCTTGGGCCAGTGCGTTCGGGACCTGACTGAGCGCCATCGCACGCGTCAGCACGACGACGCCGATGATCAAAAGGAAGATGGAGGCCGTGCTCGTCAGCGTGCCGGCGAGCGATTCCCGGATCATCGTGGCGACGGCCCGCCACGAACCGTTCGTGCGCAGACAGTTGATCGTCCCGAACAGGAGTGCGGCGAACATGCCGAACACGCCGGCCTCCGTCGCCGTGAAAATGCCGGCAAAGAGCCCGCCGATGACGGTGACGACGACGATCAGAATCGGAACGCCTTCAACCAGCGACTCCATCCGCATGCGCCAGCTCACTTTGCTCATGTCGACGCGCGGTGCCATGGACGGATCGACCACGGCACGTGTGACGATCATGAGCGCGAAGGCAAGGGCGAGCATCAGCCCCGGCACCACACCGGCGAGAAGCTGATGGCCGACCGGCTGGGACGCGGCGCCGGCATAGACAACGAGGAGGAGGCTCGGGGGGATGATCTGGCCGAGCGTGCCGGCCGCAGCCACGCTGCCGACGGCCAGCTGCGGATGATAGCCGGTCTTCAGCATCTCCGGGATCGATACCCGGCCCAAAGCGTAGGTAATGCCGATCGTGCTGCCGCTGCTGGCGGCCAGCGCGGCACCGGCGAAGTTAGTGGCAACCGCTAGGCCGCCGGGCATCCAGCCCAGCCACCGGCGCGCGCTTTCGAACGCCGTTTCCGTCAGGCCCGATTTCCAAAGCAGCATGCCCATGAGAATGAACATGGGAATGACGCTGTAGGACCAGGACGCGACGGCATCGAAGCCGACGGATTCCAGGGTGGAGGTAACCACTCTGGGGCCGCTGAGGGCATATAGGCCCAGAACGGCCGCGCCGAGCATGGCGATGCCGACCGGTATACCCATCAAGAGCAAGACAATGCTCAGCACGATGACGAGCATGCCCGTGACCTGCTTGGGCATGTCGAGATACAGCATCGCGATCGATGCGGCGATGGCGACTGCGAGGCCGACGAAAAAGACCGCGCGGGCAGCCCGATGCTTGCCGGTCGCCATAGCGCCCGATGCCGTGTCGCCCGCGGGCGGGGTGCTTCCGCTCAAAGGGTATCCCCGTCAAGTTCGGCGTCCTGCCTGTCGGGAAGGAGACCGGCGAAATATCGGAAGGCGGTGGCCGCAGCCTGCAGCGACAGCATCGCGAGCCCGACAACGGCAACGAATTTGAACGGCCAGATCGCGATCGGAGGCGAAGAGGCCGTCGTCTGGCCGACTTGCGCGCTTTCCAACGCGTCGACCGCTGCGTAATAGGTCAGGGCCATCACAAGTGCGGTGGCGACGAGGCCGAAGGTCCCTTCCACGATCTGGCGCATGCGAAGCGGCAGCGCGTCGAGCAGGATCGTCACCTTGATGTGTTCCTGTCTCTGTTCGGTGTAGCCGAACGCAAGCAAGGTCAGCATCGGCATCCACCAATAGGCCGTCATTTCGAGCGTTCCGGTGAGCGGACTGCTGAATAGCGTCCGGCCGACGACGTCGATGAAGACACTCGTTGCCAGAAGGATCACCGCCGCGGCAGCGCCATAGGCGAAGACCGCGCTCAATCTGTCGATGAGGCGAAGGAGGGAGAACGAGGCGCCGCGCTCTGGCCCCGTCATGTTGTCAGGTCTCGTTTGTGACATCGAAGCCGCGATCTCCTTACACTCCGGAAAGCGGATGTTACCCCTCCGGCGAGGCCGATCGGGCCGGAGAGGCTTGTCGCGTTATTGTTGGTTCAGGAGCGACGGCGTGACCTCGTCGTTGAACTTCGCGTAGAAGTCGGACAGGTCCACGTCGCGCAGTCCGGAGAAGGCCTCGAGGATCGCCTCCGGAGTGCGTTCGGTCACTTTGTAGCCCTGCTGCTCGAGCGCGTCGGTCCAGTATGCGATGCGCTCCTCATAGCTCTCAACGAAAGCCTGCGGGTCCGGCACGGTGCCCGGTGCCGATTCGGAGAGATTGGCCACATAGTCGCTGCGCTGTTGCCTGGCGACGGGCTCCAGCTCGGAGATGTCGTTGGTGTGGATTTCCTCGCCGGCAGCGATCAGATCGCCGGCCTTGGCTTCGATCTCCAGATAGCCTTTCCAGATATTATAGGCGGCTCGCACATTTTCCTGGACAATGAAGTCCTGCAGTTCCTTCGGGAAGCTTTCCCAGACGTCCAGGTTGATCACCCAGGTCGAGGCCTGGAGCTGCGCCATGGTGACCGGCACATATTCCGGTGCGACATCCTTCAGGACTAGCCCGTCGACATACTGATTCGGGTTGATCACCATGCAATCGAAGACGCCGCGCTGCAGACCCTCGTACGCCTCGTTCCAGGCGATGCTGACCGGGGTCATGCCGAGCGCTTCGACGGTCTGCGACCAGACGGCCCCGATGGCGCGGGCGCGCTTGCCCTTGGCGTCTTCCAGGGTGGTGATCGGCGTGTTGCACAGCAGATTGTACGCCGGGGTTGCCGTTGCCTGGAGGACTTTGACGTTGTGGGATGCGTATTCCTGAATCAGCGGATCAAAGGTCAGGACCGTTTCCAACGCGGCAGCGCCGCCGGCGGCGACGTCATGCACCGTAGAGCCGCTCAGCGCGGCTCCCAAACCGAACAGCCAGGACCCGACGGGCAGCTCCTGCGGCATGTAGCTTGGGATGATCAGCCCGATGTCGGCCACCCCATCTCCAACGCCCTTGAGCGTATCGAGTGCTCCCAGAAGCGACGACGACCAGTAGTTCTCGAAGGTGATCTTGCCCTCGGTGAACTCGGTGATTGCCTCTTCCCATTGGACCATCGCCTTGCCGAAGTTGGCGTTCTGGTCACCGGAAAAATCGGCGAGCCTCAGGACTTGCGGCTCGAGATCGGCAAGCCATTCCTTGTCGGCGGCGGTGGCCGGGCCGGCCGCGACCATCGTTGCCGCAGCCATTGCGGCGGCGGACAGGGCCGTCCGGAAAAATGCATGCTTCATAGAATCCTCCCACCGGATCTCCCGGAAATATTGGCGCCTCGTATCGATCGATTTCGCGCAAAACAAGTGGTATCATTTCCTACAATACGGGACAACTTTTCTGCGGCAAAATCTGATCGCAACCCGTTTCGGGGTATGCTCCGTCATGTTTGCGGCTGGGCAACAGGCGTTGACCGTGGAGGAAGACGCGTCTGCGTGCGATGGCGAGCCGGGCAAGACGAGCTCGTCTTGTGGGAAAATGAGTCTTAAATTTCCATTATATGGGAGAATATGTTCGTCTGCCGCGCCGAACCCCCCACCTCGCGATGCGGCCATTTGTCGGTTTGCTGCGCTGAAGGCCTGCGTTCGACCAAATGGTCTCTGCCCGGAACCTTTGGATTTACGAGTTCATGCCCTTCGGTGGCGTTGTTGCCTCCGCCGCGGTCCGATGTCGGCCGACAAAGCTGTTTGGAGCCGAAAGACTACCGGGTAGCGGCGTCCGGCGGTATGCATGTGCTCAAACAAAAAGATAAGGGGAGGAGGTTCATGGATTTCAAAAAGCTCGAATATTTTCTCGCCGTGGCCGAAGAACTGAATATCGGCCGGGCGGCGACCAGGCTCGACATCGCGCAACCGCCGCTGTCGCGCCAGATTTCCGCGCTCGAGGAAGAGCTGGGCGTTCAGCTTTTCGATCGCGCGCGCAGCCAGATCCGGCTGACCCAGGCCGGCTGCGTGCTGCGCGATCATGCACGGCAATTGCTCAATCGGTTGGACATCGCCCTGCGCGAGACGCAGCGCGTGGGCACCGGCTCTGCCGGGCGGTTGAGCATCGGCTTTGTCGGGTCGGCCTCTTACGGCGCCCTTTTGGGGGTGATCCGCAACTATCGGAACGCCTACCCGGACGTGAATCTCGATCTCCTCATACTGAGCACGGCAAACCTGCAGCGTGCGCTGGTCGAGCGCGAAATCGACATCGCCGTGGCTCGACCGGAGCTCGAGGACCTGGAATTCCGCAAGGAGGTTTTGAGCACCGAACCGCTGATCCTCGCGATCCCCGAAGGATCCACCTTGAGCGAGCATGCTTCTGACCTGCCCCAACGAAGTGGTCCAGTTTCAGTCTTAGTGCATGACGGGTGTTGGAGCTACGACCGGGGTGGCCGGC